>JBAXQV010000272.1:0-3229 GCA_037131575.1 Actinomycetota bacterium
GGGAAGCGGGGCGTGATGGCGAACCGATACAGGCCGCGGCTCACGAACACCGTGTCGTCGACGATCTCGGTCTCGATGAAGTCGATGGCGGGCATCCACGCTTCGGCCACCGGCGATCCATCGACCTCGAGGTGAGTCACCGCGCCGGTGCGGTCGAATCGATACGTCACCGTGTGGTCGCCCACCTGCACCTCTTGCGCCTGGCTCGGGTTGCTGCGCCAGGCGAGGGGCGCGTGGGGCAGCACGGTGCGGGCCGCAGCCTCGGCGCGCACCACAGCCAACCCGGCGGCGGCGATGAAGGCAGGGTCGATCACAGGCGCCTCGAGCGCGCCCTGCCGGTCGAGCCAGCCGGTGTCGATGGATGCCCACTCGGCGTCGAGCACCGGCAGTAATGCCAGCAGTTGCGTGCGGTTGGTGATGGGGCCGATGAGCCGCGCCATGGTGAGCGTTCGGCTCAATTTCTGGATGGCGCCGGCTCGTGTGGGGGCATGGGCGATGACCTTCGCGATCATCGAGTCGTAGTACGGGCTGATGGCTGAGCCGGCCTCGACTCCGGTGTCGATGCGCACCCCGGGAATGGTGGGGAACTCGATGGCGCTGAACGTGCCCGAACTCGATCGGTAACCGTGGTACGGGTCTTCGGCACACAGGCGCACTTCCACCGCATGCCCGGTGATGGTGGGGTGCAGGGCGGCCGGCGGCAACGGCTCGCCACTGGCCACGGCGAGTTGGAGTTCCACCAGGTCGAGTCCGGTGATCATCTCCGTCACCGGATGCTCAACTTGCAGGCGGGTGTTCATCTCGAGGAAGAAGAAGTTGCCGGTGCCGTCGAGCAGGAACTCGACGGTGCCCGCACCGCGATAGCCCACGGCCTCGGCGGCGGCCACGGCGGCGGCGCTCATCCGTTCGCGTACGTGCTCGCCCACGGCGGGCGACGGCGCCTCTTCGATGATCTTCTGATGACGGCGCTGCACCGTGCAGTCGCGTTCGAACAACGCCACGGTGTTGCCATGCGTGTCGGCGAACACCTGGATCTCCACATGGCGGCCACCCTCCACGTAGCGCTCCACGAACACGGTGCCGTCACCGAATGCCGACTCGGCCTCACGTTCGGCCGAGGCGATGGCGGCGTCGAGTTCGTCGGCCGAACGGACCAGGCGCATCCCGCGCCCGCCGCCACCTGCCGATGCCTTCACCAGCGCGGGCAGGCCGATCTCAGCCAATGACTCGACCGTGTTGTCGGGCAGCACCGGCACACCGGCCGAGCGCATCAGTCGCTTGGCGCCGATCTTCGACCCCATCGCCTCGATGGCACTGGCGGGCGGGCCCACGAACACCAGGCCTGCGTCGGCCACTGCTTGGGCGAAACCGGCGTTCTCGCTCAGGAACCCGTAGCCGGGGTGGATGGCGGTGCACTGCGTGGCCAGTGCGGCGGCGATGATGAGGTCGCCGCGCAGGTAGGTGTCGGCCGCCGTGTTACCGGGCAGGGGCATCGCCAGGTCGGCCTCGCGCACGTACGGCGCATACCGGTCGGCGTCGCTGTACACGGCGATGGTGTCGATGCCGAGGCTGCGGCAGGTGCGGATGATGCGGCGGGCAATTTCGCCGCGGTTGGCCACCAGCAGGCGGCGCACCGGGCCGATGACAGGGGAGATGCTGGTATCGGGCATGGCCATCACATCCGGAACACGCCGTAGCCACGGGTGCCCTGTACGGGTTGGTTGTCGATGGCCGACAGGCACATGCCCAGCACGGTGCGGGTGTCGCGTGGGTCGATGATGCCGTCGTCGTACACCTTGCCGGTCATGAACAAGGCCAACGACTCGCGCTCGATCTGTTCTTCCACCTGGCGACGCAGCGCATCGTCGGCGTCGTCGTCGAACGGCTTGCCCATCGACGCAGCCGACTGGCGAGCCACGATGCTCATCACCCCGGCCAGTTGCTGTGGCCCCATCACGGCCGTCTTCGCATTCGGCCAAGCGAACAGAAACCGTGGCCCGAACGCCCGCCCGCACATGCCGTAGTTACCGGCACCGTACGACGCCGCCATGTGGATGGTGAGATGTGGCACACGACTGTTGGTGACGGCGTTGATCATCTTCGCGCCGTCTTTGATGATGCCGCCCTGCTCGAACTCTTTGCCCACCATGTAGCCGGTGGTGTTCTGCAGGAACACGAGCGGTGTGTCGATCTGGTTGGCGAGCTGGATGAACTGCGCCGCCTTCTCGGCCTCTTCGCTGAACAGCACGCCGCGGTGGTTGGCGAGGATGCCGATGGGGTAGCCGTGCAGTTCGGCGAACCCGGTAACCAGCGATGGCCCGTAAAGCGGTTTGAACTCGTCGAACTCGCTGGCGTCGACGATGCGGGCGATCACATCGCGTGGGTCGAAGGGCACCTTCGGGTCGGCCGAGGGAATGCCGAGTAGTTCGTCGGGGTCGTACTTCGGCGGTCGCACTGCACCCGCCGACCCACCACGCGGCCCAGCACCACGCTTGCGCTGGTTGAGGCGGCGCACCACCTGGCGGCCGAGCCGGATGCCATCGAGTTCGTCGACAGCGAAGTAATCGGCCAGGCCGCTCACCCTGGCGTGCATCTCGGCACCACCGAGGCTCTCGTCGTCGCTCTCCTCGCCGGTTGCCATCTTCACCAGCGGTGGGCCACCGAGGAACACCTTCGAGCGCTCCTTGATCATGACGATGTAGTCGCTCATACCGGGCACGTAGGCGCCACCGGCGGTGGAGTTGCCGAACACAACGGCCACGGTGGGGATGCCCATCGCCGACATCTGGGTGATGTCGTGGAAACTCTGCCCGCCGGGGATGAAGATCTCGCTCTGGGTGGGTAGGTCGGCGCCGCCCGATTCCACCAGGTTCACCATGGGCAGGCGGTTCTCGCGGGCGATCTGCATGGCGCGCAGGTTCTTGCGCATACCGAGCGGGTTGGTGGCGCCACCGCGCATGGTGGGGTCGTTGGCGATGATCATGCACTCGGTGCCTTCCACCACGCCGATACCGCACACGATGCCGCCACCCACGGGGAACGAACTGCCCCATGCCGCCAACGGCGAGAGTTCGAGGAACGGGCTGCCGTGGTCGAGCATTGCCTCGATGCGTTCGCGAGCCAGCATCTTGCCGCGCTTGCGATGCCGCTCGACATAGGCAGGGCCGCCGCCCGCATTGGCCTTGGCGAGTTCGGCATCGTGCAGTGCCAGTTGCGCCAGCATGGCCTC
>JBAXQV010000273.1:0-3228 GCA_037131575.1 Actinomycetota bacterium
GTTCCAGATGCCGGTGGCGTGGAAGGGTTCGAAACGGGCGAAGAGTTCCTCGCCGTACCAGCCTTCGGTTCGTGTGCGGCGCATCACCTCGCGATGATGCGGCGAATCGGCGGCGAACGCCTGGGCATCGGCCAGCGAACGCCACACACTGAGCGTTCCCAGCCGACCCACCGGTGCCTCGCCGATGCCTACGACGGCGAGCAGACCATCGGCCGCATTGAGTTCGGCACTCACTGCGGGGCCAGCGGCACGAAAGGCGCGCCACGAGCGACGGTGCACATCGGCGCGGGTGATGATGACCACGGGTGAGCCACTGGCCGACGACTCATCGACCGGACCCTCAGCGGGTTCGAGCAGGCCGAGCACATCGACGCCACGCCAGGCACCGTGGCCGCCCGCCGAACGCAACCGCACCGACCACAACTCATCGGCGGCCGCCCACCGCTTTTCCATCGACTGTTCGAATGCCTCGAGGGCGGCCACATCGCGCCAGATGGCGAACAAGGCGGTGCGGTGGAGGTCGGCACCCGGCCCGGTGTTGCTCCCCGCCCCTGTGCCGAGGAGCCGCCAGAACACCAAGCCCGGCACTCGGCGCAGACGGGCCCGATCGAGACCGAGGCGAGTCAACGCCTGCACCCGGCTGTTCGTACGCACCAAGTGGAACGAGGCGATGCAGTGCGGTGTGTAGTGGTGCACACTGTCAGCATGGCAGGCATGGCGGTGGCGGCGACAGTGCTCTTCGGCTACCTCATCGGCTCGGTGCCCGTGGCCCGGCTGGTGACTCGCCGCGATTTGCGCACCATGGGCGATGGCAACCCCGGGTACTGGAACGCTCGGCAGATGCTTGGCACGCGCACGGCCTTCCCGGTGTTCGTGGGCGATGTGGTGAAAGGGGCGTTGGCCGCCGCGATGGGTCGACTACTGGCGGTGAGCGATTTGGTGAGCTCGGGGGCTACCGCCGACGCGGCCGGGCACTACTGGTGGCTCGGCTATCTCGGCGGGTTCGCCGCCATGGTGGGCCACGCCTGGCCGGTGTTCGATCGCTTCCGTGGTGGGCGAAGCGTGCTGTGTTTCGTGGGGGCGGCCTGCGTGCTGTCGCCCATCACTGCGCTGGTGGCGGCGCTCATCGCAGTGGGGGTGTGGGCGACCACCCGATCGTTTGCGTGGGGCGCCCGAGTAGGCGTGTTCGCCTTCCCGCTCGTGCAGTTGATCGTCGATGGGCCGGTGCGCACTGCCGCAACCGGCGTGCTGATGTGCCTGGTGGGGCTGCGCTTCTGGCAGGCTGCGCGCAGCGGACAGCACCAACCACCCCGCGACGCCGACGAACGTGCTGTACTCGGGGGATGACCCCACCGAGCTATACGCCGCTGTCGTTCGACGAGGTTGCTGCCTTCCCCGGCCTCGATGACTGGCGCTTGATCACCGCACAGTTGCGCGCCAACTTCCGGGCCGGCTCGTTCCAGCAGGCCACCGCCCTCGCGGCCGCCATCGCTGCAGCCGCCGATGCCGTCGACCACCATCCCGAACTCGATATCCGCTATCCCGATCAGGTGATCGTGACCCTCACCACCCATCACACCGACGGCATCACCACTGCCGATGTGACCTTGGCCCAGCAGATTTCGCAGCTCGCCGCGACAGCCGGGGCGCGGGCTGAATTCAGTGCGCTCCAACAGGTGGAGATTGCCATCGACACGCTCGACGCCAGCCGTATCAGGCCGTTCTGGGCAGCCGTGCTGGGTTATCGCGAGACGGGTGGCATGTTGGTCGACCCCGCACGTATCGGGCCGCCGATGTGGTTCCAGACGATGACCGCACCACGCACCGAACGGCAGCGATTCCACATCGACGTGTCGGTACCGCACGAACAGGCGGCAGCGCGGATCGCTGCTGCCTTGGCAGCAGGCGGACGAATGGTGAACGACCGTTACGCCCGGTCGTGGTGGGTGCTCGCCGATGCCGACGGCAACGAAGCCTGCATATGCACCTGGCAAGACCGGGACTGACCCGCGGACCGCCGCCGACCTGCGGACCGGAGCCGACCCGCGGACTGCAGCCGACCCGCGTACCCCGGCTGACCCGCGGACGGCGGAATGTGGAGTGGCACCGCTCCGCGTTCAGGGGTACGTGCGGCCCCGCCACCGATGGCCTCGACCGAGCAGCGAGCGCACCACGCCAGTGGCAACCGCAGCCACCGCGGGCACATCGGCAAGCGGCGACGCCCAGTAGGCCGCGGTGCGATGTTCGTAGGCGTCGGCGGTGCCCACCATGGTGCCGAGCCGCGCTGCGAGCAACACGAGATCGAGCGCATCGGCACGTCGGAACAGCAGCCGAGGCAGCGGCGAGGCCTGCGTCACCAGGAGCACAGCGAGGTCGACCACTTGCCACCGACGCCGCTCGACGCCGGGCAGAGCGATCGATCGACTCCAGCCCCGCCAGGTGTGGCCGAAGTCGTCGAACATGCGCGTGGTGAGCAGCGACGAACCATCGAGCATCGCCACGCGCCACCCCTTATCGGCCAGATGACGAACCAGCGCTACATCCTCCACCACGTGGTGGGCCACCGGCAGGAAGCCACCCGCAGCGAGGAACGCACGGCGGGGGAAGGCCATGCACTGGCCGTTGGCGAGTTGCCGATCGGCTCGAATGGGCCCGGCATAGCCCGATGGGCCGAAGCGGTACACGAGAGTGGTGAGCAATGCCGGGTGCAACCACGCCGCCCCCGGTGTGGGGCATTCGAATCGCCCGCCCACGCTCACGAATTCGAGGTCATCGGCAACGGCCCGAGTCACCAAGGCGCGGGGAAGGTCGGGCGACGGACGCGTATCGGCATCGAGTGCCACCACCCAGTCACCCGTGGCTGCTTCCACACCCTGCTGCAGTGCCCAGGCTTTGCCGGCCCAGTGAACTGGAAGCGGTGCGCCGGTCACCACACGCGCCCCGGCGGCGGCCGCAACGGCAGCCGTGGCGTCGGTGCTCTCGTCGTCGACGACGATCACCTCGACCGCTGCAGGTAACAGAGCAGCCGACGCGGCGCCAGCCCCGACGAGCACGTCGAGTAGTGGGCCGATGCGCTCCGCCTCATCGCGCGCCGGCACCACCACCGAAATGGTGGGTACGGCAGACGCAGTGCTGGCCGACGTTGTGCTGGCCGACGTTGTGTTGGCAGGCGCAGTGCTGGCCGCTGTTGTGTTGGCAGGCGTCGTGCTGGCCGACGTTGTGCTGGCC
>JBAXQV010000274.1:0-3199 GCA_037131575.1 Actinomycetota bacterium
CAATTTGCCGGTGGCGTTGGCCACGAGGTCGGACGTCTCGGCTGCGAAACCCACCAGCACTTGGCCGCCAGGTTTGCGTGCACCCAGCCCCGCCAAGATGTCGGGCGTGGGTTCGAGCACGATCTCGGGCACACCGCCGTCTTTCTTGATCTTGCCAGTCGCCGCCGACACCGGGCGGAAATCGGCTACCGCTGCGGCCATCACCACCACATCGGCATCGGCAGCGAGGCGCTCCATGGCGGCTTGCATCTCGGCCGCTGTTTCCACCACGCACAACGAGGCACCGGCCGGAGTCGGCAACTCGACAGTGGAGACCAGGGTGACTCGGGCGCCCCGGGCCAGTGCTTCCGCCGCAACCGCGTAGCCCTGCTTCCCGCTGCTGCGGTTTGCAATGACCCTCACCGCGTCGATGGGTTCGCGGGTTCCGCCCGCACTGACCACCACGTGCATGCCGGCCATCTGTCCACCACCGAGCACACGCTCCACGTCGGCGACGATGCGCTCGGGTGCGGCGAGGCGCCCCTTGCCCACATCACCGCCGGCGAGGCGGCCTTCATCGGGTTCCACTACATGCACACCACGACGGCGCAGCACGGCAAGGTTGTCTTGTACGGCCGGGTGCTCCCACATCTCGGTGTGCATCGCCGGGCACACGATCACAGGGGCACGAGTAGCGATGAGCGTGTTGGTGAGCAGATCGGTGGACAGCCCTGCGGCATAGGCAGCCAGGAGCCGAGCAGTGGCGGGTACCACCAGCACCAGATCGGCGGTTTGCCCGAGGCGCGTATGCGGAATGGGGTGCCCGGCATCCCACAGGGTGGTGCGCACCGGTTCGCTGCACAGTGCCGACAGCGTGGTGGCACCGATGAAGTGCTCGGCCCCAGCGGTCATGATGGGCACCACGTGAGCACCAGCATCAACCAGCCGACGGCACACCTCGACGGCCTTGTACGCGGCAATACCGCCGGTGACACCCACCACGATACGGCGACCAGCGATCATGGGTGCGTTGTGGTACGAAGCGACGGGCTCAGGCCTCGTCGGCAACTGCTTCGTCGGCGTCGGCTTCGACCTCTTCGGTCCACTCGACCCGAACGATCTTGCCCGCGGCGATTTCCTCGAAGCTCATGCTGAGCGGCTTGTGCCCGGGCCCGGTGACCACCTGCGGAGGCACCATCTGGCCAAGACCGTCGCCCAACTGGCTGTAATACGAGTTGAGCTGACGCGCCCGGCGGGCGCCGAGCGTGACCAGGCTGAACTTCGAGTCAACCGTCGCCAACAGGTCTTCGATGGGCGGGGTCATCATGGTGTCGTGCGTACGCTGCATGGTGTCGATTCCTCCTAGAGGGCGATGCATCCTACCCGAGAACAGCCGGGTTAACTGCGATGGCGATGGCTGTCGATGAGGTCGGCCATCTCGGCCACGGTGGCATCGAGATCGTCGTTCACCACGATGTGGTCGGCCAGCGCGCGTCCGATGGGCTCTTCCTCTTCGGCCTTGCGCACCCGCTGCTCGACCTTGTCGTCGGGGTCGCCACGCCCGCGCAGCCGACGAGCCTGCTCGGCTCGAGACGGCGGCAACACGAAGATCAACACAGCCTCAGGGTGGAGCGCCTTCACCTGGCGAGCCCCATCGACTTCGATCTCGAGTACGAGATCGCGCCCGACGAGGACCGGATCGGAAAGATCGGGCACAGGTGTGCCGTAGTAATTGTCGAGGAACTGCGTCCATTCGAGGAAGCCGCCCCGTTCGATCTGGTGTTCGAAAGCCTGCCGAGTGGAGAACACATAGCTATCCGACGCTTCACCAGGCCGCTGGGCCCGAGTGGTCCACGACCGGCTCAACCAGAGAGCCGGGTCGCGGGCCACCAAGGCTCGAACGATGGTTCCTTTGCCAACGCCTCCGGGGCCGGAGACGATGATGATCAGCGGCACAGAGGCCTGCATGGCCTCACCGACTCACTTACCGAGGGTCTCGAGCAGTGCAGCTCTTTGTTGCGGGCCGAGACCCTGCACACGGCGGTTGTCGGCGATTCCGATGTCGTCCATGATCTTGCGTGCTTTCACCTTGCCGACGCCAGGGAGCGATTCGAGCAGCGACACCACTTTGAGCTTGCTCACCGCTTCATCGCTCGATGCCAAGGCTTCGGACAGCGACATGGAACCGATCTTCAACCTGTTCTTCACTTCGGCGCGCTCGGCGCGCACCTTCGCGGCCTTTTCGAGCGCCGCAGCGCGTTGTTCTGGGGAGAGAGCAGGGGGAGTTGCCATACCGATCACCTTAGCCAGGCAAGTACCGCGGAGGGTGGAATGCACATCGGAAGACCCTCTGATCAGGGCCGATGCACTGCGCCCGACATGCCGCTCAGCGATGTGAAGCCATGCCGGTCGGCCCAATCGAGCAATTCAGCATGAATTCTCGCCGCCGCACGGGGTTCGGCGAACGAAGTTGTTCCTACTTGTATTGCCTGCGCCCCCACGAGGAGAAGTTCGGCTGCATCCCATCCGCTGGCAACTCCCCCGACGCCGATGATCGGCAGATTGGGTGTCGCCACGCGCATGTCGTGAACGACACGTACGGCGACAGGATGGATTCCACGACCCGACAAACCGCCGCCTCCGGCGCCGAGGGTGGGGCGCATCGTCGCAGGGTCGAGCACCAAACCAAGCAATGTGTTGATGAGCGTCACCGCCTCGGCACCGGCCTCAGCCACCGCCGAACCGACCTCGACAATACGGTCAGTGTTGGCGCTCAACTTGGCCCACCTCGGTCGCCCACAGCCGTCGGTGGCCGTCACCACGGCTGCCGACAGTTCAGCGTCGTGGGCGAAGATGCCGCGCCGACCTTCGAGATTCGGACACGACAGATTCACCTCCACCGCAACCACCCCGGCTGGTGCAGCAGCAAGCATGTCGGCGGCGCGCCGGTAGTCGTCGAGGTTGCGCCCCCAGATGCTCGCCACCACCCGCGCCCCCCGGTCGAGCAATGGTGGGAGGTCGTGCCGCAACCAGTGCTCCACCCCGGGGCCCTGGAGGCCGACGGCGTTGATCATGCCCACACCAGCGGGCGAAACACGTGGCGCTCGGTTACCCGCCCACTCGTACGCGGCGAGGCTCTTGGTGACCACCGCGCCGAGCCCGGCGAGGTCGAGATAATCGGCGAACTCATCGCGATAGCCCGCAGTACCCGACGCGAGCA
>JBAXQV010000275.1:0-3172 GCA_037131575.1 Actinomycetota bacterium
TCGGCCGCAGCAACGGTGGTGAAGGTGAGCGGCATCGCCATCAGCGACACCACGGTGGCACCACGCAACGCGATGCGTCGACGGCGAGCACGCTGTGGCGTGGCGAGCGAAGGAAGAGGAGCGGTGGTGGTCATGGTGTTCCTCACGGTGCCGTCGTGGTGTTGGTGTCGGAGATGGCGCCGAGTTGGCCCGCTTCCACCTCGAGTGATGCCAAGTCTTTTTCCAGGCCGTCGAGTTCTTCATCGCCCGAGGGCGGCGAACTGGTGGCCGCAGCAACGGGCGGCAGGTTGCTCACAATCGCGGCTGCGTCGGCAGCATCCTGTGCGGAGGTGACGATCGGCGCCTGCGTGCTGGGCGTGGTGGGCGCGGCCCCACCACTCGACGAGCAGGCATTCAGGGCGGTGGCACAGCACAGGGCTGCACCGAAGCGGGTGATGCGGCGTAGCGACATGGGGGAACTCCGTTCAGACGCGCACAGTGGTAGATCAACCACAGATCGTCCTGAGCATGGAGGGTCTCGCCCGCTCTCACGCGGGTGATTCGGCCACCTTGAGAAACTCTTGAGAGAAACCCGGACCTGGGCCGGAAGTACTACGCGTCGCGGCGACGCAACAGTACGGCGGCCACGATGAGCGTGCCGGCGGCGTAGGCGCAGAACGTGAGGAAGCCACGCCATGGCGACAGGGTGGTGCTGTCGGAACCGAAGGCCATGAGTGCTTGCCCGGCGTTGTTGGGCAACCACTTGTAGATTCGGTCGAACCATGTGGAGGGCAGTGCGAGCGCCACCACCGGCAGCACGATGAGCACGCCCACCAGTGCGGCGATGGCACCGGCCACATTGCGGATGATGGCACCGAGGCCGATGGCCAGCGCAGCGACCACGGTGAGATACAACCCCACGCCGATGACCGAGCGGGCCACATCGGGTGCCGACCAGGTGGTCTGGATGTGCTGGCTCGACAGCAGGCGTTGGGCGATGAAGAACGTCACCACCGATGCGGGCACCATGGTGACCAGGGTGACGGCGCAGTACACGCCGAGCTTGGCCCACAGCACCGGCAGTCGCTTGGGCACGGCACCCAGCGAGGCACGAATCATGCCGCCTGAGTATTCGCCGGCAATGAGCAGAATGCCGAGCACGCCGATGGCCAGCTGGGCCAAGTTGAACCCCGACAGCGGCTCGGAGAGCGGGTCGAAGCGCATCTTTTGGCGTGGTCGCATGTTCTGCCAGTCGTTGGCGGTCGACCAGGCGATGGCAGCGCCAACACCGGGCAGGAAGATGATGGCCAGGCCGAGGGTGATCCACGACGAACGCAGCGACACCATCTTGCGCCACTCGGAACGCACCACGCGGGCAGGGGTGACGCGGAGGCGCGCCACTTCGGCGGCATCGAGTCGGGGCACCTCGATGGTGGGGGAGGTATCGGTGATGGTCATCGTGTTGCCGTTTCCGAGGTGTGGTACTCGACCGAGTCGCGCGTGAGGGTCATGAATGCTTCTTCGAGCGATGCCTGCTGGGGCGTGAGTTCGTGCAGCGCGATGGTGTTGGCCGCAGCCAGGTTGCCGATGTCGTCGCTGCTCATGCCGATCACTTCGAGACGGTTGGGACCCACCAGTGCGGCCTGCACCGTGGGACCCGCCAGCAGATCGCGCAACCGTGGCGCTTCGGGGCTGCGCACGTGCACGATGTCGCTCGACGCCTGGTTCACGAACTCGTCGACCGAGACATCGGCGATGAGGCGACCTCGCCCGATGACGATGAGGTGATCGGCGGTGAGTGCCATCTCCGACATGAGGTGCGACGACACCAGCACGGTGCGGCCCTCGCGGGCGAGCGACTTCAGCAGATGGCGGATCCAGAGAATGCCCTCGGGGTCGAGTCCGTTCACCGGCTCGTCGAGGATGAGCGTGCTCGGGTCGCCCAGCAGTGCCGCAGCGATTCCGAGCCGCTGACCCATACCGAGCGAGAACCCGCCCACTCGTTTGGTGGCCACCTCGGTGAGCCCCACCAGGTCGAGGAGTTCATCGACGCGTCGATTGGGGATGCCGGTGGTGGCGGCGAGCGCAAGCAGGTGGTTGCGGGCCGACCGTCCGGCGTGCACCGCGCGGGCCTCGAGCAGAGCGCCCACCTCGTGCAGCGGCGCGGCGTGATCGACGTAGCGGCGGCCGTTCACCGACACAGATCCGGCACTGGGCGCATCGAGGCCGATGATCATGCGCATCGTGGTCGACTTACCTGCACCGTTCGGCCCGAGAAAGCCAGTGACGATGCCCGGCCGCACGTCGAACGACAAGTCGTCGACTGCAGTCTTGTCGCCGTAGCGCTTCACCAATCCTCGTGCTTCGATCACAGCGGTCTCCTCGCGAACAGCAGCAAGGTATCCACCCGGCACCAACGGTTCGGCCACCTCGGTGCCACTCTCACCCGATTCACACCCTGGCTTTGCGAGTGCACCTACGCTCGGGTCATGTCTTCTGTTTCCACGGTGCCCGCTGCTGGCATCGAAATGAGCCCCGACGAGCAGCGACTCGCTCGCTGGAAGCAGCGGATGAGCCCAGTGATGATGGTGGCCACGTTGCTGCCCATCGCCGTGGGCCTCACACGCAGTAGCCAGAGCGATCATGCGGTGTGGATCGACATCATCTCGTGGCTCGTGTTCCTGGTCGACTTCATCGTGCACATGCGCTTGCGCCGTGGCTTCTTGCGCACCAAGGCCGGCCAGTTCGACTTCGTGCTCGTGGTGCTCACCGTGCCGTGGTACCTCATTCCTGGCTTCGGGGGAGCGCGCTTGCTGAGCCTCGCCCGCCTCGCCCGGTTGATGCGGGTGTTCGTGGTGTCGAACAAGAGCGCCAGCCTGCGCGCCCTCGGCCAACGGCTCGGCAAGGCGGCGCTCTATAGCGCCGTGCTGGTGGTGGTGTGCGCCGTGGTGGTGCAAGCCGCAGAACCGGCGTCGTCGGGGTACGCATCATTCGGTGATGCCGTGTGGTGGGCCATCGTCACGTTCACCACCGTCGGCTACGGCGATCTCTATCCGGTCACCTCGGGCGGCCGCATTGCCGCCGTGTTGTTGATGCTCGGTGGTGTCGCCCTCATCGGCAGCTTGGCTGCATCGCTCGGATCGTTCTTCAACTCGGGGGGAGGCGCAGCCATCGACGACGAAGGCTCGCCGGT
>JBAXQV010000276.1:0-3153 GCA_037131575.1 Actinomycetota bacterium
TCCAACCAGCCCCGCACCCGCCGCACATCGAGCAACAAGTTCGAACACCCAGCCGCAGACGCGCGAGCGACGTCGACGCCCTCGAGCGCCTCCACCACTGCTGCAACCGGCGAACTTGTCATGCCGCCATCATGACAAGGGGGTGTAACAGGGTTACCCAGAGTCGCCACTATCGCCCAGAATGTTCGCCGGCTCCAAGCACACATGATGGGCCTACTTCCGAATCACCACCTACGGCCTGGGCAGCCGGTCAAGCGGCACTCTCTCGTGCGCTACGCTTGCGCCATGCCCAGTGTTGATCTCCTCGGCCACCCCACCTGGTACGCGCTTCAAGGAACCGGCGACGAGTTCGTTCTGTTGCTGCACGGCGGACTGTCGGAAAGCGACGCAATGCTCGACAGTATCGGCGGACCACTCGGCGAGCGTTGGCGGGTGGCGGCATTCGATCGCAGAGGGCACGGCAGAACCGCCGACACGCCCGAACCGTTCCACTACCAGTCGATGGTCGATGAGACCATTGCCTTCATCGAACACATCGGTGGCCCGGTGCACATCGTCGGCTGGAGCGACGGAGGCATCGTCGGCCTGCTCCTTGCGCTCCGTCGACCGGATCTCATCAAACGATTCGTGGCGATCGGGACGAACTACCACTGGAACGCGCTGCCCGATATGACCAACTCATCATCGCCGGAAATGGCTGCAATGATGCTTGCGATATATGCAGAACGCTCGCCTGATGGGCCCGATCACTTCGCCGTTGTCGCAGCCAAGTCATTCCAGATGTTCGCCACCGAGCCTGAACTCACCATTGCCGATCTGGCAAGGGTGTCAGTACCGGTGCTGGTGATGGCCGGCGACGACGAACTCGCCCCATTGAGCCACACTGTTTCGTTCTTCGAGGCGTTGCCCGAGGCACAACTCGCTGTCTTGCCCGGGGCGTCACACGCCCTGCCGATCGAGCACCCTCAGGAGGTTGCCGGCCTCATCGACAGATTCCTGAGGTCCGACATTCCGCCGGCGACGCTCATGCCCGTCCTGCGCGCCTGAAATCGCACCCCACGTCCAGCCGATCTCACAGCGTTGCCCCAACCCACCCCGGCAGCGTGCGCGACACTGTGGCCCGGGGGCAGCGATGTACGACGAAACACGAACGTGGATTGCGCAGCACTGGGACGAGTCGCTCACCCTGCGCGAATGGTGGGCGCACATGCTGGAGGCACGGCTGAGCTTTCCCCGTTGGCCAGTGGAATGGTTCGGGCGCGCCTGCAGCCAGAGCGACCAGAACGCCATCGCCAAGGCATTCGGTGATGCCGACGTGCTGAGTGCCCCCACTGGCCTCGGCGTGCTGATGGGTGCACCGGTGACCATGGCCTACGGCACCGACGAGCAGAAGCGCCGCTGGCTCCCCGCACTCGCCCATGGCACCGAGGGCTGGTGCCAACTGTTCAGCGAACCGGGTGCAGGTAGCGACCTCGCCAGCGCGTCGTGCCGGGCCGAACGAGACGGCGACGAATGGGTGGTGAACGGGCAGAAGATCTGGACCTCGGGGGCACTGCACTCGAAGCGAGGAATGTTGGTGGCGCGCACCGACTTCGACCAGCCCAAGCACAAGGGGCTCACCTATTTCATCATCGACCTCGAACAGCCCGGCGTCGAGATCAGGCCGATCAAACAGATGAACGGGCAGGCACATTTCAACGAGGTGTTCTTCACCGATGCGCGGGTGAGCGATGCCGACCGGTTGGGCGATGTGAACAGCGGCTGGGCCGTCACCACGGCCACGCTCGGGTTCGAACGCAGTGGGTTGTCGGAGGGTGCAGGAGGTGGCATCCGGGTGTCGGCCGGCGCGCAGGCGGGGCTACTCGATCGAACGGTGGGCGACCTGGCCCGTGAGGCTCGAGCCGCCAAGAGCTATCCCGCTGAGCACGGCGGGTTGGTGTCGACGCCCACGTCGATTCCGGCAGCGGCGAACCTCACCGCACCGCAGCGTCAGCGGCTCACCGACCTCGCCATCAACGAACGCATCGCCGACATCACTCGCCTACGCGTCGCCGCGGCAGCAAAGGCCGGCAAGGCGCCAGGGGCCGAGGCGTCGACGATGAAGTTGCACTGGACGAACGGGCTGAAGGTGTCGCGCGACCTCGGTGTGGAACTCCTGGGAGCGAACGGGATGTTGGTGGGCGCCGACGTGCCGGCCGAAGGAACGGTGCAGCACTTCTTCCTCACCATGCCATCGGCCAGCATCGCGGGCGGGAGCGATGAAGTGCAGCACAACATCATCGGCGAGCGAGCGCTGGGTTTGCCGAAAGACGTTCAGCCCGACCCCAACACGCCGTTCCGCGAGATACCTCGAAACTGAACACAGCGCCTCACCATGCACACCATCTCCACCGGCGTTCGCCATCCGTACAACCTGTCGGCCGATGCGAAGGGCAGCATTCACGACGATGCCACCGCTGCCGAACTCGGCTTCCGAGGGGGCACTGTGGCTGGTGACATTCACCTCGAGCAGTTCGGCGGCATCCTCGTGGAAGCGTTCGGAAGCACATGGTTCGAACGAGGTTCGCTGAGCCTGTACTTCATGCACGCACTGGCCGATCGCGAGCCCGTGGGCGCAATGCTCGACATGCCCAGCGACGCGCTGCCAGCGGCTGATATGCAAGTGACTGCGCGCATGGAGACGCCCGACGGCGCTGCGGTGGCCAGCGGTACTGCGAGCGCCGGGTACACCAGCGAACCCACTGCGTTGTACGCACGCGACCGCCGCGGTGTGGCCCCTGCGTCGTTGCGCATGTTGCGGCATGTGGAGCTGGGGCAACCACTCGATGAGCACACCCGTCGACCGTGGGGTGCCGACCAGATACGCCGTCACGCGGCCGGCACCATGACCGCCCCGCTCGACTGGTACGTGGGTGATTCGCCGTGGGGTGGCCCCATCTGCTCGCCGCTCACGATGTGCCGACTGTTGGTGGCCGGCATGACCACGTCGATCGAGCAGACCTGTGGCGAGTTCGTGGGCATGTACGGCGCCATCGAGGTGCGCAACCACCGGGGCCCGCTGCTGCTCGATACCGAATACACCATCACGGGCAGGGTGCTCGATGTGGCCGACACGCCGAAGACCGAGGTGCTGTGGTTCACCACCGAAGCCCG
>JBAXQV010000277.1:0-3129 GCA_037131575.1 Actinomycetota bacterium
TCGAGCAGGGTGGTGGTCTTGTCGGGCTGACGCGCATAGTTGGCGGCGAAGCGGCTCTGCTTCTCGGGCGCCACCTGGAACGATGTGTCGTGCATACCCAGCGGGTCGAGGATGTTGGCACGCAGGTAGTCGGTAAACGGCACGCCAGAGATCACTTCCACCAAGGCGCCGCACGCGTCGGTGGCGAGCGAGTACATGTACGCCGTGCCCGGCTGGAAGCGCAGTGGCACCTGGCCGAGTTTGTCGAGGAACTCGGGCATTGTGGTGGCTACGCCGGCGCTGCGGATCTGCATCGAACGGTAGATCTCGTCGATGGGGTGCTGGTCGCCCATACCCGGCAGCACGCCGCCGTAGGTGAGCCCACTGGTGTGCGAGAGCAGGTCGCGGAACGACACCGGGCGGTGCGCTGGCTCAGTGACCATCGAGTCGCCGCTGCCCGATACCCACACCCGGTGGTTACGCCAACTGGGCACGAAGCGAGCCACGGGGTCATCGAGTTGGAAGCGTCCCTGTTCGAACAGCTGCATCAAGGCGATCGACGTGAGCGGTTTGGTCATCGAGTAGATGCGGAAGATGGTGTCGTCGCCGAGGGGTACGTTGCGCTCGCGGTCGCGCAGGCCGAGCGAGGCGTGATACGCCAGCGCGCCGTGGCGGCCCACCACCATCTGGCAGCCGGCGATCTTGCCGGGGTCGATGTAGTGCTGCTGGAAATGTTGCGCGATACGCCCGAGGCGTGACGCGTCGAAGCCGGCGGTGAAAGGGTCGAGATGCACGTCGGTATTGTCGCAGATGCGGGGGGCAGGGCTATGCCCGTAGCCTGGGCAGCCTTGACTCCGGTGACAGTTTCCATCGAACACATCGACGGCGCGGCCCGCGCCACCACGGCCACCACGGCTCGCGGCTCGTACCGGACGCCGTGTTTCATGCCGGTGGGCACACGCGGCGCGATTAAGTACCTCAGCGCGGCCGACTACGAGCGGCTGGGCGCAGAGATCGTGCTGGGCAACACCTATCACCTGATGCTGCGGCCCGGCGCGCAAACCGTGGCCGACCTCGGTGGGCTCGGTGCCTTCGCTGGCTGGGGTGGGCTCACGCTCACCGATTCGGGCGGGTTCCAGGTGTTTTCGCTCGACCCCAAAGTCGACGATGAGGGCGTCACCTTCCGCAGCACCTACGACGGGTCGAGCCATCGCTTCACCCCCGAGATCGCAGTGGACACCCAGCAGTTGCTCGGCGCCGACATTCAGATGGTGCTCGACGTGTGCCCGCCGCTGCCGTCGCCGCCCGAAGTGATCCGCCTCGCGCTCGAACGCACCAGCGCGTGGGCTGCCCGGGCGAAGGCAGCACACACCCGGCCCGACCAGGCGTTGTTCGGCATCGTGCAGGGCGGCGTGAGCGAAACCATGCGTGCCGAGAGCGCGCAGCGAACCGTGGCCGTGGGGTTCGACGGCTATGGCATCGGCGGATTGAGCGTGGGGGAGACGCGCGCCGAAATGGTGCCTGCCCTGGCAGCCGCCATCGAGCATCTGCCCACCGACCGACCTCGCTACCTCATGGGCGTGGGCGACCCGGCGAGCCTGGTGGAAGCTGTCGCCCTCGGTGTCGACCAGTTCGACTGCGTGATGCAAACCCGCATTGGTCGGCACGGCACAGCGCTCACCAGCGAGGGCAAGTTGCACGTGAAGAACGCCAAGCACGCCCTCAGTGATGTCCCCATCGACGAGCACTGCGCGTGCGAGGTGTGCGCCCGACACTCGCGGGGCTACATCCGCCACCTCTTCCAGGTGGGCGAGCCCACTGCGGCGCGTCTGGTGAGCCTGCACAACATCTCATGGACCCTGCAATTGATGGCCTCGATGCGTTCGGCCATCGCTGCCGGAACGTTCGAACAGCTGCGCCGCGAGGTACTCACTACCTGGGGTTGAACTTCCACGACCGGTGGCTGACGGGCGGGGAAGCACTCGGTGTCGATAGGATGCCCGCCGATCGGTTGCCCGACCGGTCTGCGCTCTTCACAGTGGGTCTCCATGCACGCTCTTTCGCTCATCGCCGCCAGTTCGAACTCCGGCAGCGCCGCAATCGTCCAGCTGGGCATCTTCATGCTCATCCCGGTGGCGATGTACTTCCTGCTCATCCGGCCGCAGCGTCGCCGCCAACGCGAGCAAGCGGCACTGCAGTCGGCCATCGAGGTGGGCGACGAGATCATGACGACGTCAGGCGTGTACGGCTTCGTCACCGGCTTCGACGGCGACGTCGCCTGGATCGAAATCGACGACAACGTGCAGATTCGTATCGCCCGTGCCGCCATTCAGCGCAAGGTCGATACGGCGGTGGGCGATACCGGCGATGCCCCCACGCACGGCGACGATTCCAAGACCTCCACTCGCTCGACCCCCATCGGTGACGGCGCCGAGGACGCGACGAGCAAGTAATGCGCCGCAAGCTTCTCTGGTCGCTCATCGCCGTCGCCGTGCTTGCCTTTGGCGGGCTCACGGCCACGCTGATCGCCAACAACAAACCAGCGCTCGGTCTCGACCTCCAGGGCGGTATCTCAGTCACCCAGCAGCCTGTGGGCCAGTACGACCCGGCCGCCCTCGACCTGGCCGTCGAGCGCATTCGCGACCGCGTCGACAGCCTCGGTGTTGCTGAACCCGAAATCATCCGGCAGGGCGACGCCATTGTGGTGAACCTGCCCGGTGTGAAGAACCAGCAGCAGGCCATCGACCTGGTGAAGGTGACCGGGCAGGTGTATCTGCGCCCCGTGTTGGGCTGCCAGGCGGCACCCCAACCCACCACCTCCACCACCACCCCGGGGAGCACGGTGCCGGGTGCCAGCACCTCGGTGCCGGCATCGAGCGTTGCGGCAACCACCGTGGCAGGCTCACCCTCCACCTCGACCGGTTCGCCCGGCCCGGCCCGGCCGTTGTCGAGTGGAAACACCACCGTGCCGCCCGTCTCGGCGGCTCCTTCGTCGGCCACCTCGACCCCCGTGTCGTCGGCCACGTCAACTCCTGGCACGACCGTTGCCGACGCACCCACCACCACCGTGGCGGGTGGTTCATCGGCCATTCCCGCCGCCACCGTGTCTGACCCCACCATCCAGCAGGTATTGCCGCTGAAGTCGGGTGG
>JBAXQV010000278.1:0-3126 GCA_037131575.1 Actinomycetota bacterium
GGCCATCACGTCGGTGGCGAAGAGTTCGAGCGTTTCGGTGTCGGGGTAATCGGCGCACCACGGAATGAAGCCGGTGCAGCCGAGGTCGACATAGCGCTGGATCTTCTCGCACACCTGCTCGGGGGTGCCCACCAGGTTGGCCTCACGCCAGCTCTCGAACGGCTCGCCCCACAGGTTGCGTGAGCCGGCGGCCACCACCTCGGCCTCGGTGCGGCGGATGAACACCTCAGGCGACCAGGTCTTGCCGATGGTCTCCTCGTCGCGCCCCACCGACGCACAGTGACCCTTCAGGATCTCGCGCTTGCGGGCCCACTCGTCGGGGCGACCACCGAAGTTGCTGTAATCGGCGTAGCGGGCCACCACACGCAAGGTGAGCTGCTCGCCGCCGCCACCGATCCAGATGGGCGGGTGCGGCGACTGCAACGGCTTCGGGTCGCAGTTGGCCCGCGACATCTTGTAGTACTTGCCGTTGTAGGTGGTCTCTTCCTCGGTCCACATACTGCGCACGATCTCGACGCACTCGCGCAGCATGCCGATGCGGTCTTTCGGCTTGGGGAAGTCGAAGCCGTAGCCGCGGTATTCGTTCTCATACCAGCCAGCACCGATGCCCCAGTCGAGGCGGCCACCGCTGATGACATCGACGGTGGAGGTGATCTTCGCCAGCACACCGGGCTGGCGGTAGCTGTTGCAGCCCACCATCTGGCCGAGGCGCACGCGACTGGTGCGCTGGCTGATGGCGGCCATGGTGGTCCAGCACTCGAACACTGCCTCGTGGGCGGGCCGGGGCACGTTGTGGAAGTGGTCGTACACCCAGATCGAGTCGTACCCCAGTTCCTCGGCACGCACGGCGATCTCCACCGCCTTGTTCCACTTCTCAGCAGCACCGTCGATACCTGACAGTTCCATTTTCCAGCCCTGAGGCATGAACACACCGAAGATGAGGGGACGCGACATCGCAGACATGGCGCGCACCCTACTAGCGTCGGACCATGCAGTTCTCGGTCGCAGAAGTACACGAAGCCATCGCCGCCACTCGCCCCGACCAGGAGTGCCTCGTGTTCCGCGATCGGCGATTCACCTGGGCTGACGTGACCGACCGCACCCGCCGCCTCGCCAACTATCTCATCGGCCGGGGCCTCGGCGTGCGGGTCGAGCGCAGCGAACTGGCCGGTCACGAATCGGGCCAGAGCCACCTCGCCATCTACCTCCACAACGGCAACGAGTACCTCGAGGCGATGCTCGGCTCGTTCAAGGCGCGGGTGGCGCCGTTCAACGTGAACTACCGGTACGTGGCCGAGGAACTGCGCTACCTGCTCACCGACTCGCAGGCCGAAGCGGTGGTGGTGCACAGCCAGTTCGCCCCCACGCTCGCCGAGGTGCTGGGCGACCTGCCCAACCTGCGCGTCATCATGCAGGTGCCCGACGCCTCGGGCAACGCCCTCTTGCCGGGCGCGGTGTGGTACGAAGACGCGCTCGCCAGCGCCTCGGCCGACAAGCCTGCGGTGACCTGGAGCCCCGACGACCTGTACATCCTCTACACCGGCGGCACCACCGGTATGCCCAAGGGCGTGCTGTGGCGCAATGGCGACGCCAACGTGGAATGTTTCGGCGGTTCACCGGCCACCACCATCGACGGTGTGCTCGAAACAGCCAACACCGGCTTGCGCGCGTTACTCGCCCCGCCGTTCATGCACGGCGCCGGCCATTGGATGAGCTTTCGCACCTGGAACGGTGGCGGCACGGTGTTCGTGCAGTCGGTACCCGAACGCCTCGACCCCACCGATGTGTGGGGCCTCATCGAACGCGAACAGTTGAGCTTCCTGCTCATCGTGGGCGACGCCTTCGCCCGCCCACTCCTCGACGGCCTCGAGCGCGGCAACTACGACCTGAGTTCGTTGAACGTGGTGCTCTCGGGTGGCGCACCGCTGTCGGCGAACCTGAAAGAAGAGTTCCTGCGGCACCTTCCCACAGTGATGATCGTCGACGGCCTCGGCTCGTCGGAAGCTGGTGGACAGTTGAGCCATGTGTCGGCGGGCAGCGGCGCCACCACCGGCACCTTCCCTATCAGCCCCGGCAACCATGTGCTGTCGGGCGACCTCGACCGCGAACTCGAACCGGGTAGCGACGACCTCGGCTGGTTGGCCAAGAGCGGCCGCCTGGCGCTGGGCTACCTCGGCGACGCGGCGAAGACCGAGCGCACCTACCCCGTGGTGAACGGTGTGCGCTACGCGGTGCCGGGCGACCGGGCCAAGTTGCGTGCCGATGGCATCATCGAACTGCACGGCCGCGATTCGGTCACCATCAACTCGGGCGGCGAGAAGATCTTCGCCGAAGAGGTGGAGGCTGCAGTGAAGGCGCACCCCGGTGTGTACGACTGTGTGGTGGCGGGGCGCCCGAGCGAGCGGTGGGGCAACGAAGTGGTGGCCATCGTGCGCATCCGCGACGGGCACGACGCGGACGAAGCAGCACTCCTGGCCGAAGCCGAACGGCACATCGCCCGCTACAAACTGCCCAAGGCGTTCGTGTTCGTATCGGAGATCGTACGCTCGCCCTCGGGCAAGGCCGACTATCGCTGGGCCAAGCAGGTGGCCGCAGGCTGACTCTACGGGCGAGGGTCGATGGGCGTGATCACGCCGAACGCATCTTCCAACAGTTGCGCCACGCTGAGGGTGGCAAGGTCGGAGAATCGCTTCGCCACGATCTGCGCACCGACAGGCACCCCATCGGCGAACCCCACGGGCACCACTGCGGCAGGCAGGCCGAGCAGGTTGGGCGGTACCACGGGCCGCATGAACTCGAACGTGGCCATGGCGGCGTCGTACGACGCCACGTCGGCACCGTGCGGCTGGGCAGGTTGGGTCCACACCGGGCTGAGCAGTACGTCGAAGTCGGTGAGGAACCGATGCCACACACGCTCGATCCGCTGCCGTGAGGCGAACGCCGCAGCGGCCACCGCAGGCTCAACAGCGGGGTTGCGCTGCATCGCGAACTCGAGGAACCGGTAGGCGTCGGCGCCCATGACCATCTGCAGCAGGGGCGCCTGGATGCGCACCTCTTCGACGAGCATCGCCCCCCACAACTCAACTGCTTCTTCGTAGCTGGAAGGCGCAGCCTCCACCACATCGG
>JBAXQV010000279.1:0-3125 GCA_037131575.1 Actinomycetota bacterium
GCTGGCGGGCCGTCCGAAGTCGTACGGGCTCTCGGCAGGTTCGGGCGGGCGCTCGGGCAGGATCTCGGTAGAGGCCAGGATGCGCTCGATCTCAGCTGCACCACGGATCACTTCGTCGGGCTTGAACGACAAGATGGGCGTCTTCTTGGCGCGCACTTGTTTGCCGACTGCGCCCTGGATACGGATGCGGTGGTCGTTGAGTGCCTCGAGAATCTGCTCATCGCCCTCTTCGCCGGCCAGCGAGTCGTAGAACACGATGGCGCGGTTCATCTCGGAGTCGACATCGATGGCGGTGATGGTGACCAGTTCGAGGCGCTCATCGTCGATCTTGGTGAGTTCTTCGGCGATGACCTCGCGCAGCGACTCGTTGAGGCGCGCTGTGCGCGGATAGCGATGGGTCGACGGGGCCGCTCGACGCCGTGGTGGTTTGCTCATCTGGTCAGCTCCTGTGCCCGGTTTGCAGCGATCTACCCATCAGTCGAACGATGGCGCGGCGCGGTTCGAACGCTTCAGTTCGGCCAGACCGCTGGTGGTGGCCACCAACTCGATCGCGTCCCACAACCGTACCGCCTCGTCGCCACGAGGGATCTTCGCAATGACCGGACCGAAGAAACTGGCCTCGTTGTCGGCACCCGGATGGAAGGTGATGATGGGAGTACCCACATCGCGACCGGTACGGCTGAACGCCAACTCGGTCTCGGCTTCGATGAAGGCATCGTGCGATTCGTCGAAGGCGTGCGCGGCCAGCGCCGGGTCGCACTGCGCAGCGGTGAGGGCTGCGCCGAGAAAGCCGGCGGGGTCGGCCTGGAACTGCTCGCGCCGACCGAGATTGTGGAACTGAGTGCCCAGTTCGGCGTAGAACCGACCCACAGCGAGGTTGCCCTCGCGCAGACGCAGCTCGTCGGCCACCCGGTGGCAGTGCAACCCGGCCATGTGCACCGCCTTGTAGGCAGGCGTGTACCAGTCGTCGGTGCGGTGCTGGTTGATGAGTTTCAGCGAGATGAACCGCCACTGCACGTCGTAGGCACGTTGTTGCTGCACCTCGACCACCCAGCGCGAGGTGATCCACGCCCACGGGCACACGGGGTCCCAGAAGAAGTCGAGATCGGCCACGGGTCAGGTCCGGGCGATCTCGCGCTCTTCAAAGGTTTCGATGATGTCGCCCGGCTTGAGGTCTTGGAAGTCGCTGAGGCCGATACCGCATTCGAAGCCTTCACGCACCTCACGCACATCGTCTTTGAAACGACGCAACGATTGGATGGCACCCTTCCAGATGATGACGCCTTCACGCAGGAAGCGCACCTTCGAACCACGGGTGATGGCACCGTTGAGTACCTGACAACCGGCGATGGCGCCGATCTTGGGCACGCGGAACACTTCGCGCACCTCGGCATCGCCGGTGACCACTTCTTCGAACTCGGGAGCCAACAGACCCACCATTGCCCGCTCGATGTCTTCGAGCAGTTTGTAGATGATTTCGTAGGTACGAATCTCCACGTGTTCGGCATCGGCGAGTTCGCGGGCCTTGCGGTCGGGGCGAACATTGAAACCGATGAGCGTGGCGTTGGTGGTGGCGGCGAGCGTGATGTCGTTTTCGGTGATACCACCGACGGCACGATGCACGAAGGCCAACTTCACGGTGTCGCGTTCGAGACGGCGCAGACTCTCGGTGACGGCTTCGAGAGAACCCTGCACATCGGCCTTCAGCACGAGGTTGAGGGTGGCCACTTCGCCGGCCTGGATCTGACTGAAGATGTCTTCGAGCTTCACACCACGCTGCACGCGAGCATCGCCGCGCTGGTTGGTGAGGCGCAAGCGCTGCTCGCGGGCCTCGCCCACGGTGCGGGCAGTCTTTTCGTCGGGGGCAGCGCGGAACTCGTCGCCCGCGTGCGGCACCGCCGACAGGCCGAGCACCTGCACCGGGGTGCTGGGGCCTGCCTGCTTCACCTGCTTACCGGTGGAGTCGATCATGGCGCGCACCTTGCCCCATGCCGCACCGGCCACGATGGGGTCGCCCACCTTCAGGGTGCCCTTGTCGACCAGGATGGTGGCCACAGGGCCACGACCGGTGTCGAGGTTGGCTTCGAGCACGATGCCCTTCGCCCGACCTTCGGGGTTTGCGGTGAGTTCTTCGAGTTCGGCCACGGTGGCGAGTTGCTCGAGCAAGTCGTCGACACCCAGGTTCTGCTGGGCAGCCATCTCGACCACGATGGTGTCGCCGCCCCACGATTCAGGCACGAGACCCTGCTCGGAGAGTTGCGCGAGCACGCGTTGCGGGTCGGCGTTGTCTTTGTCGATCTTGTTGAGGGCCACCACGATGGGCACTTCGGCCGCCCGGGCGTGGTTGATGGCTTCGACTGTTTGCGGCATCACACCGTCGTCGGCAGCCACCATGAGCACCACGATGTCGGTGACCTGCGCACCACGGGCACGCATCTTGGTGAAGGCCTCGTGACCAGGGGTATCGAGGAAGGTGATGGGGCGACCATCGACATCGACCATGTAGGCACCGATGTGCTGGGTGATGCCGCCGGCTTCACCGGCCACCACATTGGCGTTACGGATCTTGTCGAGCAGGGTGGTCTTACCGTGGTCGACGTGGCCCATGACGGTGATGACGGGCGCACGCGGCACCTGCAGCGTTTCGTCGTCGTCGTCGGAGTCGTCGAACATCGCTTGGAGCTCGAGTTCTTCCTGTTGGCCAGCCTCCACCAACAGCAAGTCGGCACCGATTTCGAGTGCGAACAGTTCCATCTGCTCGTCGGTGAGGGTCATCGTCGCGGTGACCATCTCGCCGTTCGACAGCAGGAAGCGGATGACATCGGCCGCCGTGCGGTTCAGCTTCGGAGCGAACTCCTGCGCCGACACGCCACGTTCCACCACCACGGTGCCTTCGGGCACCGGGGCTGCGCTGGGGGTGTACGAGCCACCGGTCTGCGGACCCAATGCCTCGAAATCGCGCCGACGACGAGCACGGCTCTTCTTGCGCGGGGCACGGCGCTGGCCGTTGGGCCGCGGGCCGCCACCACCACCGGGGCGTGCACCACCGGGGCCACCAGGCCCACCGGGGCCGCCAGGGCCACCGGGCCCACGACCACCGGGGCCGCCAGGCCCACCGGGGCCGC
>JBAXQV010000280.1:0-3093 GCA_037131575.1 Actinomycetota bacterium
GGCAGGAACCGGGGCGGCGGCTTGTGCAACAGCAGTCATCGCGATACCTCAGGCCAATGCTCGCGCATGGCGGATTCGGGGATCGAGAACCGCATAGAGCAAGTCGACGATCAGGTTGACGGTGACCACACATGCAACGAGGATTGCTGCCGTGCTTTGAACGGTGAAGAGGTCTTTGCTGAGGATGGCACCGACCAACATTGCGCCCATTCCCTTCAGGTCGAAGAAGGTCTCGACCACGATGGCGCCGCCCACGATGCCGCCGAGTTGGAGTCCGACACCGGTGAGCAGCGAGAACAGCGAGTTGCGCAAGCCGTGCAGCCAGAGCACTCGACGGGGGGACACTCCCTTGGCGCTGGCGAGCGTGATGAAGTCGGCTTGCAGCGTTTGCACCATGTCGCCTCGCAACAAGCGAGTGAACACGGCGGCCAGTGGAATGGTGAGCACCAGCACTGGTACGAAGAAGTTCTTGATGTGTTCCACCGGGTCTTGCCAGGGGTACACCTTGTTACCGACTCGAGGGAACCATCCACCGATGGTGATCTGGTAGTCGCCGAATGAGAAGACGTTCTTGTTGATCAGGATGATGGTGAGAATCGGGGCGAGCACGATTGCGGGCACCGACACGAACATGAATGTGAGGCCACTCGCCGTGCGGTCGAACACGCTGTCGCGCTTGTAGGCCTGGCGAACTGCGAGCGGAACCGCGATGAGCACGGCGAAGGTGATCGAGTAGAAACCGAGCAGCAGCGTGACCGTGGCGCGCAGCTTGATGAGGTCGAACACCGGCAGCGAGTTCTGCACCGAGTAACCCATATCGCCCTGAATGAAGTTCCAGAACCAGAACCAGTACTGCACCAGATAGTTGCTGTCGAGGTGGTACTTCGCAGTGGTTTCAGCGATGAGCTGATCGCTGGGAGCGCCACCGAGCAAGGTTCGCGCCGGGTCGCCGGGGGCGTTGAGGCCCATGCGGATGAGGACCATCACGCCGAACGTGA
Organism: Actinomycetota bacterium; assembly: GCA_037131575.1. Classification (GTDB taxonomy): domain Bacteria; phylum Actinomycetota; class Acidimicrobiia; order Acidimicrobiales; family Ilumatobacteraceae; genus VFMC01. Next base: position 999 of record JBAXQV010000280.1, read on the forward strand.
CGATGAAAAACACGATGACGAATTGCAGTAGTCGTTGCAGGAAGTACCGCACTCAACAACCTCGACGATCTTGTGTCTGATGAACGTGCAACGAATACGAACCAACGGTGCGCTGGTGGTGCGCTGCCCTGGGACAACGCACCACCAGCACCTACCGCAGAATGATCAGCCAGCGGCCTTGTCGAGCCAGGCGCCGGTGAGCCAGAAGCCGCCGGCAGCGAAGCCGCCGTCGAGGCTGGTGCTGCCATCGGGAAGGATGTAGCTCCCGTTCAGGCCCTGCACAGCGGCCTTGTGCGGCGTGCCCCAGATGGTCCACGAGCCGGGCAGGTTGTAGCACTCCTTGGCCATCTGCTTGTTCACCTCTTCGGCGAGCGCCTTGCGCTTTGCCGGGTCGGATTCCTTGCGCTGGTCTTCGAGAGCCTTGTCGATGATCGGGTCGTTCAAGCGTGCGAAGTTCAGCGACAGTTGGCCATCGGGCGCGCTGCCCGACGAGTGCCACCAGAAGTACTGGCTGTCGATGAAGGTGCCAGCGTGTTGACGCCAACCGAACATCTGGAAGTCGGGGTCGCCGAACAGCGCCTTGGTGATGAACTGGTCCTGCGGGACTTGCACGATGTTGGTGGTGACACCGATCTGGGCCCAGTAACCCTTCAACAACTCGGCTACTTGAGCGTTGATGTTGGTGACGGTGGTGCCGTACTTCACCTCGATCGGGCCCGGGTGTTCCTTCTGGTAGTCGGCGATGAGCGCCTTGGCGCCTTCGATGTCTTGCTCGGTGCTCGAGCCGTTGTCGGCGAGGTAGCCCTCTTGGCCAGGTGAGAAGATTCCGTTGGCGACCTTCAGAATGCCATCGGCGGTGAGGTCGATGAGTTCCTGACGGTTCTCGGCCTTTTGCAGTGCGCAACGCACGCGGGCATCCTGCAGCGGGCCCGGCTTGGCGAGGTCGATGAGGATGTAGTTGGTCTCGCCGAACTGGTCTTGCTCGTGCATCGGGAACTGATCGGCCATCTTGCGGTATTCGTTGATGACCACGGCCGACGAGGTGGAGAAGGCGTCGATGTCGCCGTTCTTCAACGCTTCACCGGCGGTTTCGCTGTCTTGGATCACACGGAAGGTGATGCCGTCGAGGTAGGGCAACTGGTTGCCGTCGGCGTCTTTCTGCCAGTAGTTGGGGTTGCGCTTCACGACGAGCTTTTCCTGCGGTGCGTAGCTCTCGACGAGGAACGGACCCGAACCGACCGGGGCAGCCTTGTCGGCGGTGCCCGCCTTCACGGCGTCGAGCCATGCGGGCGATGCGACCAGACCGAGTTGACCCGTGAGGATGGACGGCAGGTTCGGCCACGGAATCGGGTTGGCGAGATCGCCATCGTGGCCGGTCTTGATGGTGAAGGTGAGGTCGCCGGTGGCCTCGATGGCCAGCGACTTGTCGGGGTTGCGGCCGACGTCGGTGATGGCTTTCGAGATCAGCAGGCCTGTGCCCGAGTCCTGCAGGTTGCGTACGGCAGCCTTCGCGTCAACCGGCGTGCCGTCGGTGAACTTGATGCCCGAGCGCAGCGTGAAAGTCCACACCGTGAAGTCGGCGTTGGGCTCGAACTTGTCGACCAGGTATCCGACCACCTTGTGGTCGGCGTTCACGGTCATGAGCGGATCGAAGAAGCTGAGTGCACGCTCGTAGCAGTACATGTCGCACTGCATCGAAGCCGGTGTCCAGGCGTTGGCCACTTCGGCTTCACCGCTCACGGTGATGGTGCCGCCCATGACGGGCTTCTTCTTCGCCACCGTGGTGGTTGCGGCCTCGGTGCTGGCCACCGTGGTGTCGCCACCTGCTGCTGTCGTGACACTTGCGGCAGTGGTCTCGGAGGCGGTGGTGCTTGCGCCCGAATCCTTCTTGCTACATGCGCCGGCGACAAGGCCCAGTCCGACGATGGCTACGGCTGCGAACCGGCCCATCCGACGCGTGGGTGTTCCCAACGTCTGCTTCACTCGTTCCCCCTTGTTGATCGTGACCGCGGACGATGGCTCGTCCCCGGGTCGCTGTTCGTGAGTGTGACCCCCATCACAGCCGACGTGGTCACACTAGCCAACTTCGCTCGCG
>JBAXQV010000281.1:0-3077 GCA_037131575.1 Actinomycetota bacterium
CGGTGGAGTCGCCTGCCACCAACACGCGCAGCGGTGGCTTCACGGCAGCGGCGGCGACTACGCCTGCGGCCGATGCATCGCTACCGCTCGCTGCCGGGGGTACGGGTGCGTCGCTCGCCGAACGTGTGGTGCTCGGCGCATCGTCGGGGCTGGCGGTGGCGAGCACCATCGGGGCTGGTGCACGCGGCGCTACCAACGCCACCACCGAAGTCGCCGTGGTGTTGGCAGGTGAAGGAACCAGCACAGCCGCCAGCACCGCCACCCCGGCGAGCGCAGCGCAAGCAGCGGCTGGCCCGCGCCAGGCAATGAGTCGGCGGCGTTCGCGGATGGGTTGTTCGATGAACCGGAATGAGAGGTGGGCGAGCAGCACCGCCACCGCCACGCGGCCGATGTTCAGCAGTACGCCGTCGATGTGCATTCGTGCCGGAGTTGCCAGCGCGATGACCGGCCAATGCCAGAGGTAGATGCCATAGCTGCGGTCGCCCACCCAACGCATCGGCCGTGCCGCGAGCACACGTTGGGCCGCGCCGTCGGCCACCGCCACCACCACGACCACCATCAACACGGCGAACACCGGGAAGCCCCAGGTGAACAACCAGTCGGATCGTTCCGATGCCACCAGAGCGATGGCCAGCGCGCCTGCCGCGGCACCGGGGGCGAGCCTGCGCGCAATGCGTCCACCGTGCAACCCGTCGGCGCCCAGCAGGGTGAGGGCGCCGGCGACTGCGCCCAGTAACAACGAGTGCGCACGGGCGAAGGTGTTCATGTAGGTGGCGGTGCGGTGGGCGGGTTCGAACGACACCACCATGAACACGACCGACGCAGCAGCAAGGGCACCTGCCACTGCCGCCACGGCACCGCGACGGCGACGGCCTGCCACCATGAGCACACCGGTGAGCACGAGCGGCCACACGAGGTAGAACTGCTCTTCGATGGCGAGCGACCAGAAGTGGGTGAGCGGCGATGGGTCGGCGAACTTCGCCCAGTAGTTGCCGCCACCGGTGATGGTGCCCCAGTTCGATGCCCAGGCGAGGGCGAACAACGCATCGCGGCGCAAGGTGGGCACGGCAATGGAGAGCAGTGGCCATACCACCACCACGCTGGCGATAACGGTGAGGCTGGCCGGCATGAGGCGACGCACGCGGCCGGCCCAGAAGTGGCGCAGGTCGATGCGGCCGGAAGTGGGCGAGCGGCGGTCGGCGGCAGCGAGCAGGCGCCAGGTGATGAGCCACCCGGAGATCACGAAGAATGCGTCGACGCCGAGATTGCCGCCGGGGAACCACCCGAGGTGGAACAGCACCACCGCACCCACGGCGATGGCGCGCAAACCATCGAGCCCCGGCCGGTATGCGCCATTGGCGCGACCCGCGTCGCTCAGTGATCGGCCCCCAGCCATAGGGGCAACGTATCAGCCACATGTCGCAAGCGACATGCCCCGCTTCTTCACGATGTCTGGATGACCACGCTGCGCGGTGCAGCAACTACTTCCAGGCGCAGGGAAGGCGCTTCACGCCGTTGATGAAGTTGCTCTGCAGGTAGTCGGGCTCGCCCGTTGCCCGCAGGTTGGGCAGACGACGGCGGATCTCGTCGAACATCACGGCGATCTCGCGTCGGGCCAGGTTGGCGCCCAGGCAGAAGTGCGGGCCACCGGCACCGAAACCGGCCTGCTGCGGCTGCAATGGGCGGCGCACATCGAACTCGTAGGGGTTGGTCCACACGGTTTCGTCGCGGTTGGCCGAGTTGTACCACAGCACCACCTTGTCGCCGGCCGCCACCTTGGTGCCGTTGATGACCACATCTTCGGTGGCGGTGCGGCGGAAGTGGATGACCGGGGTGGCCCAGCGCACGATCTCGTCGACGGCGGTCTTGGTGTTGCCCTCGAAGTCGTTGAACCAGATGTCGCGCTGGTCGGGATATTGGGTGAGGGCACGCAGACCCTGGCTGATGGCGTTGCGGGTGGTTTCGTTGCCTGCCACGACGAGCAGGATGAAGAACGAGCCAAACTCTTGTGATGTGAGCCGTTCGCCGTCGACTTCGGCGTGCATCATGATCGACGACAGGTCATCGGTGGGGTTCTTCAAGCATTCTTCGCCGAGCGCTTGGGCGTAGCTGTACATGCCCATCGCCGCAGCCATGAGCGCCTCGATGGTGCCGCCGAAGTCGGGGTCGCCAGCGCCGAGAATGGTGTTGGTCCACTGGAACAACTGCTGTTCGTCGGATGCCGGAATGCCCATCATCTCGCAGATGATCTGCAGCGGGAGTGGTGCTGCGATCTCGTTGACGAAGTCACATTCGCCGTCGGGGAAACGCTCGAGCAGGCTGTCGACCAACGTGGCAGCCTTCAGGTGCACGTACTCCTCGACGCGGTTGATCTCTTTCGGCGTGAAACCCTTCGACACGATCGACCGCAGACGGAAGTGCCGGGGGTCGTCCATGGCGATCATCGACCCGAAGAACTCGGCCATTTCCATCGGCAGGTCTTGGATGCTGCTGCCCTTGCCGCTGATGAACAGTTGCGGGTTGCGGCTCGCGAACCACACGTCTTCGTGGCGCACCAGCGACCAGTACCCGGCACCAGGGGGGAAGGGTGAGTCTTCGAACAGCCACTCGTCGTAGAAGCGCAAACCTTCGGCGTTGCGCAGCGACCGGAACGCACCTTCGCGGTAGTCGCGCGGAGCGATCCAGAACTCGGGGTTGGAGAGATTGAACGAGTCCGCAGTAACGGAGTCGTCGACGAGTGACGTGGGATCGACCATGAGACAAGAGTACTCGTTCTGTCTCAGTAGAGTTTCACTGTGGCCGAGTTCACCTTCTTCGTCGATGCCGATCTGTACGGCTTCGGCGCGGGCGAGTTGGCAGCCGATGAAGCCGACCTGCACGCGGCGGGGGTGGCACTGGTGGAGATTCCCACGGGTTACGGCCTCGACCTCGGTGAGCGGATTCCGGTGAAGGTGGTCGGCACGCCGAAGGGTCTGCGCTTCTACGCCAAGTTGTTGGGCCTGCGCGACCCACTGCAGCTCGACGAACTCGAGCGCGTGCTGGCCGCCGCCGACGCCCGCGGCGAATTCCTCCACGAC
>JBAXQV010000282.1:0-3028 GCA_037131575.1 Actinomycetota bacterium
ATGCCCCCGCCGCAGCACCTGGGGCGGCGCTGTCCACCAGCGGTGATTACGCGACCGACACGTTCGGCGACCCGTGGGATTTCTCGAACGACGACGACGTGCCGCCGAACTACCAGCTCATCGGCAGCGAGAACAGCGGGGGCATCGTCCGCGACGCCAACGCTGGCACGCTGACGGTCCATTCGCGCAACAACTCCACCATCAAGCTGGTGCGCACGTGGGGGCTCGAGCTGCCCTGGGGACGCGACGGGCTCTTGCACCCAGTCGACGCCGACACCTACACGAAGATCTCGTTCTCGATGTGTATCGCCCAGCCGCTGCACATGGCCGTCGACTACTGGAATACCGCCAACCAGATGGGCCTGCATCCGTTCTACCCAACGGCTGGGTGCCACATCTACGACATCGATCTACGCGACATCAGCGGCAACCCGCCGGGTTATCAGACACCGTGGACTGGGTCGATGAATCGTGTCGAGTTTCTGCGTGGGGGAACGCCCAGCGGCACCGACCCCCTCGTCGACATCACGCTCGACTGGGTCCGTCTGCGGCGCTCTGATGCGCCCAGAGACCCGCCCGCCGGCCTGCCCCTACCTCAGTTGCTCAGCCCCAACGAACAGGGCGGCACCGATGTAGCGACCGCCGCAGGCAACTCGTGGGACTTCGCCAGTCTGGCCGACATCTATGAGATCGGGAAGGATGTCCGCGTCGACAGCCTCGGGTCGGGTGGTATCAGCGGTGTCACCCAGGGGAACGACCCGTACATCGAAATGCGTCTCCCGGCACCACTCGACCCCGATCGTTATCACCGGGCAACCGTCGACGTGTGCTACGGCGGTGACATGAGTTTCGCCAATGCCCCCGGCGGAGGCATGAACGGCCGGTTCGCCTGGCTGCCGGTGGGCGGCCCTGCGTGGAGCGAGACCCAAGACATCATCATCTACCCCGGTTGCCACCCCATGACCATCGACTTGGCCACCACACCTGCCGGGGCGGTGAACGACGAGAACACGATGTTCAAGCGTGGTTGGCGTGGCCAACGCATCGCGCGCATGCGCTACGACCTGAACGAAGACCCGGGTGTGCGCAACTTCACGCTGCGCTCGGTGAAATTGGCCGACGACGCCAACTTCGCCACCACCTTCCCGATCACCTTCACCGATGCAGCCGGGCTCAGTGGCTCGACGGCCGATATCTACGTCACGACCAATCGCGGACAGTTCGACGGCACGCGCATCGCGGCCGGCCTCGCCGTCACGAGCGGGACGAACACCTTCGTCTGGGCCGGGAACACCGATTCCGGCCAGTCGATGCCGAACGGCACGTATTGGGTGTACGTGGTGATGCACCGCGGCTCAGGTGTGGCCACCGCATGCTCGACGGGTCCGGTGCGGATGGAGAAGCCAGTTCCGCCCACACCGAGCTACTTCGTTCCGCTCACGCCGGCGCGCCTGCTCGACACTCGCTCGGGCATCGGTGGCAACCTCGTGCCACTGGGCCAGCAGATCTCCACGTCGCTTCCCGTGGCGGGTTTTGGTGGTGTGCCTGCCACGCATGTGACCGCCGTGGTGATGAACGTCACTGCGGTTTCGCCCACGCAGCCCGGCTTCCTCACGGTGTGGCCGTCGGGTGAGGGGCAGCCGGTGGTGTCGAACATCAACTTCGTCGCCGGGCAGGTGGTGCCCAATCTGGTCACGGTGAAGGTGGGTGCCGATGGGCGGGTGAACATCTACAACTCGTCGGGCGACACCGATGTGGTGGCCGATGTGGTGGGCTACTACACCGACCTGGCGCCACCCGGTGGGGGCTTGTTCACGCCACTGCCGCCGGCCCGTGTGCTCGACACACGCGACGGTACCGGCGGGTTCTCGGGGGCCGTTCCTGCCGGTGGCAGAGTCGACCTCACGGTCACCGGAGTGGGTGGTGTGCCTGGAGCTGGTGCGAGCGCCGTTGCGCTGAATGTGACCGTCGATCAACCCACGGCCGAGGGTTTCATCACCACTTGGCCCACCGGGGAATCGATGCCCACTGCGTCGACGCACAACTTTGTGCCGGGCCTCACCGTTGCCAATCTGGTGCTGGCGAAGGTGGGTTCGGGCGGCAAGGTGTCGCTGTTCAACTCAGCCGGCTCCACCCATCTCGTGGCCGATGTGGTGGGGTACTTCTCAGCATCTGGTGGCCGATTCGTTCCGGTGACACCGAAGCGACTCGTCGACACTCGTGACGGCACTGGTGCTTCCCGCGGACCAATCGGGCAAGGCCAGCAATTCACACCACGGTTGGCAGATGGCTCGCCCGTACCTGCGCCGGCGAATGGCATCGTCGCCAACATCACCTCCGCCGACGCGACTGCGCAGTCGTACATCACCGCGTGGCCTGCCGGCCTCGGTCGACCCGGTGCGTCGACGCTGAATCCGCGACCGAATGTGCCCGTACCGAACCAGGCCTACCTCAAGCTCGGTGGGGGGTCGCTCGGGGTGTTCAACGCCACCGGTTCCACAGCCGTCATCATCGACGTGTTCGGGTACATCGAGTAACCCAGCAGCGCCACCAGTGCGATGTGCACGCCCACCAACAGCAGCGGCCGGTTTGGTGCGCCGATGCTCACGGCGCCGGTGAACCACCACGATCCGTTCGTGCCCACCGTCGAACGGCGAACCACCGCCCAGAACGTGATCACCTCGGCGAACGCCAGTGCCGCGCCCATCGGTGCGACCCATCGCCTGGTGCAGCGCGGTGCCGCGGCACCCAGCAACATCGCCACCCCCACCCACACCGGGAGCGAATAGCGCCCCTGCCAGATGGGCCCAATGGTGGTGAAGAAGATCACGTCGAAGGCAACCGGGGCAAGTACCAGCGCCACCACCCAGGCCACCACGGCCCACCACCAACGCTTCGGCAGCGTGCCTCGGCGAAGTGCGAGCGCTACCAGCACCAAGCCGACGCTCAGCCATAACCCTTGCGCCAATGGAGGTGCCCAGTAATCCCGCCAGCCCAACGAGCCCACCAGTTCGCGAGCGTTCAGCGG
>JBAXQV010000283.1:0-2988 GCA_037131575.1 Actinomycetota bacterium
CATCTCGTAGTTCGGCGAGGCTCTTGTTGTTGCCGTGCAGCGTGAGCGCGTCGGCGGGCACACCCGCAGCCAGGGCCACGTGCATCTCGCCACCACTGGCCACGTCGAGCAACATGCCCTCTTCGTAGGCAAGGCGGGCCATGGCCTTGCACAAGAACGCCTTGGTGGCGTACACCGCCTGTTGGTGCCCGAAGGCATCGACCGCTTCGCGGCAACGGCGCCGCAGATGCGCTTCGTCGTAGATGAACAGCGGCGTGCCATAGGTGGCGGCCAACTCGGCCACAGCCACGCCGCCGATGGCCAGCGAACCATCGGCCAGCACCTCGGCGGTGTCGGGCAGCAGATGCATGGGCAGCGACGTCATGATGCGTGTGGGCCCGTCACATCCGCTCGGGGGCGTCGATGCCCAACAGCCCGAGCCCGCAGGCGAGCACCCGTGCGGTGAGGTCGGCGAGCGCCAACCGACTGGTGCGCAACTCGTCGGATTCAGCCTTCAGCACCGAGCACGCTTCATAGAACGCCGTGAAGTCTTGGGCGAGTTCGAACAGGTACGTGCAGAGCCGGTGCGGGAGGTAGCGATCGAGTGTCTCGGCCACTGCCCCATCGAAGGCGAGCAACTTCAGCGCCAGTTGCCGCTCCTGTGGCGAACCCAGCGAGGGCGTGACCGAGCGCACCGATTCGCGGCTCACCTCGGCGCGCCGGAAGATGCTGCAGATGCGCGCATGGGCGTACTGCAGGTACGGGCCGGTGTTGCCCTCGAAGGCGAGCATGCGATCCCAGTCGAACACGTAGTCCTTCACGCGATCGGTGCTGAGGTCGGCGTACTTGATGGCGCCGATGCCGATCATCCGCCCCACTGCCGCCTGTTCCTCGGGGCTGAGTTCGGGGCTCTTCTCGGCCACGGTGGCAGTGCCACGCTCGATGGATTCGTGGATGAGTTCCTGGAGCTTCACCGACTCGCCGCTGCGCGTCTTGAACATCTTGCGATCGGAACCGAGCACACTGCCGAACGCCACGTGCACAGCGGTGGCCGGCGGCTTCAGCCAGCCCGCAAGGCGCGCGACGTCGAACACCATGTCGAGGTGCTGTGCCTGCGGTGAACCAACCACGTACAGCAAACGGGTGGCACCGAGGCGTTCCACACGGTCGATCACACAGGCGAGGTCGCTGGTGGCGTAGTTGAAGCCACCGTGGCCCTTCTGCACGATGAGCGGAAGCGGGTCGCCCTCGCGGTTGGTGTAGCCGGGTGGGAACACCACATCGGCTCCATCGCTCTGCTGCAGCATGCCTGCCGCGTCGAGGCGCTCGATCACCTTGGGCAGCAACGGGTGGTACGCACTCTCGCCCATGAGGTCGGCATCGGTGAGCAGCACACCGAGTTCGCCGTACACCGTGTTGAAGTAGCGGGTACTGGTGTCGACCAGTTGTTGCCACAGCGCCAGGGTTTCGGCATCGCCGCTCTGCAGTTTCACCACGCGGTCGCGGGCCCGAGCCTTGAAGTCGTCATCGGCATCGAACTTGGCCCGCGCTGCTTGGTAGAACGCGTTGGGGTCGGCGTTGTCGATGACTGAATCGGCATTGGCACCGAGGTCGACGAGGTGCTCGATGAGCATGCCGAACGGGGTGCCCCAGTCGCCGATGTGGTTCTCGCGGATCACCCGATGCCCAGCGAAGCCGAACAGCCGGGCGATGGCATCGCCAATCACCGTGGAACGCAGGTGGCCCACATGCATTTCCTTGGCCACGTTGGGCGCCGAATAGTCGACAACCACCACCTCGGGTTGCGTCACCGGCCGCACACCCAAGCGCGGGTCGGCCGCCACGACGGGCACCTGTGCCGCCACGAAATCGCTCGCGAAGGTGACGTTGATGAACCCCGGGCCGGCAACCTCGAGTGTGGCCACACCGGCCAGGTTCGCGGCTGCCACCACGTCGGTGGCCACGTCGCGCGGGCTGCGGCCGAGTTCCTTCGCCAACGCCAGCGCACCGTTGGCTTGCGCGTCGGCGCGATCGCTGGGGCGCACCACCGGGTCGGCAGCGCGGCCAGCCACCTGCGCGAACGCAGGGGCGAGCAAGTCGGCAACGATGACGAACGGATCAGCCATGGTGTGCCGATGGTACCGGGGCGACACCTCATCGACCGGATCGTTTCCGCTCCCGTCGATTCGGCTCGGGTCGAATAGGTGTGGCATTCGCTATCCTTGACCGAATCCCGCCCTCGTAGCTCAGGGGATAGAGCAATGGTTTCCGGAACCATGTGTCGGAGGTTCGAATCCTTCCGGGGGCGCCAGTGTGATGTCACGGGGTATGTCTGCCCCGGCGTCCGGCTCATCGGAGCGCTCGGTCGGTAGCCTCAGTGACCGTGAATACGATGAAGAACCGCCTCCAGGCGCTGAACCTGCTCGACCGTGCCCTCGCTGCAATGAGCGATGACGAACTCGAAGCATTGGTCGCGTCGCTGCCCGACGATCACCGTGTGGCGATCGACACCCTGTCGGATGGCCCCGAGGACGGTTTCACCGAGCCGGCTGCCCGCACCCTGGCCGTGCGCACCGCCGCCGCTCGCGGTCGCATGAACGGCACGCTCGAGCAACTCACCACCGTGCTCTGCGATGTGTGCTTAGCCGACTGCATCGAGGCACTCGGCGACAACGCCGACAACCCCAGCCGCGATCAGTTGCTCGAGGTAACGCCTGGGCTCATCGACACTCACGGCCTGGCCACGGTGCGCCTCATGCTCGCCGGTTCGGTGGCTGGCGAAGCGGCCGCTTCGGCGATGTTGCTCGATGTGCTGAAGCACGATGAAACGTTGGCACTGCCCGCCCGCGAAGCAACCGAAGCCGCACCCATCGTGGTGAACGTGGCCACGGCCGACGACGAAACCAAGGCCAAGCGCAAGGCGGCGAAAGAGCGCAAGCAGGCCGAGGCACGCGCCCGTCGCGAGCAGCAGGCTCGGGCCCGCAACCGCATCTGAGATGCGCCCGGCGG
>JBAXQV010000284.1:0-2970 GCA_037131575.1 Actinomycetota bacterium
CAGTGTGGCCCCGCACATGGCGAACTGCCGCGCCGCCGCGTAGCCCAGGCCCGATGTGGCGCCGGTGAGCACCACCACCTTTCCGGCGAGGCGGTAGCTGTCGAGCGGGGCCCACTGGTCGAGTCGCTTACGAGCTTCGTACCCGAGTCGGGTGAAGCTCGTGACGATGGGCGCCTCGATGAGCGCGTCGGCGATGGTGCGGCCCGTCATGCCACCGGCTCCGGCAGTCGCTCACCTTCGAGTGCGGCCACGAGGCCAGCACCGGCCCGATCGCCGATCCGCTTGAAGCTGAGGCCGAGCAGCGGGTCGGCCAGCGCGAGCACCCCCTTCAGTTTCAAGACTGCGTCGTAGGTGACGATCGAGCCAGAGCCTGTGTCGCTCGGCTCGACGGTGATGGTGTCGCGTGAGGTGAGCAGGCTGCTCTCGGCGAAGGCCACCACGCTGGTGGGTGCTTCGTAACTCACGATGTTGTACCGCAGGGTGATGGAACGACCGGCGGCCTTCACCGCCACATCGAACGCGGCGTCGGGGCCGGGCCCCTCACCACTCACCTGCTCCACACGGTCGACACCGGGGTCCCATGCCGCGAAGTGGTTGAGGTCGGCCATGTAGGCGAACGCTTCGGAAGGCGACAACGGGGTACGAACGCGCATGAGGTATCGAGCCATGACTCATGCAGCCATGCTCGATACCCAAATATTCCGATGGTGACCGATTACAACGAGTCGGCGAACGCCTTGATGTCGCGAATGGTGGCGTGGTACACCTCGGGCATCGCGGCCTCGAACAGGCAGTCACCCGCATGGCAGGTGCCGTTCACCGTGCGCGCCGCCACCGGCACACCGGCCGCGGCCAGCTTGCGGTAGTAGGCCAGACCCTCGTCGCGGAGCGGGTCGAGCTCGTTCACCGAGATCACGTGTGGCGGTAGCCCGGCGAGGTCGTCGAGCGAGGCGTGGAAGGGCCATGCCAGCGGGTTCGTGGCGCTGTCGCGCGACGGGTCGTACAGCATCGCCATCACGCCCATCTGCTCGCAGCTGAGGAAGTAGCCGTCGTTCTCGAACAGCGACGTGAGTTCGGGCACCGGTGCCTCGTAGGCGTTGGAGATGTACGGGCACTGCGCGTACACGCCGTCGATGAGGTCGAGGTGCCCCTGTCGCTTGGCCTGCAGGGTGGTGGCGAGGGTGAGGTTGCCACCACCCGATTCGCCGGACACCACGATCTTGCCGATGCCCAGGCGGCTGCGCTGCTCGGCGAACCACAGCAGCGCCGAGGTGCAGTCGTTCAGACCGGCCGGGAACGGGAACGGCCCCTGCTTGCCGCTGGCATTACGGAACTCGACACCGCACACCACCATGCCGGTGGCCGCCAACTTGTCGCGCCACCGCTGGTAGCCACCGCCCGATGCTTCGAGGATGGTCATACCACCACCGTGGAGGTGGAGCAGGCCGGGCAGCGGACCCGAGGCCTGCTCGGGGCGGTGCATGTAGAGGGTGATGTCGTTGCCGTCGACACCGCGGATCACCTCGACCGAACGCACGACTCCCTCCACCGGCGCGAGGTCGGCGGTGAGCATGCCGAACAGCATGTCGTAGCCGCCCTCGGCGATGGCGTTGAACTCGTGCAGTTGGTCGAGCGGAGAGTCGACCGTCACCGGCTGCGGCGGGGTGCGCTCGGCCAGCCCGATGGGAATCATCGCCGCAACCATGCGCGGGTCGGCACGCGGATCGGTACCCAACGTGCGGTCGGGATTGCCGAGTCGGCCCGGAAGATTCGGAGTGGTCATCGCAGCCTCATTTCCCCAAGAGCGGCCCCACGCCGCTCGGGGAAGTGTAGTGATCAGGCGCGGGTGATGGAGAACGCTGGAATGACGCGAGGCGCCGCCGACGTGACGTACTCGCCGAACTGCGGCATGAGCACGGCCTGGGCCTGGAGCTTCGCAGCAGCCTCGGCGGCCGGGAGTTCAACGACGTTCGCCGTGAACGTGTCGGTGCCGTACTCGACGGTGATGCTGGGGTTGGCCTTCAAGTTGAAGTACCAGTCGGGATTCGTGGGCGCGCCACCCTTCGACGCGAACACATACAGCGTGTCGCCCTCGACCAAGGCGACGAGGGGGATCTCACGCAGCTCGCCCGACTTGGCGCCGATGGTGTGCAGGATGACGAGCGGGTTGTCGCCGAACTGCGCCGCCTTGCCGCCAGTGGCCCTGAATTCCGCGATGATCTGTTCGTTCCAGCTGCTCATGCCTCCAGCCTACCGAGCTACTGGCACCAACCGCCGGAGGCCCGCGTCGGTCGCTGAGCCGCGACTTCACTCGTCGACGATCACCTCGAGGCCCTCGAGGCGGCCGGCCGCACGCCAGTCTTCGAGGAGTTGGTTGAACGCACCGATGCCTCGCGGGTAGGCCCCGAGGAACGAGTTGCCTCCGCTCGACCGCCCCTCATTGTTGTAATAGCCGGGCGTGCACGTCTTGAGGAACCCGCCGCTGCCGTCGCCACCGGTGCTCGGTGGGGTGAGTTCCCTCGCCCATGCCTCCTGTGCTTCTTCGGTGGGCTCGATGGTCTTGGCGTTGCGGGCAATCGCTTCCGACACGATGTAGGCGATGTGACGGGCTTGGTCGTCGAACATCGAGGTCATGTTCACACTGAACGCATTCTGCGAGATGCCGATGGAGAACAGGTTGGGGAAACCCCGCGTACAGAAGCCGTGCAGCGTGCGCAACCCGCGTGATCGCATCTCGTCGTAGTGCACACCGTTGCGGCCGATCACGTCGACACCGGTGCGGCGCCGTAGGTCGGGTGACGACTCGAACCCCGATGCGTACACGATGAGGTCGACCTCGTACTCATGGCCGTTTGCAACAACGCCACGCTCGGTGATCCGCTCGACGCCCTTGCTCTCGCTGACGTCGACCAGTGTGACGTTGGGTCGGTTGAAGCACTCGAGGTATTCGTCGTTGAACGTGGGCCGCTT
>JBAXQV010000285.1:0-2949 GCA_037131575.1 Actinomycetota bacterium
ACCAGCGGCGGGCGGCGCAGCAGGGTGCGGACTCCGACCGAGATCAGGTAGAGCGCCCCCAGCCACTTGACGGCGTTGAAGGCCACCGCCGAGGTGGCCAGTACGGCCGATAGCCCGGCGGCGGCTGCGAGCGCATGGACGAGGTTGCCGAGCTCGAGGCCGGCCACGGCGGCCAGGCCCACAGTGCGACCGTCGCTGACACTGCGGTTGAGGATGTACAGCACCGCCGGCCCCGGAATGATCAATAGCGTGAACGATGCAAGCGCGAAGGCGAACAACGTGGACGAATCGGGCACGAGGAGAGACCCTAGGCCGCAGCGGGTTCGTTCGACGGAAGCATTCAGACGTCGATGGTGATCACTGCGTGCGGCGGGCCGCTCTCAGTGAGGTCGTGGAGCAGGTTGCCGAGGTCACTTGGGGCGAACCGAACATCGTCGCCCGCTGCACGGATCTCGTCGATCGACCACCACCTCAACTCGAAGACGTATTCGGCATTGAGCTGCTCCCAGGTCATCGCCGGACGTGGTTCAAAGGCAACGGGTACTTCCACGAGGTGGATCTGTTCGCGTTGGCCGTCGAACATGCCGTTGAGGAACGGGATGATGTGTAACCGCTCCCAAATGTGCGGCCCGATCGGTGCCATGACCAAACCGACCTCTTCGAGTAGTTCGCGCTGCAGGGCCGCAATGGTTGACTCACCCGGATCGATGCCGCCGCCGGGCAACGCCCAGCGACTTCCTGTCGGAAACTCGAACCTCACCAGCAGCACCTGCCGGTCGGGTGTCAGCACCACGGCGCGTGTCGCCTCGCGTATACGCAACTCGTTGTCTGGCGGCACGGTCGGCGCTGTTCAGTCGAACGTGGCGGTGGCGATGCGTTGCTCGTTGTACACGGGGGCGTCGGCATCGGTGCGGTACTTGCGCACCGTCGAGCCGGTGATGCCGTGCTGGCCGAACATCGTGCGCATGTTGGTGTAGTTCTCGTGCACGAAGTGGGCCTGCAGCGTCTCGGCGTCGTCCCACAGTTCATAGACGGCGATGTGGCCGGGCTCACACGGATCGGCGCTGAACACATAGGCATGGCAACCCGGCTCGTCGCGGCGGGTGGCGAGCTGCAACGGCTCGGAGGCCGCCAGGCAGGCTGCACGCTTGTCGGGATCGATGTTGATGACACCGGCGATGATGATCATGTGGTTCCCCTTCGGCATGCCCCAGGCAGTGCCGTCATTCAGGTGGGCGCTCGTTGAGCCCGTCGTTGAAGGAACGGTACATCTCGTAGATCTCTTTGCATTGATCGCAGAGCGGCAGCTGCTTGGGGTCTCGCGACGGAACCCAGATGTGGCCACACAGGGCTTCGAGCGGTGTGCCGTAGATCCGCGCTTCGAGGACCTTGGCGGCAGCGTTCTCGCCCGGTTTCGTCTTGACGATGTGAGCATTGGTCGGCTCACCGGTCTTCAGTTCGGTATCGGTCTGCTCGGAGATGGTCGGAGCCGGCATGGTGGCGATCTCTGTCACGGGACCATTCAAGCAGTCGCCACCGGTCGAGCCGTCGTTCTACACTCGCCGCCATGCCGCTCTACGAGTACCGCTGCCGTACCTGTGACGAATCGTTCGAGATGCGTCGATCGATGAGCGAGTCGAATGCCCCGGCCCCGTGCCCGACGGGCCATGTCGATTCGGTCCGGTTGCTGTCGGTGTTCGCCAGCGTCGGCGGTGCACCGTCCGGTGGCAGTGCCCCGGCTGCGATGCCGTCGGGTGGCGGCTGCGGTTCGGGCTGCGGCTGCGGTCACTGAACCGGCGGTCGATGCCGGTCAGCTGGCCGGAGCGCCGTTCGACGAGACGGTCGCAAGGGAGGCGAGTTCGGCGGCGAGGTTCGCCCGTGCTCGTCGCTCACGTTGTTCGCGCATGACTGCGGTGCGGTAGATGAACGGCATCGCAAGGAAGTGCTGCAGCACCGCTGACCGCCCCGAACGCCAGTCGGCGTCGTCGATGTGGGCGTATTCGGAGCGAACGCCACGGGCGTAGGCGGCGTATTCGGCCGGGTCGGCCCCCAGTGCGGCGAGGTCGGCGTCGAGCAGGATCGCCAACTCCCACGGACTCACGGCATTCGGATCGCCGGTTACCCCGATGCCGATTGCTTCGGTGCCGGTGCCGGTTGCTCCCGTGCTGGCGTCGGTGCCGTCGCCTTTGGGGGCAGAACCCAGGTGACCCGCTGTCGCTTCGATCAGCGTCGCCACACGTCTGATTCGACTCGGCTCCCAGCCGAACTCTTCGAGCACGTCGGTCGCCAACCGTGCGCTGTCGAGTTCATTGGTCGCCGAGCGCGGGTCGTAGACGGCGTCATGGAACAACGCCGCGGCGCGCACCGCGCCCGCATCGCATGGCTCGCCATCGGGGACCGAATCGAGCAGCGTGTCGACATGACGGAGCACCCACAGCACGTGCGTGGCCGTGTGGTAGCTGCGGCCGGGTTCCCGGTGACGCTCCATCAACGCCTCGAGGGTGGCGTCGATCGGAACCTGGTCCGGGGCATCGAAGAGATGGCGCCAGACCCGGTTCAGCTCGATTTCGGGGGCTGTCATCTCGCAAGCGTATGACAGGTTGTCAGGTCAGCTACGTCGCCCGAGTGCAGTGCATGTGATGCTGGGGTGATGGCCGTGCTGATCGATGAACCGCGATGGCGCCACCGCGACCGACTGTGGTCACACGTGGTCAGCGATACCAGCTTCGAGGAACTGCATGCCTTCGCTGAGCGCGTCGGCATTCCCCGGCGCGGGTTCCACGGCGACCACTACGACGCCCCGAGCGAGTTCTACGACGAACTGGTGGCGGCCGGGGCAGTGCCGACCCCGAGCCGTGAAGTGGTGCGCCGCTTACGGGCGGCGGGCCTGCGCCTGACCCCGGCGGCGCGACGGGTGGTGCTTGGCCAGGCCAGCGCAGCGGTGCCGTC
>JBAXQV010000286.1:0-2940 GCA_037131575.1 Actinomycetota bacterium
CCACCCACTGGCACACCACCCACTGGCACACCACCCACTGGCACACCACCCACTGGCACACCACCCACTGCCGATCCTCGGCCCGCCGGTCTCCACGGCACCGAGTCGCTGCTGCTCGTGAACACGGGTGATGGCAAGGGCAAGAGTTCTGCGGCCTTCGGGGTGATGGTGCGCGCCATCGCACGCGGCTGGCGAGTAGCCGTGGTGCAGTTCGTGAAGAGCGGCGACTGGAAGGTGGGCGAGGAGTTCGTGGGCCGCCAGCTCGGAGTCGATTGGTTCAACGAGGGCGACGGCTTCACCTGGGACTCGAACAATCTCGACCACGACAAGGCCTTGGCCCAAGCCGGGTGGGCACGCGCCGCTGCCCTCATCGCGGCAGGCGAGCACCAATTGGTAGTGCTCGACGAACTCACCTATCTCATGAACTGGGGATGGATCGACAGCGACGCCGTGATCGCGGCACTGCTCGAACGCCCCGCCGAGGTGAACCTGGTGGTCACCGGACGTGATGCATCGGCCGCGCTCATCGACGTCGCCGACACCGTCACCGAAATGCGCAACGTGAGGCACGCTTACGACCGCGGTATCGCAGCCAAACGCGGTATCGACTACTGATGATCACGTTCCTGGTCGGTGGGGCGCGCAGCGGCAAGAGTTCGCTGGCCGTGGAGATGGGCGTGCGGCACCAGGGGCCCGTGGTGTTCATCGCCACCGCCGAAGCGTTCGATGCCGACCTCGCCACCCGCATCGCCCGGCATCGCCACGAGCGACCTGAATGGCCCACCATCGAGGCACCCATCGAGCTGGGCGACGCAGTGACGGCAACACCGTCCGATTCATTCGTCATCGTCGACTGCCTCACGGTATGGCTCGCCAACCTGTTCCATCACCTGCCCGACGAGCCCGCTCGACGCGACCGAGTAGATGCCTTCTTGCAGGCAGTGTCGGCTCGCACCGCGCCGACCGTGGTGATCTCGAACGAGGTGGGCCTCGGGCTGCACCCCGAGACGGCACTGGGGCGCGACTACCGTGACGAACTCGGTCGACTCAATCAGCGGGTAGCTGCAGTGGCACAACGTTCACTGCTGCTGGTCGCAGGCCGCGCCCTTCCCCTCACCGATCCCTGGAAGTCCCTCTGATGTCGTGGCTCAACGATGCGCTCGCCGACCTGCCTGCTGGCAACAATGCCGCAGCAGAGGCGGTGCAGGCACGTGCGGCCGACATCCTCAGGCCGGCAGGCGCCTTGGCTCGCCTCGACCAGGTGGCGGTGCACATGGCTCGGTGGCAGGGCACTTCTCATCCGGCGGTGCACCGCCCGGCCGGGTTGATCTTCGCTGCCGACCACGGCGTTGCCGTGGCGGGCGCCGTGAGCGCCTACCCCGTCGACGTGACCGCCGCGATGCTCGCTGCATACCGGGCTGGCAAGTCGACAGTCAGTGCATTCGCCTCGGTGGCTGGTGCCACGGTGGAGGCCATCGACGTCGGTGTCGGCAGACCCACGGGCGATATCCGTTTCGAGGCGGCGCTGTCTTCCGAACGGTTCGACGAAGCGGTCGCTGCCGGGCGGGCCGCAGTGGAAGCACTCGATGCCGACCTGCTCGTGATCGGCGAGATGGGTATCGGCAACACCACGGCCGCCGCTGCCATTGCGGCAGCGCTCGCTGCGCTCATCGGCGACACCGACCCTGCCGCGTGGGTGGGTCGTGGCACCGGTGTCGACGACGACGGGTTCGCCCGCAAACGTGCCGCCGTCGAGGCCGCGGTGGCCCGCATCGATGGCGTCACCGACCCGTTGGTCATTGCCCGCGAGGTGGGCGGCGCCGAACTGGTGGCCATGGCCGCAGCCGTGGTTGCCGCCCGTCAGCGCAACATCCCGGTGGTGCTCGACGGGTTCGTGGTCACGGCCGCCGTTGCCCCACTGGCCGCCGTGCGCGCCGACGCGCTCGACCACTGTCTGGTTGGCCACTGCTCGGCCGAGCCGGGCCATCGCCGCCTGCTCGCGGCGCTCGGCAAACAACCGCTGCTCGACCTCGACATGCGTCTCGGCGAAGGGTCGGGGGCCATGGCCGCGGTGCCGCTCATCGCCATGGCGTGCGCCGGTGTCACCGACGTGCCCACCTTCGCGGAGTGGTTCGGCTGAACGGTCTGCCGCCCTGGGGGCCGTTCGCTGCGCTGCAGTTCGTGAGCCGCATCCCCATCCGTCTCCGACGCGCCCCCAGTATGAGCGGACTGGTGGTGTGGTTCCCGTTCGCCGGTGCCGTCATCGGCGTACTCGTTGGCGGTGTCGGTGCAGGTATGTGGCACATCACCCCGCCGCTCGTGGCCGGCGCTGTGGCCGTGGCCATCGGCTTGCTCATCACCGGCGCGTTCCATGAAGACGGGTTGGGCGACATCGCCGATGCATTCGGTGGTGGCTACACCGTGGAACGTCGGCTCGAGATCCTCAAGGATTCGCGCCACGGCACCTACGGCGTGGCGGCGATGTGCGCGTCGATCGTGGTGCGCATGGTGGCCCTCGGTTCTCTGCCCGGGTCGGCGGTGCTGTTCGCCGCTGCGGTTGCCGCACACGTGCTCGCCCGCACCGCCGCCGTGGTGCTCATGGCCGCCGTTCCACTCGCCACCAACCGCGGGCTCGGCGCCGACTACGGCCAATCCGCCACGCCGGCCCGAGCCTTCGCAGCTCTGGTGATGGGCGTGGCCATCACCACGGTTGCCGTGGGTTGGTGGACCGCCGTGCTGCTCGGCGTGGCGCTCGTGGCAGTGGCCCTGGTGGGCGCGTTGGCTCGGCACAAGATCGGCGGCATCAGCGGCGATGTGCTCGGCGCTGCCGAGCAGGTGGCCGAGTGCGCCATCCTCGTCGCCACCAGCGGCCTCGCGATGCACCACCACCTCTGGTGGCGCTGACCCGCGACACCCCAGCGCTCTCCCACCCCACCTCCC
>JBAXQV010000287.1:0-2929 GCA_037131575.1 Actinomycetota bacterium
AACGGCATCCAAGCCATCGACCTGGTGGGCCGCAAGGTGGGCCGCGACGGCGGTGCAGCCATGGGTGAGTTGCTGGCCGAGGTATCAGCCACCGTTGCAGCCGCCAGCGAGGTCGAAGGCCTTCGTAGCGTCGCCGACGCCCTCGCCACGGCACAGGCAACGCTCGCCACGGCCACGGAGTGGGTGGTGGCAACACAACGCGCCGCCATGGCCGATGTGCTGGCCGGCGCCACCGCCTATCTCGAGTTGGCATCAGTGGTGGCAGCCGGGCACCTGCTCATCCGTCAGGCGTTGCTGGGTAGCAGTCTCGACACGGCGCGCGCACAACTGTTTGCCGTCGAACAGCTCGACCGCTGGCGGTCGGCGGAACGAATCGCTTTCGGTGCGTCCACCATCGCCGCGGCGATCGGACGCTAGAGCCGGTCGCTGTGCGCCGAGTGAACGGCGCACAGCGACCAGAGGCTCACTGTGCTCAGTACCTGGAGATGATCAGGGCTGGAAGAGTTCGAACGAGCCGGGGCCGGTTGCGAAACCGGAGGCAGGAACGTTCTGCTGGGTCACCAGCGGACTATCCATCCAATAGGTCGTGGCGCCCGGGGTCTTGCCGGCGAGCATCTCGGCGAACAACTGGCATGCCAGCGTTGCCGTTCCCTCGAGGTCATTCGCCGCAGTGGCGGCGAGGCTCTTCTTGGCACGAAGCATGTCGAGTGCTGCAGAGTCGCCGTTGAACGAGACGACGAACTGCTTGCCGCCGGCTGCATCGACGGCCGACGCTGCACCTTGGCCGATGGTGTCGAACGATGCGTAGATCGCGGCGATCGATGGGTCGGCCTGAATTGCCTGCTCCACCTTGGCCTGAGCGTCAGCGAGTGCGTTGCCGATGTCGACTTCGACTTCCTTGACCGTGATGTCCGGGAACTCGGTGTCCTTGCCCACCATTGCCTTGAAGGCATCGGCGCGCTGGCGAAGGCTCGGCGTGACTCGGGCGTTGGCAATGAGCACGGTGCCCTTGGCGACGCCACCATTTGCTGCTGCGAGACGATCGATCAGGTACTGACCGACCCGAGCGGCGCTCTGGAACTCCAGTCCGGTGATGGCGACCGTGCCGGGGCGTTGGCCGCCCCACGCCGTGATGACCGGGCGCTTCGCCGATGCGGCGGTTGCCAGTGCTGCATCGAGTGCGCCACCGGACACGTCGTTGGCGACGTTGTAGATGGCATCGACACCGGCGCTGTTCGCCTGCTCGAAGGCCGGGACGGCTTGCGTTCCACCCTTGGCGTCGAAGACCTGCGTCGAGCCGCCGTTGTCCTTCACACACTTGTCGACACCGGCTTGAATGCGATCTACCGGTTCGAGCCCAGGGGCCAGCGAGATGATGCCGACCTTCTTCCCCTTGAAGATGCTCAAATCGGCCGCCGCGCCGCCGCCAGCAGCCGTGGTGGCCGTTGCGTCGGATGCGGTCGGTGTGGTGTTCGCCGACTGTTTGTCACTTCCGCACGCAGTGAGCGCTACCGCCGCGACGGATGCGATCATCAGCGTTGCTCTGATGTTGTGACCCATGGTTCACCTTTCCTGTTGCTGTGGCCGTCCGGAGAAATCCGGAACGGGTTTGGGCGCATTTCGTTCCGAGCCGTTTGGTGGCTGTGGTCCGAACTGCACCTCGATCACGGGGGTGATGGAGGAGTGCTGATGCGCGGAGAAAGAGCGGGGGCGGCGCCTCTACGGCAGTGGCCCCTTCTCCAGGGCGGGATTTCGCCCGGTTGCTTGCGCGCTGAGCCATGCCTCGATGGTCTGGCGAGTGCGGTCGGAACCGACGACAGAGAGAAATGCCCGGCCCTCGGTGCGGAAACCTGAGGTGCTCCTGTTCCGGCCTGCTGCCAACGCAGCCTTCGCGGCGGCCAGCACAGCAGACCCATTGCCAGCGAGTTGTTCGGCCAGTTCGATAGCGCGTTGCACCGGGTCGTCGTCGAGAAGCTGAACGAGCCCCATCCGGTGCGCTTCGCGTCCTGAAACGCTGTGGCCCGTCAGAACGAGCAGCGAGGCATTGCCCATACCCACCAGCTCGGGCAAACGCTGGGTTCCGCCAGCGCCAGGGAGGATGCCCATCCTGGTTTCGAGTACGCCGATGCGGGCCTCGGGGGCGGCAACACGGATATCCGCGGCCAGCGAGAGCTCGAGGCCTCCGCAGGTGGCCTGGCGCGGCACGGCGACGACAACCGCCCCTGGGTACTGTTCGATCGAGTTGATCGCCGCGAGCCACGGAGCCCAGTCGGCGATCGGCCGCCCGTCGGCCATTTGGAGAACTTCCTCGAGTTCCGCATGGACGATGTCGACGACGATCACGATCACCGGTGCTTCAGCGCGCGCTGCGCGCTCTCCGATCAACTCGGCCAGTGCGCCAGCGCCGTCGATTCCGAGGGTGCGGCGGCGGCCGCCGTCGTACGCGATGACCGCAACCGAGTCGTCGCGGTCGATACGCCAACGTTGAACGATGGTGGTGTCGCTGGCCTCGGGCTCGTCAGTCATGACGTCCTTTCGCAGATGAATGTGAGGAGTCGATTCATCGAGCGACCGACCCGTAACAGAGTTCGAGGATCGATGCCTCGGTGACAGGGCGCTCGAGCACACCGACCGCCCTGCCTTCGCGAAGTACGAGCACACGGTGCGCGATAGCAGCGACCTCCTCGAGGTCGGACGACGCGATGATCACGCACACGCCCGTCGATGCGAGCTGCGACACGAGGCGCAGAATCTCCGTCTTGGCACCGACGTCGACGCCCTTGGTCGGTTCATCGAGCATGAGGATTCGCGTGTCGCGGCCGACCAGCCAACGCGACAGAACCGCCTTTTGCTGGTTCCCGCCCGACAGATTGGCGATGACCTGCTCGGGCCCGGGAGTGGCGATGCGGAGACGGTCGATCTCTGCCAG
>JBAXQV010000288.1:0-2882 GCA_037131575.1 Actinomycetota bacterium
GTGCCACCAGCGCTCTACGCAATCCAGGGGTCCGGAACGGCAGGTCTGGGCTGCCTCCGGTCCGTCGAGTGGGTTCGCCTCCGCTCACACATCAGGGCCGCGACCTTCCCGACTCAAGGCGCGATGCCTCCGAACCGCGAGGGCAGTCGACACGCCGAGCCACACCATGAAGGTGCCGTAGAAGACCCCGGCCCATGCGCCATCCGTGACCGCCCAGATGATGAGTGGCACGCCAAGGACTGCGAGAACCTCGGTCGCAATGAAGGCAATCCTCTCCTTGCGGTTCATGTCGACATCCTGCTCCAACCGGCATTCAGAACGGCAGTTCGGAGCGCGGTCGTCGTCCGCCAGACTGGAGCGATGACCGAGAGCCTGAGCACTCACGAAGCGTTCGAGGCGATGCGACGGCTCTTGGCCGCCTTCAACGAGCGAGAACCGATCGAGAGACGCGTGACGATCGAGCAACTCCTCCGGTGGACCGAAGTGCAGGCGGACGGCGCCACGTTCGATCCAGCGCAGTGGGACGACTGGCTGTCCGCAGTGGAGGAGGCGAAGGAGCCACGCACGTAGGGGCGGATCGGCAGATCCTTGCTATTCCGTGGAGAAGTCGAACGGCTCGCCTCGACGACGCTTGTCCATGAACTCATCAAACGACGTGGCCTGCACGATGGCGTCCGACCATCCGCTCGACACGTTGCCCACCATGACGATCAGTGGAGGGCTCGCCCGGAAGTCGAAACCGAACAGTTCGCCTCCTCCGTCTGAGCCGAACGCCACGAAACCAGGCATGTGCTCGGCGTCGTTGTGGACTCGATGCAGCACAGCGAGGTCACCAATGGGGAACAGCATCAGGTACATCTCGCCGAACCAGCCCGCGGTGCCCGAGCCGCCGGACTCGCGTGCAAACCGGATGTAGTCGGTAGGAAAGGAGAAACCGACTCCTGCCTCGGTCTGGCGGATCGATTCGTCGACGCTGCCGGACACCACACGCAGATTGCCCGGTGAAGACGCTTCCTGCAAGTACTTGGGCGCGCCCGATCGGCAGTTATTCCGGCGCGAGGTAACAGCGTCGAGTGGCTCCGGTGCTTGCTGACGCGAGCACCTCGGTACGCGCTACGAGCGATCCAAAGGCTCGTCTCACGGCTCTCCACTTCGCCGGGTATGAGCGGCCGGAGGTAAGCCACGGCCGCACACTTCGGGCACGATGCAGCGGGTTCGTGGTCGAAGCGCAGAGCGTCATCGAGTGCTCTCACGAGTTGAAGTGTGCGGTCGCGTGGTGCCCCGCCTCGGGCGGACCGGGTCGAATCGGAAATCTCGTTCCTCCAACGCGTCGACGTGTCGTACGATCATGGCTGATGCATTGTTTCGCTGCTGAGCGCGTTCGCTGACGGTCTGAAGTCACCCGACTGCCACGGATCAGACCAATAAGCGCGTTGTCGCGCGCTCCAACGAACGGAGAAAATCAACATGCATTCACCCTTCATCCGCGCGGCCGACGCGCGCGATCACGAATCGATCATCGAACTGTCCCTCAAGGCGTGGCAGCCTGTCTTCAGGTCGTTCCGCACCGTGTGGGGGCCATCGCTCTACGAACGCTTCTACCCCGACTGGAAGCAAAGCCAAAGCGACGATGTCGCTGCGGCACTCCAAACCAACCCGACCTGGGTCGCCGCCGTAGGTGACTCGGTAGCGGGATTTGTCAACGTGAAGTTCGACGACGAGACATCGATGGGCGAGATCTACATGATCGCTGTCGCCCCAGATCATCAACGCCAGGGACTCGCCACGCTGCTCACTCAACACGCCCTCGCCGAGATGCGCTCACACGGCATCACCCTTGCGGTCGTCTCCACTGGCGGCGATCCAGGCCATGCGCCGGCGCGGGCCACATACGAACGGAACGGATTCGTTGCCTTCCCGCAAGTGTTGTACTCGATGCTTCTCGCTCCCGCGCCCGACGCAGACTCCCATTCTACGGTTGAGAATTCGACCGTCGGCCGACGTGGCGAGCCTTCGCCTGGCGTCGCGCAGAGCGCTGCCGGCGTGAGCGTGGAGCGCATCGACTACGCGACAATCGATCCGGCCGTGTACGCGAGCGTTCGTCGTGTCCTCGGCGCAGCGTTCGACGACGCCGACGATGAGACGGAGTCGCTTCAGGACTTCTCGGACTTCGATCATTGGTTCGCCGCCATCGAACAATCGGAGATCGTGGCCGTGACCGGGTTGCTGTTTCGCGAGATTCTCGTCGATGGTCGCCCAGTCCAAGTGGCAGGGATAGGTGGAGTCGCGACCGACAGCAGCCACCGCAACCGCGGAAGCGCAAGTCGTCTCGTCGATGCTGCGCTCCGATTCACCCGCGACCAGAGCAACGCATCGTTCGGGCTTCTGCAATGCACTCCGGACCTCGTCCAGTTCTACGCGGCACGAGGCTGGCGACACGTGCCCGAGTCGCTCGTCTGTCGACAATCCGACGGTCACACCTACAAATCACCCGAACTGCCGATGATCATCGAACTCGGCTCGGAGCGGTGGCCGACCGGTGTCATCGACATGAACGGACTTCCCTGGTAAACGCCCGCGAATCCCAAGGCCGTAGCTGCCGCACGCCGCGACGCGGCGCGCGGTAACGCGCACCGACCGACCCGCACACTCCAGCCAAAGTGCAGCGCCCGGCCGCCCGGCGCCTTCCACTCGGGTACGGCCCTTACGAGTGGTGCCCGAGCCCGAACGGCGTGGGAGCTGTCGTCTTCTGCGTCGCCACGATTCGGCTGCCCGTGCTTGCTGTCGCGAGCGCTCGTAATGCCCGATATGGCGCTCCTTCGCAAGGGGTCGAGCGCAGTGGTTGTCGAGCGGCTCGGCCGCTGCTGAACATAGAATCGAGA
>JBAXQV010000289.1:0-2857 GCA_037131575.1 Actinomycetota bacterium
CCCCCATCCGAGTCGGTGGCCCCCATCCGAGTCCCACGCCTCCATCCGAGTCAGATGCGGCATCCGAGTGCTTCGGCGCCCCTGGGTGCCCGAAACGACTCGGATGGGGGAAGAAGTTGAGTCGGTTGCGATCAAGTTTCCTGCCGGTACTCTGTGGTGCATGCCTGATACCACTGATGTGATGGTCGATGCTCCGGTGTCGACACTGCTGCCCATCGTCGCTCTCCCCGAGGCGGTGCTCCCCGGTTCACTCATCACCATGTCGCTCGACGACGAAGCCGTGCGTGTGGCGGTTGATGCCGCGCTGGCGGCCGACGGCCGAGTGCTCCTGGTGGCGCCCGAAGTGGCCGACATTGGCGTGGTGGCCCGCGTGCCCAACGTCGGCAACCTGCCCAGTGGGCAACCGGCCGCCATCGTGCAGGCCGAACGGCGCGCCCGCATCGTCGCCCGCCACACCAGCGAACGCGGTGCCGACCATGCCGAGGTGCAGCTGCTGGCCGAGCCCCGGCCCACACCGCGGGTGGAAGCTGCCGCACGCGAGCTGCGAGTGGTGCTCGACGAGGTGGCCAAACTGCGCCAGAGCCGGCGACTCCCAGAAATCTTGCGCACCGTCGCCGAGCCGGGTGCGTTGGCCGATGCCGTCGTGGTGTGGAGCGAGGCCGATGCCGAACAGCGCGCCACCGTCTTGCAGGCGGTCGATGTGGCTCAGCGCGTGGCGCTGGTGGTCGACTGGGCCAAGGCGCATCTCGCCGAACTGCAAGTGACCGCGCAGATCCGCGCCGACGTCACCGAAGGCGTCGACAAACAGCAGCGCGACTATCTGCTGCGTCAGCAACTCGCTGCCATCCGCAAGGAGTTGGGCGAGAGCAGCGACGATGTGGTGGGCGAGTACCGCACTCGGTTGGCGGCCATTCGCGAGCATCTCACCGACAAGACGGCGGCTTTCGTCGACAAAGAGATCGATCGCCTCGAACGGATGAGCGAACAGTCGCCCGAGCATTCGTGGGTGCGTACCTGGCTCGACCGTGTGCTCGAGTTGCCATGGGCCACGCGCACCGACGATCAACTCGATCTCACCGAGGCGCGCGCCACGCTCGACGCCGATCATTTCGGGCTCGACGATGTGAAAGACCGCATCGTCGAGTTCCTCGCCGTACGCAAACTGCGCCGCGATCGCGATATCGCCGACGCCGGCCGCGGTGCGGGCACCGTGATCACCTTGGTGGGTCCGCCAGGCGTGGGCAAGACCAGCCTGGGCGAATCGGTGGCCCGCGCCATGGGTCGCAACTTCGTGCGCGTGGCCCTGGGCGGTGTGCGCGATGAGGCCGAGATCCGTGGCCATCGCCGTACCTACGTGGGCAGCCAGCCCGGTCGCATCGCCCGCGCCATCATCGAGGCCGGCAGCATGAACCCGGTGGTGCTGCTCGACGAGGTCGACAAGCTCAGCGCCGGCGGCTGGAGCGGCGACCCCACGGCCGCCCTGCTCGAAGTGCTCGACCCGGCGCAGAACCACACGTTCCGCGATCACTATCTCGAACTCGAACTCGACCTGTCGCAAGTGGTGTTCATCGCCACGGCGAATGTGGCCGACACCATCCCCGCACCGTTGCTCGACCGCATGGAACTCGTGCGCCTCGACGGGTACACCGAGGACGAGAAGGTGTTCATCGCCGAGCGGTACCTCCTGCCTCGCCAACTCGAACGAGCCGGCCTGCAACCGAGTGAGGTGCAGGTGCCCGAAGCAGCGGTCCGCGCCATCATCGCCGGCTACACACGTGAGGCTGGGGTGCGCTCGCTCGAGCGCGAACTCGGCAAGCTGTCGCGCAAGGTGGCGGCTGCGCTGGCCACCGGCAAACGTGTCGCCCCCATCGAGGTGGTCGCCAACGATGTTCGTGAATGGATCGGCCGGCCGCGGGTCGACGAACAGGAACTGCTGTCGGTGGCCGAACGCATCACCGTGCCGGGCGTGGCCACCGGCCTCGCTGTCACGGGCGCAGGTGGTGATGTGTTGTTCATCGAAACCACGGCCTTCCCGCTGGCTGGCGGCGATCACGCAGGTGGCGAGCCGGTGCTCACCCTCACCGGGCAGCTGGGCGATGTGATGAAGGAGAGCGCGCACATTGCACTGAGCTACGTGCGTTCGCATGCGGAGCAACTCGGTATCGACCCGGCGTTGCTGGCAAAGCGCGTGCATGTGCACGTGCCCGCCGGTGCGGTGCCGAAAGACGGCCCCTCGGCCGGTATCACCATGACCACTGCGCTGGTGAGCCTGCTCACCGGCAAGGCCGTGAAGCCCACGGTGGGCATGACCGGCGAGATCACGTTGCAGGGCAAGGTGTTGCCCATCGGCGGCGTGAAGCAGAAGGTGCTCGCCGCCCACCGCGCCGGCCTCACCGAGGTAGTGCTGCCCAAGCGCAATGGGCCCGACTTGGAAGATGTTCCCGAACGGGTTCGCGAGGCGATGACCTTCCATCTCGCCGACACATATCTCGACGTGCTTGCCGCGGCATTCGAGGCCATCCCGGCGTAACGTCGGCGGCGTGAACCCTGTCGCCGCCTTCGGAGAGGTCCGCCAACTCGGCTACGTCGTGCCCGCGGCCACGTTGCATCAGCACATCACCCACTGGGTCGATGTGCTGGGCATCGGGCCGTGGTTGCTCGTCGAGCATCCGCCCGTCGACGACTTCGTGCATCGGGGCCAACCGGGCCAGCTCGACTTCAGCATCGCCATCGCCCACATGGGCGACCTGCAGGTGGAGTTGATCGCCCAGCACAACGATCAACCCTCCACGTATCTCGACTTCCTCGAACGATGCCCGGAGGGCGGCCTGCATCACATCGCCTATTGGCCGGCCGA
>JBAXQV010000290.1:0-2848 GCA_037131575.1 Actinomycetota bacterium
GGGTGGGGTGGGACGTGGGAGGATGGAGGAATGCCGCAGCTCACACCGTCATCTGCTCCGCTCCGGTTCGGGATCTTCCTGCCGCCGATGCACAAGACGGGGGTGAACCCCACCCTGGCGCTGCACCGCGACCTCGAGTTGATGGAGCACCTCGACCGGCTCGGGTATGCCGAAGCCTGGATCGGCGAGCACCACTCGGCGGGTAGCGAGCTCATCGCCAGCCCCGAAGTGTTCATCGCCGCGGCGGCCGAGCGCACCCGGCACATCAAGCTCGGCACGGGCGTGAACTCACTGCCCTACCACCACCCGTTCATCTTGGCCGACCGCATCGTGATGCTCGACCACCTCACCCGTGGCCGGATGATGTTCGGCGCCGGCCCGGGCCAACTCACCAGCGATGCGGCCATGCTCGGCATCAACCCGCTCGATCAGCGCCCGCGCATGGAGCAGGCCTTCGATGTGATGATGCGTCTGTTCGCAGGCGAAACGGTCACCGAGCACACCGACTGGTTCACCTGCGAGGAGGCCGTGCTGCAGGTGCGGCCCTACAGCAACTTCGACA
Organism: Actinomycetota bacterium; assembly: GCA_037131575.1. Taxonomy (GTDB): domain Bacteria; phylum Actinomycetota; class Acidimicrobiia; order Acidimicrobiales; family Ilumatobacteraceae; genus VFMC01. Next base: position 563 of record JBAXQV010000290.1, read on the forward strand.
TCGTGGTGGCCTCGTCGATCAGCCCGTCGGGGTCGAAGCTCGCCGGCCGCTATGGCACCGGAATGCTGTCGATCGCTGCCACCGAGCCGGCCGCGTTCCAGGTGCTCGACTACAACTTCAACGTGTGGCAGAGCGAGGCCGAGCGCCATGGCCACCACATCGACCGCAGCAAGTGGCGGCTCATGGGGCCGATGCACATCGCCGAAACGGTCGAGCAGGCCAAGGCCAACTGTCGCTACGGGCTGCAGTGGGTGTTCCAATACCTCAGCCACATCATCCCCACGGGCGACCCCAGCGCTCCCCCGCCGCCCAGCGATTACGACGACTTCATCGACTACGCCAACGAGTCGGGGCGCATGGTCATCGGTACTCCCGAAATGGCCATCGAGCAGATCGAACGGTTGCAGGCCAAGACCGGCGGCTTCGGCGCCTACCTGTTCCTCGGTGCCGACCTGGCCGACCATGCAGCCACCCTGCGCAGTTACGAGTTGTTCGCCGAACAGGTGATGCCGCACTTCACCAACCATCTCTCCGGCCCGCAGACTAGTTACGACCGCATCGTCGGCGCCGGTTCGCGTTGGGTGGATGCCACACTCGGGGCACAGCTCACCGCCATCGCTGCCTACGAGGAAGAAAAGGCCACTCGCTAGATTCGGGTAGCGGCGATCATCGCCGTGAGTCGCTCGAGGTTGATGTCGAGCGCACGCGACAGTCGGCGACGGTCGCCGGTGGCGAGCAGGTCGAGGATGAGGCCGGTGAAGGTGGCCTTTTGGATCGACGCTTCGATGTGGGCCGCCTCGGGTGACAGACCGTCGTGAATGAGGTGCTGCTCGGCATCGCGACGCCACACCCCGATCTGGTCGGCGCGCACATCGCCCGCCACGCCGGTGACCGTCGAGTCGAGCGCCGCTGCCTCGTGCCCGAGACGCACCAGGGCGAGGTTGGCCGGGTCGGCACAGATCCACTTCCACCACTTCCGATACAGCTCGGCCATGGTGATGTCGGGGTTGCGTTGCAGCCAGGCTTGTTGCACAGCAACCTGGCGGTCTTCGGCTCGCCGCAGCGCGGCATCGATGAGCTGCTCTTTCGACCCGAAGTGGTGCACGAGCCGGTTGATGCTCACATCGAGCGACTTGGCCAATGGACGCAAGGTCGCCTGTGCCAAGCCGTGTTCGGCGAGATAGTCGACAATGCGGTCGAGCAGTTCTTGGCGTCGCTCGAGATCGGGTGTGCGAGCCATCGGTGGGTACCCTACTGGAAGGTGGCCACGGTGCTGATCGTGCGATCCAGTGCGGTCTCGTCGAGGTCGATACCGAGCCCAGGCCGGTCGCCGATGTCGATCCATGCGCCGTCGGCGGTGGCGTGATGCCGCAGTGGGAAACGCAGTGGATAGTCGCGGCGTTCGAGGCTCCATTCGGGCGGGTCGTAGGGGTACTCGACCCAACCCGAACCTGTGGCACCCACGGTTCCGGCAGCGAGATGCAGGTTGGCCAGCACACCGATCCCGTTGCCCCACGTGTGCGGTGTGAACAACTTGCCCGCTGCAGCCACTCGGCGGGCCAGCGGTGCCAGCCCACTGATGCCCTGGGTGATCACGCAGTCGGGTTGGAACACGTCGAGGCAGTCGCGCTCGAGTAGCTCCCGGAACTCGTAGGGCTCGCGGGTCATTTCTCCCCCGGCGATACGCAATGGTTCGTGTCCGGTGACGGCCGCAGCGCGCACGCGGTGGCGGAGTTCGGTCATCCCCGCGTAGTCGCCACGGTGCAGCGGTTCTTCCATCCAGAACACGCCTTCGTGCTGCAGTTCGAGCGCCACCTCGGTGGCGTGCTCGAGCGTCCACGGGGCAGCGGTATCCCACGGCATTCGCCAACCCTGGTTGCAGTCGACCATCAGCGTCAGTCGCTCGCCCACCGCATCGCGGATGGCCTTCACCACCGCCAAGTCGTCATGAATCGACGCCCTGCCGAAGCGCACCTTCAACGCGTCGAACCCAGCGTCGAGCATGTGCCGTGCCACGGCCACCATCTCGGCGATGGGTCGGTGTACTGCGCTCGAGGCGTACAGGCGGAGGCGGCTCGATGCTCCACCGAGCAGGCTCCACACCGGTGCATCGGCGCACTTGCCCGCCAGGTCCCACAGCGCCACGTCGAGCGGCCACGGCCGGCCGGCATGGAACTCGATGTTGGCCAGACGAGCCGCGTGCTGTTCGAGGTGCAGTGGGTCCTCGCCGATGAAGTGCTGGGCATAGTCGGCGAAGCCGTACATCACATCGCCCGAGCCGATACC
>JBAXQV010000291.1:0-2832 GCA_037131575.1 Actinomycetota bacterium
CTCGAGATCGGCGCCGAGCGCGCACAAGCCATGCTTGTCGGAATCGGTGGGGTCGGGAAGCCGCCACCGCGTGGGTGGTGGTTCCACCGGGTCGGGCCAGCGCGGCATCAGCCCATGATGGCGCACCGATGCCAGCGGCGAGTGGTCACCGCGCAGTCACGCGGCACCGAGCGCTCAGTAGGTGTAGAAGCCGCGCTTGGTCTTGCGACCCAGGTGCCCGGCGCTGAGCATGCGGCGCAGGGTGGGCACCGCGGCGTAGTTGGGGTCGCGGAACTCGGTGTAGAGCGCGTCGAGGATGGCCACCGACGTGTCGAGGCCCACCAGGTCGAGCAGCGCGAACGGGCCCATCGGGAAGTTGCAGCCACCCTTCATCGCGGCGTCGATGGCCTCGAGCGACGCGGTGCCCTGCTCCCACATCCGCACTGCGTTGTTGAGGTAGGGGAAGAGCAGCGCGTTCACGATGAACCCGGCGCGGTCTTTCACCTCGACGGCATCCTTCCCGCACGCGGTGGCGAACTCGAGTGCAGCAGCGATGGTGTCGTCGCTGGCGCTGAGCGGCCTGATCACTTCCACCAGAGCCATCATCGGAGCTGGGTTGAAGAAGTGGATACCGCACACTCGGTCGGGGCGCTGGGTGGCCATGGCCAGGTCGATCACCGGCAGGGTGGAGGTGTTGGTGGCCAAGATGGCGTCGGGCTGCACCAGCCGATCGAGTTCAGCGAACAGTGTCTTCTTCACCTCGAGGTCTTCCACCACCGACTCGATGACCAGGTCGCAGTCGGCCAGCGCGGCGAGGTCGTCGGTGGCGGTGATGCGACCGAGAATGGCGGTGCGCTCTTCGTCGGTGGCCTTGCCGCGCTCGACGGCGCGGGCCAGGTTGCGACCCAGAGTGCTCACCATGGCGTCGGCGCTCTCTTGCGAGCGCGAACGCACCACGACGGTCTTGCCGGCGCGGGCGGCCACTTCAGCCAAACCCGACCCCATGATGCCCGACCCACAGATGCCCACCCGGGCAATACCATTGTTACTCGTTGCCATGAAAGGCGACCTTAGCTACTGATGGGTAACTTGTGAAAATGTCCAGCACAGACGGGTCGAGCGAGATGATTGCCACGAGCGATGTGCAAGCAGCCTTGCGCTTCTTCATGGAACTCGATCGGCTGAAGAGTGTCGAGCGCCGCAACCGCTTGGCCGATGGCAGCCGGCGTGAGAACACGGCCGAGCATTCCTGGCATCTGGGCATGGCCGCATTGGTGTTCGCGCCGTACGCCACCGAACCGGTCGATGTGGGCCGGGCCGTGGCCATGGCACTCACCCACGATGTGGTGGAGATCGATGCCGGCGACACGTTCGCCTACGACCAGGGCGCCGACGCTGCCTCGAAAGAGGAACGCGAGCAGGCCGCCGCCGACCGGTTGTTCGGCCTCCTGCCCGATGCCCACGGTGCGCTGATGCGCGAACTGTGGGACGAATACGAACGGGGCGACACGGCGGAGGCGCGGTTCGTGATGGCCATCGACCGCATGGCGCCGATGCTGTTGAACCTGGCCGAAGGTGGCACCACCTGGCGTGAGCACGGCATCACCAGAGACCGGGTGATCGACCGCAACGGCCCCCACCTGCAGCCGGCACTCCCCGAAGTGTGGGCACACGCACTGGAACAACTGAACCGTTGGGACGACGCCGATCACACTGCTGGCATCGGCGAGGACGGTACTGGAGCCGACGAACCCCTGCTGTGACGCAGGTTTCACCGCTGGTTCACCTTCACCACCGTCGGCGGTTGCATCATCTCGTTAGGGTGGTCGAGTGACTTCCCCCTCCATCAATGTCGAAGCATTGGGTGCCGATCCGCGGCGCCTGGTCTCGCTCGACGCAGTCCACAATTTCCGCGATCTCGGTGGCTACCCCACCGCCGATGGCCGAGTGACCCGCTGGGGCATGATCTACCGCGCCGACGGACTGTACCGCCTCACGGGCACCGACCTCGAGGAAGTACGACGCCGTGGTGTGCGCACCGTCATCGACCTGCGTACGGCCCGCGAAATCGACGAGCGTGGGAAGTTCCCCGTCGAGCAGGTGGAGGTGAACTTCCACCATCTGCCGGTGATGGATTCCACCTGGGCCAGTGAAGACATTGCGGTCGAGCGCAGTGCCGTCGACTTCCTCGACTGGGCCTACCACGACATGCTCGACAACGGGGCCGAGCGGTTCGCCCACGCCATCACGCTGCTCGCCGAGCCGGGGGCGCTGCCCGCCGTGTTCCACTGTGCGGCCGGCAAAGACCGCACGGGCGTGGTGGCCGCACTGCTGCTCACGGCACTCGGTGTGCCGCGCGAGGTGGTGCTGCACGACTACGAACTCACCACCGCTGCCATGGTGCGCATGATGGAATGGGCGCGCCGTGAAGAACCCGACCTGGTGGAGCGGTTCAACGTGGCCCCCATTGCGTTCACCAACGCACTGCCCGAAGCGATGGACCGTGTGCTCGCCTCGCTCGATGCACAGTACGGCTCGGTGCAGGAGTTCCTCGCCTCACACGGTGTGGGTGCTGCCACGGTGCAGGCCATCGCCGACGTGTTCCTCACCGACGCTCAGTGACGACGAACCCGACTGACAGCGAACCCGACTGACACCGAACCCCAGTAACGGCGAGTCCTACCAACCCCGGTAGGCGTGCGGGGCGTACGCTCGGGCCATGACCGGCATCATCGCACTCCAGGGCGGCGGCCCCTTCGTGGCCAACGACCAACTCGACCGACGGATCATCGACCACGTCGGCGCAACCCGAGTGGTGGTGTTGCCCACCGCCGATGCCTTCGAACATCCCGA
>JBAXQV010000292.1:0-2829 GCA_037131575.1 Actinomycetota bacterium
GTTCTCTTCTGTGGTCTCGGCGTGGGACGACGCTTCGGTGGTCGCAGTCGGCTCAGCCGTACCGGTGTTGCCTTCGGTAGGGGTGCCCTCGCTCGCGGTCTCGCTGGGCACGGTACTGCTGGGGGTGACAGTGCCGAGCGGAGGTACCACCACGTTCGGGGCGGCCACCGTGGCGAACGGACCAGAGATCTCGTAGGTGACGCCACCGTCGAAATCGTTGGCATCGAGCCCAGCGATGAGCTGCCCCACCGAACTCGCCGTCGTGGCGCGCTCCGACGATACGAACAAACGTTGATGCAGTGGGTCGAACGCCACGCCGCTGAGACGCGACACGTCGTGCCCGGCCCCCACGAGTTGCGCGAACGGAACGGCCTTGCCGTCGCGCCCCACCATCATCAGGGTGGGGGCCGCACCGTTCTCACTCACCAGCAACATGCCGGTGCCTGCGTCGTAGGCCAGCGCGCGCCCACTCGCGAATCCATTGCGATTGGCATCGGCATCAGCCTTGTCGCCGACGAAGATCGTCTGATGGGTCTGTGCCTTCAGGTCGATCGAGTGAATGGCGCTGTCTTGGGTGGTGGTGAACCACAGCGTCCCATCGGCACATGCCAAACCACCACCGCTGCCGAATACCGCCATGTTCGGCAGTTGGTCGCGAATCGATTGCGAAGCGGCCGACGGGTCGGGTACGGGCACCCAGCTCACGGCCCCCTTCGGCGACACCGAACACGCTTCGAGCACGCCTGCCGAGAGGTCGGGATACGAGGTCGGGGTGAATCGATACAGCAGTCCGAACGGATGCGCCTGGGTCATGTACACGTGCTGCCCATCGGGGTCGACCACGATCGATCCGTGCGAGAAGCGGCCGAGCGCAGCCAACGACTTGGGCTTCACGCCGCCTGCAGATGAGCACTCCCATACCTGGCCGTGGTCGTAGAGCGCATCTTCTTCAACGCTCAACCACGTGCCCCACGGGGTGACGCAACCACCGCTATTGGCCTGCGAACCGGCGAGCACCTGGGTGGCCTGGTGAATGGTGCCATCAGGGCCGAACGCCACGGCCGTCACGCTGCCCACGCCCACCGGCGACACGTTGAACACGTTGCTATTGCAGAACAGCACGAACCCGCCGTCAGTGGTGGCAACGGTGCCGATGCCATCGGGGTGCGGCGGCCACACGAACGTGGTGTTGTCGAGCACATCGCCGGCAGCAGCGACGACCCGCGAGGTGAACCCGGCAGGCAGCAGGAATCCGTTGGCATCGGGCGCGGCAGTCAATGCGCCATATCCCGTTGCGCCCGATGACGGTTGCGGCACACGAACCATGGCGGCAATCGCACCGCGCGGCGACAGTGATGACGCGACGATGCCGCCTCCCACTGCCAGTGCGCCGGTGCGCAGGAATTGCCGTCTGTCCATCGTTGCTCGTTCCTCGCGCTCCATTCGGTCTTCGAACAGAAGTGGTCGCAGACGATGCCGAAACCACCGATTGTGAACGTCCCTGATGCTCCGAAAAGTGCACGGTGCCGGTACGTCTGTTTGATCACCCGTGGGAAAGTCGCGAGACTGACTACATGAGCACCACCGCCGAGGCACCCGCTGCGCACACACTCGACTCCGACCAGGCCCTGGTGGAGGACGCGCTCACCCGCCTCCTGGCCAGTGTCGACCCCAAGCAGGTCGATGATCGCACCTTCCGTGGCGCCCGCTACGACCACGGCCTCGCGTGGGTGCACTTCCCCAAGGGGTTCGGCGGCCTGGGCGTGCGGCCCGACCTGAACCGACTGGTGGAAGAGCGTGTGCGCAAGGCGGGCGCAGCAGGCCAAGACGCCTCCACCTTCTTCATGGCGTTGGCGGGCCCCACCATCGTCACCCACGGCTCCGATGAGCAGAAGAACCGCTTCCTGCGGCCGATGTTCACCGGTGAGGAGCGCTGGTGCCAACTGTTCAGCGAGCCTGGCTCGGGGTCCGACTTCGCCGGCCTTGGCACGCGTGCCGTACGTGATGGCGATGAATGGGTGATCAACGGGCAGAAGGTGTGGAACACCCTCGCTCACCTCGGCGACTGGGGCATGCTCGTGGCGCGCACCGACCCCGACCAGCCCAAGCACAAGGGCCTCACCTACTTTGCACTCGACATGCGCCTCCCGGGTGTGGAAGTGCGGCCACTGCGCCAGATCACCGGCGAGGCCGAGTTCAACGAGGTGTACATGACCGACGCGCGTGTGCCCGACTCGATGCGCATCGGCGCCGAGGGTGAAGGCTGGCGAGCCGCGCTCACCACACTCATGAACGAGCGCACGGCCATCGGTTCGGGCAGCGGCGCACGCCGCCGTGGCCCCATCGACGTGGTGCTCGACATCTGGAAGGCACTACCCGCCGATCAGCGCACTGCCGCACGCCGCGACCAGATGACCAAGTTGTGGTGCACCTCCGAGGCGATGCGCCTCACCAACGCCCGCGCCGGTGCTCGGGCGAAAGCTGGTAATCCTGGGCCAGAAGGTTCCATCTCGAAGTTGGCACTCGCCGACTTCAACAAGAAGGTCAGCGAGTTCGGTATCGACCTGTTGGGTGCCGAGGGCCTCATCGGGTTCGACTACACGTTCCGCCGCCCCGACAACCTGTCGGTCGATGGGCTCGAACACGGCATCCGCCACGCGTTCTTGCGGGCCCGGGCCAATTCCATCGAGGGTGGCACCAGCGAGATCATGCGCAACATCCTCGGCGAACAGGTGCTGGGCCTGCCGGGCGAACCGCGCCTCGACAAAGACCTGCCCTGGATCAAGGTGCCGCGTAACTGACCTCGAGGGTGCGGCGTAGCCAGACCGC
>JBAXQV010000293.1:0-2826 GCA_037131575.1 Actinomycetota bacterium
TGCAGCTGCCGGTGACGCGGTCGGCGGCATCGGGAGCGCAGGTGTCGGTGCCTCCACCGGTGTTCACGGTGTCGGTGCCAGTGCCACCCTTCAGGGTGTCGTTCCCGGCTTCGCCGCCGACCGCATCGTTGCCGGCGCCACCGTCGAGGGAGTCGTTGCCGGTGCCGCCGACCAGCGTGTCGTTGCCGGTGCCGCCGACCAGCGTGTCGTTGCCCGTGCCTCCGTCGAGCACATCGTTGCCGGTGCCACCTGTGATGGTGTCGTTGCCGCCCAGGCCGCAGATGACATCGTTGCCGGCGGTGCCCCGGAGGGTGTCGTTACCGGCGGTTCCGGTGATGGTGCACTTCGGTGTTGCCGCCGCCGAGATGGGAGATGCGCTGAACGCCACACCGATGGTGGATGCCAACAGTGCAGTGCCGAGGAGGGCACGCCTGCGCTTGGACTGTGAGTGGGAAGTGTGATGGAACATGGGAGCCTCTCGTGTCGGTGATCGATTGGCACTGTGTGAGTGCTGCCTTTCATACGGACCCGACGCAGCAGCGGATGAAAATCAGGTCACCGCGCGGGCGGCGGGGGATGGGCCGTGGAGACCGGCCCGTTCGGTGCTGCCCACGGGGCAGACACAGTCGTGGTATTGACCAGAGATAACGACGGTAGCGGTGGTAATGGTGGCTGGCCCGACGATGCAATCGCTATGCGCGGGCGGTGCAACCGGCTGTGTATCCACACCAACATCGTCAGCTGAAGTTCCACCAGAAGCACGGCGATGAGCACCGTGATGGCGAAGCGTCGCTGGCCGAGCGAGGCTGCGCCGGCGATCGATGCATCGACGCGATGCACTTCGGCAACAGCGTCATCGAGGTGGCCGGCGGCAAATGCCGCCTTGGCGTCATCGAGTTGGGCGCCGAGGTTGGTGCCCACCAGCCCGATTCGTCCGAACAAGCCGTGTTCGGCCCGCGCCTTGGCTTCGGCACTGAGGAGTTGGTCGGCAACCGTCGACTGTCTCGACATGGTGGTGGCCAGCGTGTCGAGGTCGTCGTTCATCGCCACCTCGTACGAGGTCTTGAACGAGGCGGGGTAACTCGTGTGCAGTTGAGCCACCTGGGTGTCGAGGTGGGCGCGAGCGTCGAGCACCACCTGGGCATCGGCGATGGCCTGGGTGGCTGCCTTGAAGTCCCACACAGCCATCGCGGCACGCACAGTGCGCGGCGCTACCCAACCGCTTCCCGCGCTGGTGAGCTGCGCATAGGCAGCGCGGGTGGTGCCGCGTTCACGCAGTTGTTCGATCTCGGGTTTCGACGCCACGTACTGGGTGATGAGATCGTCGGCGCGGGTGGAACCCCCCACATCGTCGAGCAGGTCGAGCAGCCGCTGCCAATCGACGGCGCCGCTGAATGTGATCGGGTCGCCGGGTCCCTGATACGAGGTGCGGCGGTCGATGATGGCTCCGAGCACGGCGCGCATCTTGTCGTCGCCCACCTCGTCGGCGAACTGCGTGGCCAACCAGAACGAAGCGTTGTATCCGTAGTCCTCGGTGGCGTCGGCACTGCTGTCGAGCTTCGGGGAGCCCCATGCATTGAGCGCGATGTGTCCCTCGGCGGCTGTATCGGGGGTGTCGGCGGTGGATGCTTCTTGTTTGGTGGCAGCCAGCACCTTGTTCGAATACAGCTGGGCGAACCCTTCGTTCATCCACCGAGCCGCAAAGTGATCCTCGTTGAACCAGGCGTGCGACAACTCGTGCAGTGTGGTTTCGGCGTCGAGAAGTTCACCGAGTTCGATGGTTTTCTGAGAGGCGCTGAACCATCCGTCGTAGCCGTGCAGATAGGGCGTGTAAGCCTCGTGGATCTCGAGGTTGTCGACCGGCCATGGCTGCCCGATGAGCTGCTCGAGCTGGGGAACGCCGGTATCGATCTGCTCGGTCACGAAACTCTTCCACCCGGTGTCGCCAGGCCACGCAGACACTGTGAACGGGCGGTTGGCCTTGTCGCGATGATCGACCGAATCGAGGAGCGAATCGTTGCGTGCCGACACGAAGAGGGTGAACCGGGAGGGGCTGGTGATGCCCGCAGCGGTGTACGTCGTGGTGGCCCCGTCATGGGTGCTGGTGGTGTGGCCACCGAGGAGTTCCACCGAATACGTGTCGGGCACCTTCACCACCACATCGACCTTCGATGGGTCGCCCACTCCGAAGGCGAGGAACGAGATGTACGCGGGGTTCACGCGGGTTCCGTTGTCGCTCCGCGGGGGCATGCCGCCGATGTCGTAGCTGAGGGTGAACCGGAGGATCTGTTGGTAGAACAACCGATCGGGGAACGCGATGTCGACAGCCCCGTACTCGTCGCTCTGAGCCTCGACGCGTCGGCTCACCTTCATCGGTGTGCCATCGCTGGTGAGTGCGGCGGGTTTCTCGGCGCTGGCTGGCACGTCGACGGTGTAGCCCGAGAAGTACGACTGCTCGATCACCTTGCCGGATCGCCGGTCGGGCAAGGTGTTCACCATCGTCATCTCCATCGTTACGTGAACCGCTGCGACAGCCTCGTCGATGGTGTAGGTGGTGATGCTCGACACGGCGATGCCGTCGCCGGCATGCACGGGCGTTGGTGAGCCACCGGCAACACTGCCGATGAGCGCAGCAGTGAATATCGCAGTCGTCACCACTACTCGTGCTCCCCAACGCACCATTTCGACACTATTGCACAGCGTCGATGGGGCGAAGCCGCTCGTCAGTTGTCGGTCGAATGGGCCAGGGGGCGAGCAGCGTCGTACGATCGGGGGTGATGAGCGACGACAAGCGAACCGACTCGGGTATCGAAGTGAAGGCGTTGT
>JBAXQV010000294.1:0-2809 GCA_037131575.1 Actinomycetota bacterium
GTCGGGCGATGTTCGGCAGCGGCCCCGGCGCACTGCCGTCCGACGCACGCATGCTCGGTATCGACCCGATGGTGCAGCGCGACCGGCAAGACGAAGCACTATCGGCCATCGTCCCTCTGCTGCGCGGCGAGCGGGTCACCCACAACAGCGAGTGGTTCACCCTCAACGACGCCGGCCTGCAGATCCTGCCGCTGCAAGAAAGCGTGCCGATGGCAGCGGCATCGAGCATCTCGCCGTCGGGCATGCAGTTGGCCGGCAAGTACGGCATGGGTGTCATTTCGATTGCTTCGACCTCGAGCGATGGAATCGCCGCGCTGCCCACCCAGTGGGGTTTTGCCGAGGAATCAGCCGCCCAGCACGGCCAATCGGTCGACCGACGCGACTGGCGTGTGCTGATGAGTTGGCACATCGCCGAAAGCCGCGAGCAGGCCCGCAACGAGGCCGTGCACGGGCTGCAACGCTGGCACAACGACTACAACGTGAAGGTGCTCGGCCGCCCAGGTGCCGTGCACGTGGCTAACGAGTGGGACCTGCTCGAACAGGTCGCTGCGGGTGGCGCACAGGGCGGTGGTGCCGCCGTGGTGGGCACCCCCGACGACCTCATCGCAGCCATCCGCAACCTGCAGGACGTCACCGGTGGGTTCGGTGTGGTGCTCGGTTTCGCCCACGACTGGGCCGACCGCGAGGCGACCATGCGCTCGTGGGAACTCATCGCTCGCTACGTCGTGCCCGAGATCAACGGCTACGTGCGGCCGCAGCGCGCCTCGGCCGAATACGTCACCGGCATTCAGGGCGAGTTGATGGCGGGTGCATCGGCCGCGGTGATGAGCAAGATCATGGGCCACCAGGGCGCTGCACAAGCGATGGCCACCACCATGGCCAATATGGCCAAGGCTCGCGAGCAAGGTGAGAGCGACACCACGTTCCGCCCAGGTGCTGGTTTGGCCGACGCCCACAACGACCCGGCCTGAGTCGGGCCTCTGTCGGTCGTTCTTCGGCGCTCACTTCACGTCGGCTACCGATTCTGCGGCTGGAGCCACGGCGGCGGGCTCGAGCATGTCGTCGAGGCCGAAGTAGCGAGCCAACCGGGGCCACCGACGAGGAATGGCGCGGATGAGCGGGAGTTGAAACACCCAGCGCGACACGGTGCCGTAGCGGTTGTAGACCACCGCGTCGAGCACGAGGCTGCTCACCATCATGCGGCCCACGAAGAAGAAGTAACCGAGCGTTGCCGCCGAGTTGGCCACCGAGCCATACGTGTCGGAAAGACGGGCGATCTTGTTGGGTAGATAGAAGTGCATGAACCACTGCAACCCGGCAAAGCCGACGCCAACGATGACCGCACCAGGGATCAAGGCGCCGGGGTCGGTGGCACCCCGCGGCAGCAGCACCGAGATGACGAACCACCCGATCATCATCGAGCCCGCCACCAAGGCCCACGTACCGAGACTCACCGTGAACCCGCTCGCGTCGCGAATGGCAGCCAACAGCAGTGAGCTCACCAGCAGAATCGCGAACAGGCCGGTAAGTGCAGCGACACCTTTCAGGCCTACCTTCGCCCGACGAGGCGGCAGGCCCCATGCTGCCGCCGAACACGTGGCAAGTACTCGACCCAACGATCTGCCGGCCCACATGGTGGCCACGGTGAAGGAGATGAACAGCCCGAGCGATTGCCACCAACTCGTCGACAGAACGTACTTCGAGCTGTCGGCAGTGGCTGACGACTCAGACAAGACGGAACTGAAGAGCGACCCGATTCGAAGCAGGTTGAACAGGCTGGTGAGCGCAATGTCGGCGGGAATGATGAACAGGAACAACCGGAACGCGAGGGCGCTGCCGAGCACGGTGGCGAACGCATCGCGATCGCGTTCGTACAGTTGCAGCGCCACTTCGACCACTTCGTGATCATCGTGGTCATTCATCCACGTGTGCGCCCAGCCCTGAGCCTTGTCGGTGATCTCACCAACCCGTTCGCGCCCCTTGTCGATCAGTTCCGCCACGGTTGACGACGCTACTCGCCGACCTTGCTGACGCGCATCGTCCCGAGCGGGTGATCTTGGTGAGAATCGCGTGGCGCGACGGTGTGTTCAGTCGCTCTCTTTGAGGGCAACAGCGTTCGGCGTGACGTTCATCTTCGGCACATATTCAGCCACCTCGACGTCTCGTGCCTCTCCCAGGAATTTCGCGCGGAGGTCGGTGCGGCACGCCGAACATGGGCCGTACAGCCGCTCGGCAACCGTGGTATCGCATCGCGGGCACACGAAGGTGAGCGCTTCTTCCGATGCAAAGCCAGCGGGAATCATGGGCGCTCACTCCAGAACCGTTCGAGGTGCGCAGCGGCAGACACCGGGTCGCCGAGCATCCACCAATGGCCCTGACCCTCCATCTCCACCGTTGCGGCACCCAACTCGGCGGCAACCTCACCAGCCAGGTCGAGACCACGCACGAACGGGTCGAGTGGGGCGATGATGGCCAACCCGGGCCGAGTGGCCGCCGGACCGAGTTCTTTGCCCCATGCCACCATGGCCGGCTGTGCTGCCGAGCGGTAGAGCGCCAGGATGCAGCGCGCCATTTCCGCAGCGGCGTCGCCTCCGGTGTCGGCCACGAGACGTTCACCGGTGGATCGCGGAATACCGATCATCTCGTAGGTGGCGACGCGTTCTTCCACCGACGTTGCGGCGTTCTGCTCGAAGTACTGCTCCCCTGCACCCGGCGTCTGCCAGATCTGCGCGAAGTCGTGCCACACGTAGTCGGCGTGGAACAGGCCGAGCACGTCGCACGCCCACGTGCGGAACAGATGCGGCCGCAG
>JBAXQV010000295.1:0-2809 GCA_037131575.1 Actinomycetota bacterium
ACTCAATGTCGTCGTCGCTCGTCGTGGCCTCACCGGGTTACGGCGTCGCGCTCAGCAAGAGCGTCGACTCGCCGCTGATCACCCCCGATGCCAATGCCACCTTCACGGTGAACGTGGCCAACCGTGGTTCGGTGGCGGCAGCCACCTACACAGTGGTCGACACGCTGCCTGCGGGGCTTTCGTTGGTATCGGCCAGCGACAGTCCGACGACAGCCAACAACTCCGACGGCACCACGACGCTCACATGGAATCTCACCGCGCTCGCCCGGGGCGCCACGCGTTCGCTCACGGTGGTGGCGCACCCGTCTGATCTCACCAAGCGGCCGTATCGCAACTCGGCCACCCTCACCGACGATGGGGCGAGCGGCGTGGTCGGTTCGTATTGTCCGCTCACCAACCTCGATGCGCCCCACACGGGCGCCGCCACGGTGGACGTGAAGGTGGAGTACGACCTCTCGCTCATCAAAACCGTGGTCGACGGCCAGACCTTTGCGAAGGGCAGTGTCATCGGCTACCGGATCGCCGTGAAGAATCAGGGCACCGTGTCGTCGGGGCCGTATTCGGTGCACGATGTCATTCCGGCCGGAATGTCGTTGGCCACTGCCAGCGATGGCGGCGTGCTGGCCGACGGCATGGTGGTGTGGACCGACTTGGCGAGCCTCGCGCCCGGCGCGATCAAGGAACTAGCGGTGGGTCTGCGGCTCGACAGTGTGCGCCACACGAGTTTCAAGAACGTCGCCGAGGTCGCTGCCGATGGGTCGGGTTCGGTTGCCGCACCGCTCGGGCCACTTCCCGATGCCGACTCGACCCCGGGTACGAAACGATCCACCGACAGCGATGTGGAACGTCACGATTTCGACATCGTGGCACCCGGCGATCAGCAAGACGACCGCGACCTCGCCGTGCTCGACATGAAGAAGGTGGCGCTCGACAACGGTATGGACCTGCCCACCACGGGTTCCGACGTTCACACGTTGGTGCGGTGGGCGCTGCTGTTCATCGGTGGTGGTCTTACGCTGGCGACGGTCGATGCGCGGCGCCGCCGCCACCTCTGGGCGCTTCACCGTGCCGCACCACGTCGGAGGCGATCGCCCGCTGTTCGCAATACCCGGCCGGTTCGCGAGCGGATGGAGCCGATCGCGTTCGATCATCTCAACAGCCACGGCTAGCGTCGGCGCATGACGAGTGATCATTCTGGGCGCCCGCTCCTGATACACGGTCAGGTGTTCACCGCCGACCCCGACCTGCCCTGGGCAGAAGCAGTGGTGTGCGCCGGCGAGGTGATCTCCTACGTCGGTTCCCTGGCCGAAGCGCAGGCGCTGGTTGGCTCGGATGCGGAGGTGGTGGATGCCGGTGCCGGCCTCGTACTGCCCGGGTTCGTAGACGGGCACGCGCACCTCATGGGTACCGGGGCGGCGCTCACCCGAGCTGCGCTGCGCCCGGCCATCACACTCGAAGAGATCGCTGCCGAACTGCATCGTTGGCTCTCGGTCAACCCCGACGCGCCGCGAGTGTTGGGCGTGGGGTGGACGTTCTCAGCGGTACCGGGGGCGGCGCCCACCCGGCAGATGCTCGATGCCATCGTGGCCGATCGGCCGGTATTCCTCGACGCCAGCGACCTGCACTCGGTGTGGGTGAACACGGCGGCATTGACCGAACTGGGCATCACGCAGGACACTCCCGACCCGGTGGGTGGCACCATCGTTCGCGACGAGCAAGGTGACGCCACCGGGTTGTTGCTCGAGAACGCTGGTTACAACCTCGCCTGGCCGGTGATGAACAACTCGACTCCCGACGAGGCCGATCGACTGCTAGCGGCAGCGGTGAGCGCCTACCTCGCTGCTGGCACCACGGCTGCGGTTGACATGGGGCTCGACGATCGTCCGCTCGGGGCCTTGCTGCGAGCCGAGGCTCGTGGTGCCTTGCCGTTCACGGTGGTTGCGCACTGGATGATCAACCGGACGGGTGACCCCGCCGACGAGCTGGCACAGGTGGAACGGGCAGTCGAGTTGGTGGCGCAGCATCGGCAGGGGCGGGTGCGGATCGCCGGTATCAAACTCATCACCGACGGCACCATCGACGGTTGCACGGCAGGTATGTGTCACCCGTTCACCAACGGTGAGCCGGGCGAGATGGTGTGGCCCCGAGAGGCGCTCGAACCTGTGGTGCTGGCGGCCGATGAGGCGGGCCTGCAGATCGCGGCCCATGCCATCGGCGACCTGGCGGTGCGCACCGTGCTCGACGTGTTCGAGGTGGCTGCGGCCAGGCGCGCCGAGCGAGGCGATACGCGCGAGCGTCGGCATCGCATCGAGCACCTCGAATACGTCGATGCCGTCGATATCGGTCGCCTCGCGCCGCTCGGGGTGACGGCGTCGATGCAGCCGGTGCACGTCGACCCGGCGTATCTCGACAACTGGCTCGAGGTGCTCGGTCCGGAACGAGCCCAACAAGGGTTTGCCTGGCCCGAGTACCTGCGCCACGGCACGCGCCTAGCGTTCGGCACCGATACACCGACTGCCGCTCATCATCCGCTGCCCAACATGTACATCGCGTCCACTCGTAAGTCGCCGTACGTGGCCGAGGCCGAACCGCTGCGCCCCGACTTCGCCCTGCCACTTGCCGACGCCATCGTGCACGGCACACGTGACGCGGCGTGGGCGTCGTTCGAGGAAGATCGTCGCGGCATGCTGCGCGTGGGGTTGGCCGCCGACCTGGTGGTGCTCGACTGCAACCCACTGCACGACGGCCCCGCTGCCCTGCTCGACGCCCGGGTGGTGCGCACCATCGTGGCCGGCGCCCCCGTGTTCCC
>JBAXQV010000296.1:0-2803 GCA_037131575.1 Actinomycetota bacterium
GGCGTGTGGCGAGCCGGCGGCGTGACCGTGGTGGCCGATCGTGGGTTGGGGTTGCGCGGGTTGGGTAAGGCGGTGCGTGCGGCTCGTGCCACATGGGTCATCGGGCCGCCGCAAGCGTTGGTGGCGGCGAAGACAATGCGCTGGGCACCCGGGGCGCGGTTCGTCGCCGTGGGTAACAGCACACGGTTGGGCGGAGAAACCACGCTCGATGAATTGGCTGCCAGCGCGGCCCCACTGCCTGCCGAACCCGATGCCGATGCCCCTGCAGCGGTGCTGTACACCTCGGGGGCCACCGGGCCGGCCAAGGGCGTCCGCTATCGCCACCACCAACTCGCCGCCCAGCGCGATGCATTGGCCACCACCTATGGCATCACCGCTGCCGATCGCCTGGTGGCTGCCTTCGCCCCCTTCGCGCTGTACGGGCCGGCGCTCGGTATCGCATCCACCATTCCCGATGTCGATGTCACGCGGCCGGGCACGCTCACCACCGATGCGTTGGGCGCCTCATGCGCCGCGACGCAGGCCACCATCGTGTTCGCCTCGCCCGCTGCGCTCGCCAACGTGGTGCGTACCGCTGCTGTGGCCGGCGACCCGCGTATTGCCGATCTGCGACTGGTGCTGTCGGCGGGTGCCCCGGTGCCGGTGGCCACGTTGCGGGCCATGGCGCGGTTGTGCCCGGTGGCCGAACTGCATACGCCCTATGGCATGACCGAGTGTCTGCCGGTGGCCGATATCGACCTGGTGCACATCGAACGGGTCGGCGCAGAAGGTGGCGCAGGAGTGTGTGTGGGCCTGCCTGTGGTGGGTGCCCGAGTTGCCATCGCCCCACTCGGTTTCGATGCCACTGAACCGTCGTCGTTCGTTCCGGCTGGGGCAACCGGCGAGGTGCTGGTGAGCGCGCCGTGGCTGAGTGATGGGTACGACCAGTTGTGGGTCACCCAACGTGGCGCCCGTCCAGTTCCCGTTGAGGGCGCAGCGCCGTGGCATCGCTCGGGTGATGTGGGGCACCTCGACCACGAGGGCCGCTTGTGGATCGAAGGTCGTGCCGTGCATGTGGTGCACACCGATGCTGGTGCGGTGCCGCCGGTTCCGGTGGAAGTGGTGGTCGAGCGCGTCGCCGGTATCGAGCGTTGTGCCGCCGTCGGTGTGGGGCCGGTGGGTTGCCAACAACTCGTCGTGGTGGTCGAGCGCGCTGGTGCTGGCGCTGATGGTCTGGCCGATCCGGTGCTCACCGCTCATGTACGTGCGGCTGTCGCCGACGCCATGCCCACACCCGTGGCCGCGGTATTGCAGGTGCGGGCATTACCGGTCGACATCCGCCACAACACCAAGATCGACCGCACGGCGTTGGCAGGGTGGGCGAGCGCGGTGCTGGCCGGCGAACGGGCCCGGCGGCCTCGATGAAGGTGTTGGTCACCGGTGGGTCGAGTCTGCTGGCACAACGCACGGCCGAACAGTTGCTCGCTCGTGGCGACTCGGTGGTGCTGTTCCAGCGGCGCCCCACATGGCTCGACACCCCGCAGGTGTTGGGCGATGTTCGCGATGCCGAGTTGGTCGACCGTGCCGTAGGCGAGTGCGATGCCGTCATCCATCTCGCGGCCAAGGTGGGTGTGGTGGGCAGTTGGCACGAGTACCGCAGTGTCAACGTCGACGGCACCGCGAATGTTGTGGCTGCGGCGCGTCGGCACTCCCTCTCCCGCCTCGTACACGTGTCGACCCCGTCGGTGGCTCATGCCGGTGATGCGCTGGTGGGTGTCGGGGCAACCCCGGCGGTCACGGGAAGGAAGCGGGCATGGTACGCGGAGTCGAAGGCGTTGGGCGAACAACTCGTCTTGCTTGCGGCCAGCGATGCCTTGCCCACCGTGGTCATCCGTCCGCACCTGGTGTGGGGGCCCGGCGATACGCAGTTGGTGGGGCGCATCATCGAACGGGCGCGCGCTGGTCGGTTGGCGTTGGTGGGCGATGGTGCAGCGCTCATCGACACCACCTACATCGACAACGCTGCCGATGCATTGGTGGCCGCACTCGACGCCGCCGTTCCCGGCGCGGCCTGTATCGGCAAGCCGTACGTCATCGCCAATGGTGAGCCCCGACCCGTGGCCGAACTGGTGGCCGGTATCTGCCGGGCAGCGGGAGTGAACATCGCGCCACGTCATGTGCCGCGGCGGGCGGCGTATGTGGCCGGTTCAGTGGTCGAGCGACTGTGGGCTGTGCGCGGGGCCGATGCCGCCGAACCGCCGCTCACGGTGGATCAGTGCGCCGCCCCTGGAACCGGCTGAGAAATGCACGAGCCCAACCGGCTTGTCGGCTGAACCGCCGCCTGGACCTGCGATCCCGGTGACCGACACGGCGATATCTGCACTGGCATGGCCGAGTGCGCCGCGAACCATCGCCTCGGCTGTGTCGCGGCTGACCGCGCCGAAATTGGTCAACGTGTCCGCCGGCACACCGAGCATCTGATGCTTGGCCTCGTTGGTGTAGGTGACGAAGCCGCGATCGACCACCGCCGAGGAGCCTGCGATCTCGGTGAGTGCGCCGGCGACCAGTCCGCCGGTGCAGGATTCCGCAGTCGCCACCATCAGCCGCTTGGCCTTGCACAGATCGAGCAAGGCAATCGCCGCCGCGGTGGTTTCCGCGTCCGCCATCACCAATCCCCTACCAAGACCAGGGCAGGCGCACCGTAGCCGTCGCCATGGCGACGATACCTTCGCGGCGGCCGGTGAAGCCGAGCTGTTCGCTGGTGGTTGCCTTCACCGCCACCCGGTCGATGCTCATTTCGGCAATCTCTGCGATCTGCTTACGC
>JBAXQV010000297.1:0-2765 GCA_037131575.1 Actinomycetota bacterium
CGCTTGGACTGTCGAGGGCGTGACGGCCGAATCGCACGACGGAGGCGGGTGGTGATGTCGGCGAGGTCCGGGTTGGATGCGGCGACCCACACGACGAGCTCGTAGACGTCATCGTTGGAGGCGCGTGACGCTTTGACTCCATTGAGTTCGAGGAATACTGCGGTGGCGAGCCAGCCGAGTCGCTTGTTGCCGTCAACGAGTGCGGGGTTGTTGACGATCGATTGGAGCAGGGCCGCCGCCTTGGTGACCAGGTCGGGGTAGGCATCCTCACCGAAGGCCGTGGTCTGGGGTCGTGCTGCGGCGGAGCCGAGCAGGCCGACGTCGCGGATCGGTGGCGGGTCGCCGAGCAAACTCCGAGCCAACTCGACGAGGTCGTCGAGGTCGAGGAACTCGACCGGTTCGCTCATTCGCCAAGGCGTCGCAGGGCGTCCGCGTGCTTGTTCATGATCAGCCGTGCCGCAGAGTTCACCCGGTCGCTGTGTTGACCGCGGCTGACGAACTCCCGAACGGCCCGACGGGCAGCCTCCTGCATGGAGATGCCCTCTGCCTCGGCACGCTCGCGCAGCGCCGCTTGCTCGCTTTCGGTGAGGCGGAGTGTCATTGCCATGCCTGTATGGTATCAGTTCGATACCGCACCTCTCTGCCCACCTGACTCGTAACGGCATGTCCGGTGGCTCCACGAATTGGGCCACCGCTCAGGCTCCCGCCCTGCCATGATGAGATCAAGACGGCCGACCTGTCGGTAAGGCGCTACACCGGTTGTCCTCGCTCGGCGAGGTTCAAGAAGGGCAGGAAGTAGACCCGGGTGGCGCGCCGTCGATACCCACTCCCAACTACCGCAGTACCTCGAACTCAGCCGACCGACAAGGCGTGTTCGTCACCAACGTCGCCTGCGCCAGCAGTCGGCGTCATAGACACCATACGCAGTGAGACCTATGCTGCAGGGGTGTTCAAAGCGTGGTTCGTGACGGAGGCGGGGTGGCGGCATAACCGCATTCACCTCTTCCTTGCTGCAGTCGCACTCGTGCTTGTCGTCGCACAACCCAACGTTGCGACCCTGATCGTTGCGACGGTGATGATCGGCAGTCTCATGCTCCGGGTCTACCTGTGGGACCTGCGCCGAACGGACACCCGCCTTGCGCTACAACGCATCCCTCGACACGACAGTCATTCCTGACCGCCGGTCGAGTGTCGGCGGCCATCGGCGGCCATCGGCAGCCTTCGGCGCTCCTTCGTCGCTCACGAGGAAAGCGAACAAGCGTCTATTGGTGAGGTAGGCGCTACGAATGGTGAGACACGGCACGTTGTCGGCTGATGTGGTGATCGCCACACGGGCAGTCTTCCAGCGATCGTGCTCGGAACTTGCCGCTCGTGCGCGCCGCAGGCGGGCGCGCGTTGACGAAGCGACAACCGAAGTTGCACCGAAGACAACTCCGGTTGTCGCTGGGCGAGACCGCTCTAGCCGTGCGGGTCAGGTGCTGTGCTCACCATCGCTTGGACTGCCGGGGGCGTGACGGCTGAATCACACGACGGAGGCGGGTGGTGATGTCGGCGAGGTCCGGGTTGGATGAGGCGACCCACACGACGAGCTCGTAGACGTCATCGTTGGAGGCGCGTGACGCTTTGACTCCATTGAGTTCGAGGAATACTGCGGTGGCGAGCCAGCCGAGTCGCTTGTTGCCGTCAACGAGTGCGGGGTTGTTGACGATCGATTGGAGCAGGGCCGCCGCCTTGGTGACCAGGTCGGGGTAGGCATCCTCACCGAAGGCCGTGGTCTGGGGTCGTGCTGCGGCGGAGCCGAGCAGGCCGACGTCGCGGATCGGTGGCGGGTCGCCGAGCAAACTCCGAGCCAACTCGACGAGGTCGTCGAGGTCGAGGAACTCGACCGGTTCGCTCATTCGCCAAGGCGTCGCAGGGCGTCCGCGTGCTTGTTCATGATCAGCCGTGCCGCAGAGTTCACCCGGTCGCTGTGTTGACCGCGGCTGACGAACTCCCGAACGGCCCGACGGGCAGCCTCCTGCATGGAGATGCCCTCTGCCTCGGCACGCTCGCGCAGCGCCGCTTGCTCGCTTTCGGTGAGGCGGAGTGTCATTGCCATGCCTGTATGGTATCAGTTCGATACCGCACCTCTCTGCCCACCTGACTCGTAACGGCATGTCCGGTGGCTCCACGAATTGGGCCACCGCTCAGGCTCCCGCCCTGCCATGATGAGATCAAGACGGCCGACCTGTCGGTAAGGCGCTACACCGGTTGTCCTCGCTCGGCGAGGTTCAAGAAGGGCAGGAAGTAGACCCGGGTGGCGCGCCGTCGATACCCACTCCCAACTACCGCAGTACCTCGAACTCAGCCGACCGACAAGGCGTGTTCGTCACCAACGTCGCCTGCGCCAGCAGTCGGCGTCATAGACACCATACGCAGTGAGACCTATGCTGCAGGGGTGTTCAAAGCGTGGTTCGTGACGGAGGCGGGGTGGCGGCATAACCGCATTCACCTCTTCCTTGCTGCAGTCGCACTCGTGCTTGTCGTCGCACAACCCAACGTTGCGACCCTGATCGTTGCGACGGTGATGATCGGCAGTCTCATGCTCCGGGTCTACCTGTGGGACCTGCGCCGAACGGACACCCGCCTTGCGCTACAACGCATCCCTCGACACGACAGTCATTCCTGACCGCCGGTCGAGTGTTGGCGGCCATCGACAACACTCGGTTCGGTGGAGACGAGGGGAATCGAACCCCTGACATCTACCTTGCAAAGGTAGCGCTCTG
>JBAXQV010000298.1:0-2757 GCA_037131575.1 Actinomycetota bacterium
CCGTCGCCCACCGCTCGCCCGGCGGCGCGGCCGATGTCTTCGCTGAGTTGGCCCTTCTTGCGGGTGCGTTTCGGCTTCACCGTGTAGTTGGTCATGAGGCACACGAACCCCAGCACCAGGCCCACCAACACCATCACTGCGCGCACGCCGTTCTCCACGCTCACCCACGGTTGCACCCCCATCAGCACCACGGCCACGGCGATGCAGATGTCGAGTACCCGGTGGGCCTTCATGGGCACCACGCTGAAGGCCGAGAGCGAACCCTGGGCGCAGGCGGCGTTGAGCATGACCACACCGCCCATCACGGCGGGCACTGTGGGCGTGGGGCTCTGCAGGCCTTGGGCCACCAGCACGCCACCCATGATGTATTCGACGAGTTGGTGCATCCAGAACGGCCGCTTGCCGTTCGACGCAGCCATGTCAGTGTTTCGAGGGCAGTTTGTTGAACCGCAGTACGCCCACGCCACCGGGGGCAGGGTCGAGGGTGGTGAGCACGGTGATGGGCTCTTCGGCGTGGATGAGCACTGCGATGCCAGCACCGGCCCGGTCGGGGGTGGGCAGTTCGCTTTCCAGTCGTACGGCGATGGCGTTGGCCGATTCGCCGACAAGTTCGCCGGTGACCTGAACCGTGTTGCCGTTGGTGGTGCTGATGACGGTTACCTGGGTCATCTCAGTACATCCGACCCATCTTTTCGAGTGCTTCTTCGAGCTGCGGCAAGGTGGCGGCGAGAATGGCGTAGTCGTCGGGGCTCATCGACAGTGTGCGGGCGTGCGCCAAACGGCGGCGCAGCGACTCGACCAGGGTTACCTCGGCCACCACGATGATCGGCTCGGTGGGCAGGTTGAGCCGGGCGACCACGCGCTCACCGGCGGTGACAGCCTCGTCGATGGTGGCTGCGAACCCGCCGATGGAAATGTCTTCGGTTTGGCCACTGATGATCTTCGCCGCACCATCGCGGTGCACGAACAGGTCGATGCCCACGCGGGCCGGCAGGCGCACGGTGCGGCGGCGCTGGGCGAACATCATCTCCGTCGGCTTCATGATGCGCAGGCCGCCCGAGCGATCGGACCAGCGGTTGATCATGATGTCGGCGGTGAGCATGCCATCGTCGACCGAGGCCGCCAGGCGCATCGTCGACTTGGGCTCGACGGCGCGGGCGAAATCCATGGCGCGCTTATCGGCCGGCACCAAGATGACGTTGATGCCGACGATCGATTCGAGGACGAACCGATACATCACATCGCTCTCGTGGAGGCCGATGCTCATTTTTCTGCCGAGGAGTTCGTCGAATGTACGGATACGCATAGTCACCACGTGGGGTTGAAACTTCACTGATCGTACTGCCGCGGCCGCGTTGTGCAAGGTATCTGGACAGATGGTTCGGTCGAACAACGAAACGGCCCCGGTACCGCATGCGATACCGGGGCCCGAATCGTTCACACGGACGATGCCGTGTGGCGTGATGTCACATCATGCCCATGCCGGGCATGCCGCCACCGCCGCCGGGCATGGCCGGCGGGTTCTTCTCGGGCTTGTCGGCCACGAGGCATTCGGTGGTGAGCACGAGGGCTGCGATGGACGCTGCGTTCTGCAACGCGGCGCGGGTGACCTTGGCGGGGTCGATGATGCCGGCCTTCAGCATGTCGACCATTTCGCCGGTGGCTGCGTTGAGGCCCATCGAG
Source organism: Actinomycetota bacterium (assembly GCA_037131575.1). Taxonomy (GTDB): domain Bacteria; phylum Actinomycetota; class Acidimicrobiia; order Acidimicrobiales; family Ilumatobacteraceae; genus VFMC01. Next base: position 1,684 of record JBAXQV010000298.1, read on the forward strand.
CCTTCGGCAGCTTCCACGGCCTGGGTGGTGACCGCACCTTGCAGACCGGCGTTGTCGGCGATGAGCCGGGCCGGGGCGAGCAGCGATTCCCACACGGTCTTGGCGCCGGTGGCCTCATCGCCGGTGAGCGATGCGACCACTTCGGCGACGGCCTTGCGGGCACGCACGAGGGCGGTACCGCCACCGGCGACCACACCTTCTTCGATGGCTGCACGAGTTGCCGACACTGCGTCTTCGATGCGGTGCTTCTTCTCCTTCAGCTCCACCTCGGTTGCGGCGCCGACCTTGATGACGGCCACGCCACCAGCGAGCTTGGCGAGACGCTCTTGCAGCTTCTCGCGGTCCCAGTCGCTGTCGGTGTTGTCGATTTCGGCCTTGATCTGGTTCACACGGCCGGCCACGTCGTCGGAGCTACCGGCGCCGTCGACGATGGTGGTGTTGTCCTTGGTGATGATGACGCGCTTGGCACGGCCGAGCAGGTCGAGCGTGACGGTGTCGAGCTTGAGGCCGACTTCTTCGCTGATGACCTGGGCACCGGTGAGCACGGCCATGTCTTGCAGCATCGCCTTACGACGATCGCCGAAGCCGGGGGCCTTCACGGCAGCCGAGGTGAAGGTGCCACGGATCTTGTTCACCACGAGGGTGGCCAGGGCCTCGCCCTCGATGTCTTCGGCGACGATGACCAGCGCACGGCCGGTCTTCATGACCGCTTCGAGCGTGGGCAGCAACGACTGGACCGTCGAGATCTTGCCGCTGTTCAGCAAGATGTACGGGTCGTCGAGCACCACTTCTTGGCGCTCGGCGTCGGTGACGAAGTACGGCGAGAGGTAGCCCTTGTCGAACTGCATGCCTTCGGTGAACTCGAGTTCGGTACCGAAGGTGTTGCTCTCTTCCACCGTGACCACACCGTCTTTGCCGACCTTGTCGATGGCGTTGGCGATGACTTCGCCCACCGAGGCGTCGGCGGCCGAGATGGTGGCGACAGCAGCGATATCGCTCTTGTCGTCGACCTCACGCGACTGGGCCTTGATGGATGCCACGGCGGCGGCGACTGCCTTCTCGATGCCCTTCTTC
>JBAXQV010000299.1:0-2727 GCA_037131575.1 Actinomycetota bacterium
GCCGACCATGTGTGCGTGCAGGTGTTGCAGGATGGCTCGGCGCTGCCCGAGGCGCAGTTCCGTCGACTCGCGCCTGCGTTGCTGGGCGGCTGAGCCCTCAGTCCGTGTCGGCGCGGGTCAGCGCACCAGGAAGTTGGTGAACTGCCATGGGTCGGCCAGGTTCAAGCCGTCGCGCTCGTCGCTGAAATCGCTGAACACGTCGTTGCGACTGCTCACCGGGTCCCAATCGGCCGGGCCCGAATGCATCGTTCCGAGGTAGGGGCGAGTGCGCCGCAACAGGTCGTCGTAGGGCAAGTCGTCGGGCACGCACACACCCTCGTTCGGGTGGTCGAGCATCCAGCCGAGTGCAGCGACAATCGACCCACCCACCTGCACGGTGGTGGCGCTCTGCCCGGGCACGATGGCGCGTGCTTCGTCGATGTTCAGCAGCGACCCGGTCCACCAGCTCTTGTAGGGGTGGCCCATGAGCAGCACGCCCAACTCGTCGCGCCCGGCGATGATCTCGTCGTTCAAGATGCGTTGGCGAGGCTGCATCTCCCACCCGCGCATGCGTAGTTCGAGCAAGCTGTTGATGGCCGAATCGCTGGGGTGATAGGCGTAGTGCACGGTGGGGCGGTAGATGGCAGTACCGGTTTCGGGGTCGGCCACCGAGAGGTGCTCGCACATGGTCAGGGCTTCGCCGTGGCGAACCACCATGCCGCGGATCTCTCCGCTCGGCACCCAACTGCGCACCCAGGTCTCCACGCCCGGTTTGGCGATGCAGATCTGATGGCACGGGCCCTCGCCGGTGTGCACGTAAGCGTTGGGAGGGAGTTTCACCTCGTGGGTTCCCCAACCCAACTCGGCAGGGGCGATGCCCTCTTCGTACAGGCCGTCGACCGACCAGGTGTTCACGAACTCTCCCGGTTGCTTGGGGCGGTCGGTGACCTGTGTGTCGAGTTCGGCGATGTGGATGACCTTCGTACCGGTGCGCATGGCGAGAACGTTGAAACCGGTGCCGTCGTTCACGGCCACGGCGAGGGCCGCCTCGAGGTCGGTGGTGGCGGTGGGCGAGGTGCTCGCTACATCGGCGAGCCCGTCGCGGAGCATGGCGGTGGCGATCTCGACGAGCGCTTGTTTGGCGAGGTGGCTCACCATGCCTGGGTTGGCGCCGTGTTCAAGTACGGCTGTGGCACCTTTGTTGTCGGTCCACGACCGCATCATCCGGCGCAGCTGCATGTGGCGCACGTAGAGCGTGCGGTCGAGCGGATGGGTGCGCTGGAGGTCGATGTAGGGGTCCCACACTTCCACGCTGGTGTTGAGGTAGCGCACGTCGTGGTCGCGGCACCACTGCAAGATGGTGGGGTTGTCGATGTTCCACGCCAAGTCGACCAGCAGGTCGCCGCTGCCCACACGCGAACTGAGGAACAGGTCGAGGTTGTCGGGTGTGAGGCGATCGACCTCGTAGCGCGCACCAGCGGCGATCGCCGCAGCGATCCGCTCGCGGTTATCGGCGAAGTCGACCACTGTGATGGTGGCCGGAGCGATACCGAGATCGCGGACCATCAGTGGCACCACACATTGGGCCACTGAACCGCAACCGAGAACGAGCACCCGTGAGGGGTGTGAACTCACTCTGCGTAGAGCGGTGCGAACTCAGCGAGCTCGGTGTCGAGCGCAGCCGCTTCGGCACTGGCGAGCAGCGACTGCCAGTCGTATGCGATGCCCTTGCGCCCTGCGTTGATCGTGCCGTCGAACTGTTCCATCGTGCTTCGCCTCCTCGTTGAGATCGAGACACTGCGACCAGGTCGGCGCAGCGCCAGAGGGGAATGTACGACCCTCAGCACCCCATCGCTACTCGCTGATCCATCAGATAGTCGGGCTGAGAAGTCGGTCAGTTTGACTGACTCATCGGTCGATTGCCGGTGGGTCAGTTCACGCCGCGGGTGTGACCTTCCCAGAACGGTTCGCGCAGTTTGAATTTCTGCAGTTTGCCGGTGGCAGTGCGAGCCAGTTCGCTGCGGAAATCGATGCGCTTGGGGCACTTGTAGCCAGCGAGTTTCGTCTTCGAATAGGCGATGAGATCGGCCTCGGTGAGCGCCGAACCGGGGGTGGTGACCACCAGCGCGAGCACCAGTTCGCCCCACTTCTCATCGGGTACACCGATGACGGCCACCTCGGCCACTTCGGCGTGGCTGAACAATGCGTCCTCCACCTCGATCGAGCTCACGTTCTCGCCGCCGGAGATGATGACGTCTTTCTTGCGGTCGCTGATGGTGACGTAGTGATCGTCGTCGAGGATGCCGCCATCGCCGGTGTGGAACCAGTCGACACCGTCGGTGTCGTCGCTCGCCGGGTGGATGGCTCCGGCGGTTGCTTCGGGTTGGTTCCAGTAGCCCTGCATGATGTGGTTGCCACGGGCCAGCACTTCGCCGTCGGGCGAGATGCGCACCTGCACACCGATGGCCGGTGCACCGGCGCGGCTGAGTTTGGCCGAACGGTCGGCGGGCGTGAGCACATCGAGTTCGCTGCGCTTGCGGTTCATCGTGAGCAGCGGCGTGGTTTCGGTGAGGCCGTAGATCTGGATGAACTCCCACCCGAGTTCGGTCTCGATGCGTTCGATGGTGCGGGTGGGCGGCGGAGCGCCGGCGATGACCATGCGCACCCGGCCACGGCCGGGAATCTCGCCGTCCCAGTTGGCGGCGGCTTCGAGAATCATGTTCGCCACAGCGGGGGCACCGCACAGCA
>JBAXQV010000300.1:0-2704 GCA_037131575.1 Actinomycetota bacterium
AAGACGAATTGGTGGAAGTGACGCCGAAGTCGATCCGTGTTCGCAAGCGGTATCTGGGCCTCGAGGAACGGCGCAAGGCCAACAAGAAGGTCGGCTGACCTCACAGCTCACTGACGGGGTCGCGGTTTCCTCCGCAACCACATGATCAGGGTGCCGCCGAGTACACACTCGATGGCCAGTCGCAGTGGGCCTTCCGTGCGGAACCCGGTCCTTGGAAGCGCTCCGGACGCCACTGAAGTGGTGGTGCTCGACGTGCTGGTGGGACCTCCCCCTGCCACGATGGTGCTGGTCGAGCTGGTGCTGGTCGAGGCACCCGTTGTCGTGGTGGCAAGGGTGGTGGTGCTGCTCGAGGCGGTGGTGGTTGGTCCACCCCCGCCAGCGATGGTGGTGCTGGTCGTACTGCTCGTAGTGGTGGTTGCCGCCGGTTCGAGGCGCACTCGGAACGTGCAATGGATGATGTCGTTCAAGCCCACCGGCACCACGACACCGGTACTTCCCACGTCGACCACGGTGATGGGGACGCCTTGGTTGGTGCAAGCGGCCGGGTGGCCGGCCACCGCAATCCTCGTGAAACCGGGTTGATCAGTGGCAACGATGGTGACGGTCTTGGCCGTCCACGAACCTCCGCTCACATCGAGGGTGAGGAGGCCGTTCGAGGAGGTGGTTCCCACCGGCGGCGTCACAGTGCCGCTGGTGGCGGTGGAGGTGAACGTCCAGCCGCCGGTCGGTGTGAACACGCCGGTGGGGTTCTCCACCTGGTGCTCTATGGTCACCGATCCACCACAACTGGCAAGCGCCAGGGTGTGCAGGATCGAGCCAAGGTCGGCGTAATCGCCGGTGAAGTAATCACTGCCGGGCGTCCCACCCGAGATGGCCTTCAGGTTCGTCACGTCGCCGAGTAGGCCGAGCCCCACAGCCACCACCCGCGTCGTGCGCTTCAGCGTATTGGCGGCGCCCACGCCGGCCGCCACGTTGGCGGGTACCACATTCGCTCCATCACCGGCATCGCCCCACAGGTCGGCTGAGCTGTTCAGGGTGGGGTTGCCATCGGTGATGACGATCGCCAGGTCGGCGCCCACGCCGTCGAGTTGCCCGATACCGGTCTCCCAGTTGGTGGCACCGTTGGCGGCGGGGATGGCGTCGATGAACGATTCGATGGTGCTCACCTGTGCCGCGGGCGTGAGTGGCAGCAGGTGCGGGCCAACCGTGCTGGCGAACGTTCCCACGGCGATACGCGATGGTGTTCCCGCCATTGATTCGACGAAGTGCTTTGCTGCCGTCTTCATCGACGCCTGAGCGCCGATGGTGGAACCGGATGTGTCGATGGCGATGGCGATGTCCATGCCGCACCGGGTCGACGCAGCACGGTTACCACGTTGCACCACGAGGGCTGCGGTGGGTGGCGTTGTGCTGTCGCCTACGGTCACGAGCACTCGGTTTGCCTGATTCGCCCCCGGTGTACCGGTGCCACTGCCCACCCACATCTGGTTGAGCGGGGAGAAACCGGCGGGGGCGGCGGTCACTCCCACCTGGTACAGGGCGGAGGACAGGTTGTCGACCGAGCAGGTTCCCGTGGGAGCGACGGTGACGCAAGTACCCACGACGGTGTCGGTATCGGGCATGAACACCGCCACCGTCGCTCCGGCCAGAGGTTGGCGTGCATCGCCGTACACCGTGGCGGTGACCACACCCGGCTGGGCGGGGGTCTCCGCCGAGGTGACCGTCGACACCGACATCAACCCGAGCACCGCGAGCGACAGCCACATGATGGTGCGCGTGGTGATCTTTTGGCTCGATCGAGTCCGATGGCCACCGCTCATGCCCGCACTCCCTCTTCATCGACTGCACACCGGGCCATTGCCTGGCATGTGGCCAGGCAAGCAGCGCAGGAGGTGACGAACTAGGGACGATCGGTCACGCGGAGGCTCCCGAACGCGGAGCGCGATGGCCAGAAGGCCTATGTGGCACCTGGGCCGACCCGGTGGTGGTCAGTCGACGCGGGGTCGTTTGAGCGCCGGGTGGGGAAGGGGCACCCACTTCGGCCGCTCGATCAGGTCGACGATGCGCTCATACACGTCGGGGCCCACGATGCCGACGATTTCGTCGCGCAGATAGCGATACACGGGTTCGGTGCCCACGAAGGCTTCGGGCGATTCGGTGCACCACCAATGGAACTCGGCGCCACCGCCGCCCCAGTCGCGCCGCTTCCATTCGCGCAGGGTAGAGGTGACATGACCGAGATCGTCGGTGTTGTGGTCGAGTCGCAACGGCAACTGCCAGCACACGTTCGGCTTCCAGTCCATCGGCCGTTCACCGGCTTCCACGGCGGCGGCGTGCAACGCGCACCCTGCCCCACCCGGAAAGCCCGGGCGGTTGAGAAAGATGCACGCACCGTCGACCACACGGGTGGTGGTGGTGCCGTCGGGGTCGGCGGCGAGGAACCCGAGGCGCTTGGCCTTCTTCGAGAACTGCCATTGCTCGGGCTTCAGGCGCACCACCGAACGCACCACGGTTTGCACATCGTCGTCATCGACGAAGTGCGCGCCGTAGCTACAACAACCCTGCTCCAAGCCCGTTGCGTCGTCATCGAGCACACCCTTGCAACCGTTGCCGTAGATGCAACTCCAGTTCGAGCGCAAGAACGTGGCGTCGGCAGCCCACGTGCGGTTCTCGTGGTCGTCTTCGAAGCTGAGCCATTCGTGGA
>JBAXQV010000301.1:0-2701 GCA_037131575.1 Actinomycetota bacterium
AAGAACGCAGGAGAGTGCAAGTCGAGCGGCAGTTCCACGACGCCAGCCTGTCAGGAAATAGCGTGCGTAGCCGTCAGCCGATCAGATGGCTACATTAATGCCATGAATGTAGCTACATCTGAGCCTGTGTCGGTGGGGGTTCGCGAACTGAAGAATGGCCTGAGTCGCTACCTCGACATGGTGGCGCTCGGCTATGAGGTGATCGTTACCGAACGAGGTCGCCCAGTGGCCAGGCTCTCACCGGTCGACATGCCGACGAGCAGATTGGCCGAACTCATCATGGCGGGCATCGTGAGTGCGCCAAGCGGGTCGCCACGTAAGCGGCTACCCCCACGAGTGCGCCCTACACCGGGGCCGCCTATCAGCGACTTGGTGGCCGAGCAACGGCGATGATCGTGTATGCCGATACCTCGTTCATCGTGAAGTTGGTGATCGATGAGGTGGGTTCCGACCTCGCTACCCAAGTGTGGTCGTCGGCCACGTCGGTGGTGAGCGTTTCGCTGATGTACGTAGAGGCACGGGCGGCGCTCGCAGGAGCCCACCGGGGTGGTCGCATCGATACCGCAGGTCTTCGCCGGGCAAAGAGTGGCTTGAGCGCCCTCTGCGCCGAAGTTCTGACGGTCGAAGTCGGATCCGACTTGCTGGAGGCGGCTGGCGACCTTGCCGAACGGTATGCGCTTCGTGGCTATGACGCGGTTCATCTCGCTGGAGCGCTTCTTGTAGGTGCCGAAGTGTTGGCAAGTGCTGATGTGGCGCTCTGCACGGCAGCGATGCGCTCTGGGATTGCGGTCGCCAATGTGGGACGAGCGGTCGGCGGCGAGGTCTAGGCTCCTCGGGGTGACCGACCTCGACGACATGTCGCTGCGTGAGGCCAGCTTCGCTTGGTTGCGCTCGCGCATGCTGGTGCAACCCGTCTTCACTCGCGACGAACTCGGCCAAGCGCAGATTCTCGGCCAGCCGATGCGGCTTGTCGGTACCCAAACAGGAATCTGGAAGCCACGACAGATGGGCGCTGCCCTGTCGATTCTCACCGGGTACTACGCAGACTCGGAACGCCGCCCGTATGCCGACGAATTCGGTGCCGACGAGATGCTCCGATACAAGTGGCGCGGGACCGATCGAGATCACGCCGATAACCGTGCTCTACGGCGCGCGATGGAAACGGTGGCTCCCCTCATCTGGTTTGTCGGAGTCGGCACGGTGCCTGGTAGCAAGGCGCAACTCTTCCAACCGGTGATGCCGGTGTGGCTCGTTGCAGAGGAGAGCGAGCAGCACCAGTTCGTTGTTGCCCTCGAGGAGAGCCAGCGCTCGCTCGTCGATCGAGGGCACGTGCACACCAGCGAAGTGGAACGCCGTTACAACCTCACAACCGCCCGCCGCCGGCTACATCAGCCAGTGTTCCGGTCGATGGTTCTCTTGGCCTATCAACAACGTTGCGCAATCTGTCGGCTCCCGTTCTCTGAGTTGCTCGACGCAGCGCACATCAAGGCCGACACCGATGGAGGGTCTGCCTCCGTGTCAAACGGGCTGGCACTGTGCAAGATCCATCACGGTGCATTTGATGCCGACATCCTCGGCATTAGCCCCGATTACAAGGTGGCGATCAAGGAGTCAGTGCTCGAAACATTCGATGGCCCCACTCTGCAACACGCGCTGAAGGAGATGCACGGCAAGGGACTCGCGCAGCTCCCCAGCCGAAAGATCGAACGACCACAACGCGAACTCCTCGACGAGCGGTACCAGCGCTTCTTGCGTGCGAGCTAGCGGTCCGCGCGCCGTCCCCTGTTGTCAGCCGATCGCCGTTGCAGTCGGATGGTCTCCGAGGGCAAGAGTATCGGCCAGCCGAGCGGCTGACATCGGTATCGGCAGTTCGATGACCATGCGGAACCTCTTGGTTCTGTTGCCACCCTTCGCGTCGCGCTTTTGCCCGACCTTCTCCATCGACCGCTGCAGTGCTACCTGAAGCGCAGCGCGGTCGCCGACACCGCTCAGCGACAAGGGGAACGATTGTCCGTCCTGCAGCCGTAACCGCCGATCCGACACTGCCAAGCCTTGTGTTTGGCCGGTGTCGGTGTAGGCGTCCACCAAGGTTGCTTGGAGTGCCTTCAATCGCCCGAGCACAACTTCGAGGCCTCGCTTGTAGTCGCGGTTGATGCCAGCGCTGGTGGCGCTCTTGCCGCCCTGCGAGTGGATGAGCACCGACGTGGCCTGGCCGAGCACGCCACCAACCTCGAAGGTGGCGTCGAGTTCTTTCCCATCGGGCCCGATGGGCTTGCGGCGTTCTCCCGACCGTTTGGTCGCTTGACCCACGAGGTAGCGATGCAGCCGGTAGTCGACCATCTCGCGCACCATTGCGTCGAACGTGCTGCCCAAGGCATCGGGAACCGACAGCACGAGGTCGAGGGCATCGTCGGTAGCCACGAACCACGGCGCGACCGTCTTGGCGTTGCCACCGACGAGCGCGTTGATGGGGTTCTTCCGCCAATACCGCAGCCACTCGGCCTCGGTTGGGTTCCACACGTCGGTGAAGCTTGCACTGGCGTCGTCGAGGTCGGCCAGTAGCCGGGGGTCGCTGAACATCTGCCACCGTGCCGCCAACGCCAACTCGCGCAATGGGGACATGCCTCGCAGCGTGTTCATGTCGACCATGGCCTTCAGGGTGACCAACTTGGAGCTCTTCGAGTAGCTGCCGGTTTCGATG
>JBAXQV010000302.1:0-2688 GCA_037131575.1 Actinomycetota bacterium
CCCCCGAGCGGGCCGAACTGGCCGGGTTCGGCACGCCGAAGGTGTTCCTCGCCGGTGTGGGTGAACTGATGACCGAAGTGGCCGGTGAGGTGTGCGACGGGTTCATCTGCCATGGCTTCACCACCGAGAAGTACCTGCGCGAGGTCACCATGCCGGCCCTCGAGCGCGGCCGCGCCAAGGCCGGCAAGACCATGGAAGGGTTCGAGATCGTCGGGCCGAGCTTCGTGGTCACCGGTAACAACGACGACGAGATGAAGGCCGCCGCCGCCGGCACCCGCCAGCAAATCGCCTTCTACGGTTCCACTCCCGCGTACCGCGGCGTACTCGACATCCACGGCTGGGGCGGCCTGCAGGAGGAACTGAACACCCTGTCGAAGCAGGGCCAGTGGGTGGAGATGGGCAACCTCATCACCGACGACATCCTCGACGCATTCGCTGTGGTGGGCGAACCCGAGAAGGTGGCACCCGAACTGCTCAAGCGCTACAGCGACGTGATCCAGCGCATCAGCTTCTACGCCCCGTACAAGAGCGACCCCGAGCGCTGGACCCCGGTCATCGACGCGCTGCAGGCTGGCTGATCACACTGCCGCCGAGACTAGCATCATCATGGTATCAGATCTGATACCAATCTGATACGCTGGGGCCATGCATGCGTCATCGCTCGTCGTGGAAGCCCGCCGCCGAAGCGGTCTTTCGCGTCGAGAACTTGCCCGACGTGCGGGAACATCGCCTGCCACGCTCGCCGCCTACGAGGCGGGACGAATTGCACCCAGCGTCGACACGCTCGATCGGTTGCTCAGCGCGGCGGGGTTCGATGCTGCAGTAGCGCTGACGCCTCGCTACTCGGGGCACCACCGCGGGGAAGAGCTTGCCGAGGTACTGCACCTCGCCGAGCAGTTCCCCGCCCGTCACGCCACCGACATCGCCGTGCCAGCATTCCCGGGGCGCGTGCGATGAGCACATCGCTGGTCGACAAGATCGTCGCAATCGCCAACGCGCTCGACGATGCCGCGCTTCCTCACGCGTTCGGCGGCGCGCTCGCCCTGGCCTGGTGCACGCAACGCGCACGAGGCACGATCGACATCGACGTGAACATCTTCGTCGACGCCGATCAGGCCGCCACCGCGTTGGCCGCGCTTCCCGCTCCGGTACGTCGCGACGAGCGCGATCTGGCTCGCGCCATCGCCGACGGGCAGGTGCGGTTGTGGTGGGCCAACACCCCGGTCGATGTGTTCCTCGACACCACCGACTTCCATCGCGAAGCAGCACACCGCACGCGCCGCGAACCGTTCGGCGGCACCGAGGTCGCATTCCTCGGATGCTCCGACCTTGCGGTGTTCAAGGCGTTCTTCGACCGCTCGAAGGACTGGGTCGACCTCGAGGAGATGTCGGCAGCAGGTTCACTCGACATCGACCGCGTGCTCGGCGTGCTGAGCCGTTACCTCGGCGCCAACGACCACCGTGTTGAGCGCCTCCACGCCATGCTGCCAGCGCAATAGGGTCACACCCCCAGGCCCACCAGCCAACGACGCACGTTCTCGCCGAGCGCATTCACGTCGTAGCCGCCTTCTTGCAGCACCACGGTGGGCAGGCCGAGTTGGGCCACCAGCGCGCCGCACCGCTCGAACCCATCGGCGGTGACGGCGAGGTCGGTGATGGGGTCGTTGATGAACGTGTCGAGACCGAGCGACACGACGATGGTGGATGGGCCGAATGCGGTGATGGCATCGAGCGTGCTCTCCAACGCGGCCACATAGCGGTCGTCGTCGGTGAGCTTGGCGAGCGGCACGTTGAGGGTGTGGCCGAGGCCGCGCCCCGTGCCGGTTTCGTCGGCGAAGCCGATGGAGTACGGGTAGGCGCGGGCGGGGTCGCCGTGCAGTGACACGAACTGCACATCGTCGCGGTCGTAGAAGATCTCCTGGGTGCCGTTGCCATGGTGGTAGTCGACGTCGAGGATGGTGACCTTGGTGCCGGTGGTGCTGGTGATGTGATGAGCCGCGATGGCAGCGTTGTTGAAGAAGCAGTAGCCACCGTAGAGCGAGGTGGTGGCGTGATGCCCCGGGGGCCGACACAGGCCGTATGCCGAGCGGGCCCCGTTCAGCACCAACTGGGTGGTGGTGAGCGCCGTGTCGACCGCACCACGGGCTGCCTCGTAGGTGCCCTCGGTGAGCGGTGTGGTGGTTTCGAAACACCACCAGCCGAGCCGTCCGTTGATCGACGGGGGTTCGCTGCCGGGGTTCATCTTGTTGCGCAGGCCAGCTCGGAAGAACACATCGGGCACCACCTCACGCGTGTCGGGCCGCACCAGTTGGTACTCGGCCCACGCCGAGGTGAGGAAACGCAGCAGACCCGGGTCGTGGATCGCTTCGATGGGGGCCGTACCCCACTCGGTGGGCGACAAGAACTCGAACGCCGGGTCGGCCGAGAGCACCTCACGGATGTTCTCGGCTCGCCCGATGTGTTCGAACGGGCTGTGTGCGCTCGATGCCTCGATCTCCACCTTCGGATCGTGACGGAGATGAACGGGTGTGTAGACGACCTGCATCCCCCCATGTTGGCATCTCGCCCCCCGGGGGGCACACACCACATGAACTCGTGTTATCCGGCAGCACAGTTTGCGAGCGCGTCACGCTGCGGGTGTTCGTCGCCCGGTGTTGGCTCGCGGCTCTACTACCCCCCCCGGGAGGT
>JBAXQV010000303.1:0-2677 GCA_037131575.1 Actinomycetota bacterium
GAGGCTCATACGGTAGGAGCCCATTGTGTCGGTATTGCTGGTTGTTGCTGCCTCCGGTGCGGATGGCGGCAGCGTAGAGCCCACTCCGCTGAGTATTCATGCGGAGATGTGCATGTTTATGCAGCTAGGATGTGCGGCATGATCCGCCCCGCTGCACTGGTGCTCGCCGACGGCAGCACGTTCGAAGGTGAACTCATCGGCGCCGAACCGCCACACGGCATCGCCAGCGGTGAGGTGGTGTTCAACACGGTGTTGGCGGGGTATCAGGAGGTCATCACCGATCCGTCGTATGCCGGGCAGATCATCACCTTCACCTACCCGCACATCGGCAACTACGGCGTGAATGCCAGCGACTTCGAGTCGCGCCGGCCGTTCTGCCGCGGGGTGATCGTGCGCGATCTCGCCCGTCGCCACAGCAACTACCGGGCAAGCGCCTCGCTCGATGCGATGCTCGCTCATTACGGCATCGCCGGTATCGCCGGCATCGACACACGCCGCCTCACTCGCTTGCTGCGCGACACCGGTGCCATGCCCGGAGCCTTCGGCACCGCCGGTGAGGCTGAGCTGAAGGCTGCTGCGCTTGCCGAACCGGGTACCGATGGCATCGATCTGGTGGCGCAGGTGACCACGTCGCAGGCCTACACCGTGGGTGCGGGTGAGCGGCTCATCGTGGCCTACGACTTCGGCATCAAGCACTCGATCCTGCGCGATCTCGCCGGGCTCGGCCGGGTTGAGGTGGTTCCCGCGCACACGTCGGCGGCCGACGTGTTGGCACGTCGACCCGACGGTGTGTTCCTCTCGAACGGCCCGGGCGACCCGGCCGAAGTGGGGTACGCCGTGCAGGCCATCGAGGGGCTGCTCGGTGAGGTGCCGGTGTTCGGCATCTGCCTCGGCCATCAACTCCTCAGCCGGGCCATCGGCGGCCACACGTTCAAGTTGCCGTTCGGGCACCACGGCGGCAACCACCCGGTGCGTCACGAGGCCACCGGCAAGATCGAGATCACCAGCCAGAACCACAACTTCTGCGTCGACCCTGCATCCATCGCCGGGCGGGCCGAGGTGACCCACCTCAACCTCAACGACCTCACCGTCGAGGGCATGAGCGTCACGGGTGTGCCTGCGTTCAGTGTGCAATACCACCCCGAGGCGGGGCCTGGGCCACATGACGCCAAGTATCTGTTCGCGATGTTCTCCGAGCTGATGGGTGGCGCACCGGGTGCCGGCGCCGGCTCCACCGATCTGATCGTTCCTGAGTTGGGGGTGGCGTGATGCCGAGGCGTACCGACATCCATTCCATCCTCATCATCGGCTCGGGGCCCATCGTCATCGGACAGGCGTGTGAGTTCGACTACTCGGGCACACAGGCGTGCCGTGTGCTGCGCGAAGAGGGCTACCGGGTGATCCTGGTGAACTCGAACCCTGCCACCATCATGACCGACCCCGACTTCGCCGATGCCACCTACATCGAGCCGATCACACCCGAGGTGGTGGCGCGCATCATCGAGCGCGAGAAACCCGATGCCGTGCTGCCCACCATGGGCGGCCAGACCGGGTTGAACACGGCCATGGCGCTTTTCGAGCGCAGCATCATCGGTGTGCCGGGCACACCCGAGATGATCGGCGCCAACGCCGAGGCCATCGCCACCGCCGAAGACCGCGAGAAGTTCAAGCAGGCGATGATCGAGATCGGCCTGAAGGTGCCACCCAGCGGTACGGCGCACACCATGGATCAGGCCCGTGAGGTGCTGGCCACCATCGGCCTGCCCTGCATCATCCGTCCGGCATACATTCTCGGTGGTCGTGGTACGGGCATTGCCTCCACCCCCGAAGAGTTCGAGCACGTGGCCGCCAACGGTCTGTTCGCCAGCCCCATCAGTGAGATCCTCATCGAGAAGAGCATCGCAGGCTGGAAGGAATACGAACTCGAGGTCATGCGCGACCGCGCCGACAACTGCGTCATCATCTGCTCGATCGAAAACGTCGACCCGATGGGGGTGCACACCGGCGACTCCATCACCGTGGCGCCAGCGCAGACGCTGAGCGATGTCGAGTACCAACAGATGCGTGACGCCGCGTTCGCATGTATTCGCCGCGTGGGTGTGGAGACCGGTGGCAGCAACGTGCAGTTCGCCGTGAACCCTGAAACGGGCGAGCAAGTGGTCATCGAGATGAACCCGCGCGTGTCGCGGTCGAGTGCGTTGGCATCGAAGGCCACCGGTTTCCCCATCGCCAAGATCGCCGCCAAGTTGGCTGTGGGTTACACGCTCGACGAGATTCCCAACGACATCACCAAGATGACGCCGGCGAGCTTCGAGCCGAGCATCGACTATGTGGTCACGAAGATCCCGCGGTGGGCGTTCGAGAAACTGCCTGGCACCAGCGGCGTGTTGGGTACCCAGATGCAGTCGGTTGGTGAGGTGATGTCGATCGGGCGCACCTTCCCAGAGAGTCTGCAGAAGGCATTGCGATCGCTCGAGCAAGGGCGTCTCGGCTTGGGGTGCGACCCGGCCGAACAGCAACTCGCCGGCCTCGACGACGAGACGCTGCTGGCGTCCGCCGCGGTCGCCACACCCGACCGCATCCTGCAGGTGGGCGAGGCATTGCGCCGGCACATCTCCATCGAGCGGGTGCATGCGGCCACGCGCATCGACCCGTGGTTCCTCGATCAGATGAGCCT
>JBAXQV010000304.1:0-2628 GCA_037131575.1 Actinomycetota bacterium
TGTGCCTGGCGGTGCTCGGCACCTCGAGCCACAGCGCTGTCCACGGCGCCGCACCGACCCTGGCGGGTTCCATCGACCCGAACCTGGCGGGTTCCATCGAGCCGAACCTGGCGGGTTCCATCGCACCGACCCTGGCGGGTGCCATCGACCCGAACCTGGCGGGTGCCATCGACGTAGGGGCCGCGGCAAACAGCGGGGCCCAGCGCGGCGCAGCGATGCAGGTGACCGACACCCTGCCCCCGCCGCCGCCACTTCAGCCTGGCGACTCGCTCGACGTGCCCGCCAACTCGGGCAGTGGTCGGCGCATCGTCTACTCGAAGGGCATCCAACGCATCTGGCTCATCGAGGTCGACGAGTACAACAACGAAACGCTCTACAACACCCACCGTGTGTCGGGTCGCATGGATGAGCCGCCGTATGGCACCTACACCGTGTGGTCACGCAGCGACACCACCTGCGCGGTCGCTCACCCCGACATCTGCATGCGTTGGATGGTGCGCTTCGCCATCAACTGGAAGGGCAACAACATCGGGTTCCACGAGATCCCGAGCCGCAATGGTGTGCCCCTGCAAACCGACGATCAGCTCGGGTTGGCGCTGTCGGGCGGCTGCGTGCGCCAGGCCACGGCCGATGCGCTCATCACTTGGAACTGGGCGTCCATCGGGACCGTGGTGGTGGTGGTTCCCTGACCGCGTTCCCTGACCGCGTTCCCCGACCGCGTTCCGTGCCCGCGTTCCCTGACCGCGTTCCCGAGCGTGAGTCGGGAGCAACGCGCGGCGAGCGCGGCCCTCCCGACCACAAATCGTCACCAACTCGCCACCTTCCGTCAAACTTGAATGGGGTTGTAATTCAAATACGGGTGGTGTAATTCCGGTGTGATCGTCCCCCGACGATACCTACTGGTGTGGATGGGTTCCGGCTTCGGCTACTCCTGTCGACTCGCCATCGAGAGCCTCGCTGCCGTCGACCCCGGCGCCGCGATCGAGGTTCATCTCCTTGGAGAGCGGCCCGACACCATCCACTTCGACCTCATCGAATCGATGCCGAATGTGGCCGTGCTGCCCATTGACCTCGATGCATTGTTCGCCGAACATCCTGCACAGCGTTCCGTGTACGACGCGGTGCCCGAGAAGGCCTACTCGGCCAAGAGCAACCTGCTGCGCTATCTGCTGTTGTGGCAACGCGGCGGGGTGTACGTCGACTTCGACATCATCGCCCTGCGCCCCCTGGCCGATCTTGCCAACGGCAAGGCCTTTGTCGGCGCCGAACGAGTGTGGTCGCACGATCAGGCGCGCGTCGAGCACCGCTGGACGCTGTCGATGTTGCCAGGAACCATCGGATGGGCCCTCACGTGGTGCGTGCGGCGCGCCGACTCGCGCTGGCTCGGTGGCGCGCTCCGCACCGGCGATCGACTTCGGCTCATTGATCCACTGTGGTCGACCCTGCAGGTGAACAACGCCGTCATCGGCGCGCCTGCCCGATCGGAGTTCATCGCTCGTGTTCTCGACGCTTCACTCTCGGTCGACCCGACGGTGAGGTATGCGCTCGGGCCGAGTTTGGTCTCCTCGGTCGCTCGCGAACACAGGCAAACGCTTCGAGTGCTCCGCGAGCAGGTGCTGTACCCGGTACCCCCGGGCGAGAGTTACCGGTTCTTCGAAGACCGTCATCTCGAGCTTCGGCCCGAGACGGCGCTCATTCACTATGTGAGCAGCAACCACGGTGCATTGCTGAACAACCTCGAACCTGGCGACCCCCGCATCGAGACACGCCCCGAGGTGTTCTGGCGCCTCGCTCGCGCGCTCGGTGCGCGGCACCGAGCGAGTACCGACGAGGTACCGGCGCCATGACCGACATGAGGCACAACGAACCCCTCGTCAGTTGCCTCATGGTCACCCGTAACCGGCGCGACCTCGCACAACGAGCAGTCGCGTGTTTCGCCGCGCAGACCTGGCGGCACCGTCATCTGGTGATCGTCGACGACGGCGACGAGGACTACACCCCGATGTTGGCGCCGTTCATCGCCGCTGGCCATCAGATCAGCTACCACCGAATGACACCAGAACCCGGAGTGTTCCTCGGAGCGCTGAGGAACCGGGCGATCGAGCTCTCCCCTGGCGACGTGTGCATCCAGTGGGACGACGACGAGTGGTATCACCCCGACCGAATTGCCATCCAGGTCGAGCATCTCGGTGACGGGGTGGCCGTGGCGCTGCGCTGGACGTTGATGGAGGTCACATCGAGCGAGCATGGCCAGCTCGTGTTCCGCGCCGATTCGGGCATCGCCACACCCGGCACGGTGTTGCACCGACGCGACGCAGCCCGGTATCCGAATCTTGCCCGGGGCGAAGACGGCGTGTTCCTCCGCGATCTACGCATCGCCGGGTCGGTGCGGGTGCTCGGTCACGAGTGTTCACACCTCTTCGTGCGCTGCTTCCACGGAACGAACACGTGGGATGAACGCCACTTCTTGCGCCGCCTCCATCGGCGACCCGTCGACTGGCCTTCGTACGCCAATGCCGTCTGGTTGCACCGCGATGTACGCCGACACCGGGCATTCAAACTCGACGAGCGCGAGGTTGCGACTGTCGATGCGATGGTCGAGTTCGCCGCCGCAGGCCAGCCAGCCAC
>JBAXQV010000305.1:0-2628 GCA_037131575.1 Actinomycetota bacterium
GCCCACCACGGCGCCTCCGGCTCAACCCGACCTCGTCGACACCCTGGCGCATTCGCCCGAATACTCCACGCTTGCTGGGCTCGTGCTGCTCGCCGGTTTACGCGACTCGCTCAGCGGCCCTGGGCCGTTCACCGTGTTCGCCCCCACCAACGAGGCGTTCGCCAAGCTGCCTCCAGCAGCGTTGGGCCAACTCGTCGCCGACCCGGTAGCGCTGAAGGCATTGCTGCTCAACCATGTGGCAGCAGGGGCACACCCGGCAGCGAGCCTCACCGAGGGCAACCTCGCATCACTCGGAACGCTGCCATTGCGCATCACCATCGACGGTGCTGGTGTGCATGCCAGTGGCGCCACGGTGGTTGCCGCCGATATCACTGCGTCGAACGGCATCATTCACGGCATCGACACCGTCATCACCGGGGTGCAACCGCTCTGATCGCAGCCAGGGAGCTTCACGTGCACCAGTGATGCTGTTCGAGTGCCTCGAGCAGCATCACTTGGGCACCGGCTTCGGGGCCACCCATCGGGCGGTGGGTAGCAACTGTGCGACACGCGTCGACGCGACTCGCGCCCAGACGCATGAGTAAGGCTGCGGCCATGGTGCCGGCGCGACCGATTCCTGCGCCGCAGTGCATCACCACACCGGCCCCCTCGGCGAGCCGAAGATGCAACGCCTCGACCAACTCGATCGAACGATCGAGCGATGGCGCGCCGAGGTCGGGAATGGGACACCAGAGCACCGCACCAAGTGCCCCCGCTCCGAGCCATGCCACGTATTGCGGGTACCGATCGATCAGTTCGTACGGCTCGTTGAGGCACACCACCACCGTTGCCCCTACCGAGGCGAGGCAGGCTTCGGGGTCGGGAGCGATGGCGTGTTTGCCGCACAACCACAACCGCCCCGGCACGCCGCTGAGCGGAATCTCGTCGATACCCCCGTGGCGTGATCGCTCGCCGGGCCAGCCGGTCACGGCACCAGCACACTCTTCCCGGTGACCCGCCGCTCGAATTGATCGCGTAGCGCATCGGCAACTCGGTCGAGCGGGTAGGCCACCGGCTCCACCGGGTTGAGTTCACCACGGCTGATGGCCGCCACCACATCGGCCAGCATCGCCTGGTTCTCGGCCTGGTGCTGGCCTACCCAGCCACCCCAGTCGACTCCGGTGACACGTCGGTTACGCAGCAGCACCTGGTTGGCAGGAAGTTGCGGAATGCTGCCCGACGCGAAGCCGATGACGAGGAACTGCCCGTCGTCGCGCAGCGTGCGCAGCGCCTGGTCAGCCAGTGCCCCACCCACCGGGTCGTACACGAAGTCGACGCCGTCGGGGCCATCGAGGTCGCGCAACACCTCACGGGTACGGGTCTTCACATCGTCGCTGCTGGTGTCGATGGTGGCTTCGGCCCCGCGTTCCACGGCCACCGCCCGTTTGGCGTCGCTCGATGCCCCAGCGATGACATGCAGACCCATCGCCCGCCCCACATCCACCGCGGCCAGTCCTACACCACCACCGGCGCCCAATACGAGCAGCCACTGGCCCGCCATTGCCGCGGCTCGGCGATGCAACGCGAACCATGCGGTCATGTAACTCTGCGAGAAGGTGGCCGCCTGACCATCGGTCATGGCGGCCGGGGTGGGCATCACCCGGCGCGCGTCGAGCACCACCTCACTCACGAAGCCACCGAGCCCAACGTTGGCGAACACGCGATCGCCCACCGCGAACGCTGTCACCTCAGCGCCCACCTCGGTGACGCGACCAGCGATCTCGTTCCCCGGCACGAACGGAAGGGGTGGCTTGATCTGGTAGAGACCCTGAGCGAAGAGGGCATCCACGTAGTTCACGCCAGCCGCGGTGACCGCGATACGCACCTCACGCGGCCCGCATACCGGGGCCTCTCGTTCCTCGACCTTCAATTGCTCGAGTGGACCGAACGAAGCACACATCACAGCACGCATGCAGCCACCGTACTGGCATCATTGGTGCCCATGCGGCTCGAACCGTTCACTCTCACCGGCAAGCACGTGCTGCTCGAACCATTGTCGCTGGCGCATGTGCCCCAACTCTGCGAGGCGGCCGTCGACCGCAGCACGTTCGGGTTCACCCTGGTGCCCGATACGCCAGCAGCGATGGAACGCTATGTCGCCGCCTTGGTCGCCGATAGCGAGCGAGGCAACGCCGTGGCATTCGCGCAACGACGGGTGGCCGACCAGCGCCTGGTGGGCTGCACTCGGTTCATGGAGCTGAGGAGGTGGTCCTCCGATGCCGCCCCGAGCGAAGTGGAGATCGGTGGCACCTGGTTGGCCAGCGATGCGCAGCGCACCGCCGTGAACTCGGAGGCGAAACTGCTGTTGCTCACGCAAGCCTTCGAGCAATGGCAGGTGCAGCGAGTGGCCATCTGCACTGATGCGCGCAACGAGCGCAGCCGCGCCGCAATCGAACGCCTCGGCGCGCAGTTCGAAGGGGTGTTGCGATGTCACCGGCTCGCACAGGGCGATGCCGTGAATGCTGGCACGCCTCGCGATACAGCTACCTATTCGATCGTTACCGCCGAGTGGCCTGGCATCAAGTCGGCACTGCTCGCCACAGTGGGCTGAGGTTCCCCGCGCATCAGCACCACGCTCAACGCCACCGC
>JBAXQV010000306.1:0-2615 GCA_037131575.1 Actinomycetota bacterium
GGCCGAGAAACCAAGGTGATCGATGAGTCGATTCCGCAGAGCGCGAAAGAACAAGCAACTGATGATCGGCACCGCGATCGGTGTCGTCGTCTTGCTGCTCGGTATCTTCGGGCCGCTCGTGTTCGGCGACTACGCCGCCCAAGACCTGCTGCTGTCGCACAAGCCGGTGGGCACTGAAGGCGCCTTCTTCGGCACCGACGCCCTCGGCCGCAACCTGGCCGCCCGTGCCACGTTCGGTATCCGCATCAGCCTGGTGGTCGCCATCGCAGTCACCGCACTCGCCGTGGTGCTCGGCACCATCATCGGCCTGTTCGCCGGCTTCCTGCGCGGCGCGGCCGACAACGTGATCAGCTTCGTGATCGACTTCATCTGGGGCTTCCCGCTCATCCTCGTGGCCGTGTTGGCCGCAGCGAGCATCGGTTCGGGACTGCTGCCCGTCATCATCGCCGTCGGCCTGGTGAACACCGTCGCCATCGCCCGCGTCGTGCGTGGTGAGGTGCTCGGTATCGCCGAGCGCGACTTCGTGGTGGCGGCCAGGGCGGGCGGCTACTCCACCATGCGCATCCTGTTCCGCCATGTGTTGCCCAACGTGGTGCCTGTCGCACTCGTGCTGTCGTCGTACTACGTAGCGGTGGCCATCATCGCCGAGGCGGCACTGTCGTTCGTAGGCCTCGGCGCCCAGCCGCCGCTGCCCAGCCTCGGCCAGATGGTCAGCGACGGACGCAACTACCTGCAGTTGAACCACTGGGAGTCGACGATTCCCGGGGTACTGATCTTCCTGATGGTGTTGAGCGTCAGCCTCATCGGCGACGGTCTGCGCGACCTGCTCGACCCGAGACTGCGCACCGCAGTGGAAAGGGCCAGCGCAAAGTGAAGAAAACCGCCGTTCGCGTCGTTTCGACCCTCTTGCTGTTGTTGCTCTCGTCGCTCGCCGTGTTCGCCGCGATCCGTCTGTCGGGTGGCGATGTCACCGCCTCCCGGCTCCCGGCGTCGGCGACGGCCGAAGACCGCGAGCTGTTCCGCCAGCAGATCGGCCTCGACAAGCCGATCCTGTCGCAGTACGTCACCTACATGGGCAACCTGGTCACCGGCGACCTGGGCAACTCGCTCACCAACAACGCCGACATCGCCACCCTGGCGAGCGACAAGATCAAGAACAGCGCCATCCTCGGTGCCACTGCGCTGTTCCTCGTGTTCGCCATCGGCATCCCGCTCGGCATGCTCGCTGCACTGAAGCGCAACACCTGGATCGACACCGGCATCACGTCGTTCTCGGTGGCCGGCATGGCCATCCCCAACTTCTGGCTCGCCCTCATCTTGATCTACGTGTTCGCCACTCAACTGCAGTGGTTACCGTCGGCCGGTCAGGGAGGCATCGAGCACCTCATCCTCCCCGCCGTGGTGCTGAGTGCCGAGGGCGTGGCCCTGACGGTGCGGATGACCCGGTCGGCGATGCTCGAGAACCTGGGGCAGGACTGGGTACGAACGCTGCGCGCCGCCGGCCTCTCTGAACGACGGATCGCGTTCAAGCACGTGCTGCGGAACTCGCTGCTGCCCATCATCTCCCTCGCCGGTCTGCGCGTCGGCCAGATCGTGGGCTATGCCCTCGTCGTCGAGACGATCTTCGGTTGGCCTGGTGTCGGCCAGACACTCGTGAATGCCGTGCTGCGCCGCGACTACCCGGTCGTGCAGTTCTTCTCGCTCGTCCTCGTGGTCGCCGTCACGCTCGGCAATCTGTTCGCCAGCATCGGCTACACCCTCGCCAACCCGAAGCTGCGGAAGTGAGCGAGCCATGACCGATTCGCCTGCGCCTCTCCTCGACATCGTCGATCTGTCGGTCGGTGTGCGCACCGATGAGGTGTCGTACGACATCGTCCGCAACGTCAGCCTGTCGCTGCAACCTCGCGAGGTGCTCGCGGTGGTGGGCGAGAGTGGCTGCGGTAAGTCGCTCACCGCGTTGTCGGTGCTAGCACTGCACGCCAGTCCCCCGCTGTTCGTGACGAATGGCTCGATCATGTACGGCGGCCACGACCTCACCAAGCTGTCGAAACCCGAGATGCAGAAGATCCGGGGCGCCGAGATCGCCATGGTCTTCCAGGACCCGATGAGCGCGCTCGACCCGATGTTCACCGTGGGCACCCTGCTCACGTCGGCTGTCCGGTCGCATCAGTCGGTGTCGAAGGCGGCGGCCGAAGCTGCCTCGCTCGATGCGCTCGCTGCAGCGGGCATCGAAGACCCGAAGCGACGCTTCGGTGAGTACCCGTTCCAGTTGTCGGGCGGGGTGGCGCAGCGTGTGATGATCGCGCTCGCGCTGGTGAACGACCCCAAGGTGCTCATCGCCGACGAACCCACCACGGCACTCGACGTCACCGTCCAGGCCCAGATCCTCGAACGGCTCCGCGAACTGATCGACGAACGCGGTATGAGCATCATGCTCATCACCCACAACCTCGGCGTAGTGGCGTCGGTTGCCGACCGAATGGCCGTGATGTACGCGGGAGAAGTGGTCGAGTCGGGACGCACCGACGAGGTCATCGATCGGCCGCAGCACCCGTACACCGCAGGGCTGCTGTCCGCTGTTCCCCGCCTCGGCAACGAAGCCACCACCCTGGTGC
>JBAXQV010000307.1:0-2563 GCA_037131575.1 Actinomycetota bacterium
CCCGAACTCGCCCGCGCAGTCCACCAGGCCGTGCGCGAACTGGAGCCATCACTCGCCCCGTTGCCTGAGGCGTTACCGGTGCACGAAAGCGAGCAACCGAGCCTGTTCTGAGCCATCACCAAACGCGATCCGTTGGCTGCGGTGCGCGAGGATGGTGTCTCGTGATCTGCCACAAGTCGATGCCCACCTGTGGCGTGCCGGTGAGGCACAGACCATGACCACTGCCGAACTGGTGATGATCGTCATTGCGGTGTTCGTGGCTGCATTCACGCAGGTGCTCTCGGGGTTCGGGTTCGCGCTGATGTCGGTGCCGTTGATGAGCCTCGTGGTTCCTACACAGGAAGCGGTGGTCATCAGCACGCTGCTCGGCTGTGCCGTATCGAGTGGACAGGCGTGGAAGGGCCGCGCCATCGTCGAACGCGACATCGCTCGTCGGCTCATCATCGGTGCCTACCTCGGTATGCCGTTCGGGTTGTTGATCTTCATCACGGTCGACGAGCACGTGCTGAAACTGATGCTGGGTATCGCTGTGCTCATCGCCGTTGTGCTGCTCGTAGTACGCATCGACCTCGACCGTGCCGGGCCGGGGTTCGAATACGGTGCCGGGGTGGTGAGCGGCTTGCTCAACACCTCGCTGAGCACCAATGGCCCGCCCCTCGCGTTCACGCTGCAGGCGCGGCACCTTCCGCCCGCCCAGTTCCGCGCCACCATCAACATGGTCTTCGCGTTCTCGAACATCGTGGGCGTCTCGTTGTTCCTGGCATCGGGCAAGGTCACCCGCGACGGCCTCATCGGCGTGGCTGTCGCCCTGCCGGCGTTGTTCATCGGCCAGCTCTGCGCGCTGCCGCTGCGCCGCTTCCTCGACCCCGCGCGGTTTCGCGTCTTGGTGCTGGTGCTCTTGGTGCTGGCCGCCACAAGTGCCATCTACGCTGCGTTGAAATGACAGGCTTGGCGCTGTGACCGCACCCGATGCTCCTCGCACGCCGCGCAACGTGGTGGTGGTACTGCTCGACTCGTTGAATCGGCACATGCTCGGCAGCTATGGCGGCACCGAGTTCGCCACACCGAACCTCGACCGCTTCGCACAACGTTCCACCCGCTTCACCCGCCATGTCACCGGGTCGTTGCCGTGCATGCCCGCCCGCCACGACATCTTGTGTGGCGCGCTCGACTTCCTGTGGCGACCCTGGGGCTCGATCGAAGCGTGGGAACGGTCGATCACGGCCGATCTGCGCGATGCCGGCGTCACCACCATGCTGGTCACCGATCATCCCCATCTGTTCGAGACAGGTGGCGAGAATTACCACACCGACTTCGGCGGATGGGACTATGTGCGTGGCCACGAGGGCGACCCGTGGAAGACATGGCTCGACCCATCGTGGATCGGTGTTCCGTCGCCACCGGCGCGCGAAGCGGCGTGGTTCTGGCAGCGGCGTCTCGGCGATCTGGCACCCGTCATCGACCGGGCCTACGACCGCACCCGAACGCACTTCCGCAGGGAGGACGATTTCCCGGGTCCGAAGACGATGAGTGCCGCTGCGGCATGGTTGGCCGATGCCGCTTCGAACGCGGGTGACGACGAGCGGTGGTTGCTGTTCGTCGACGAGTTCGACCCGCACGAACCATTCGACACGCCGCCCGAGTGGACCGACCGCTACGCCGACGAACCGTGGGAGGGCGATCGGCTCATCTGGCCGCCCTATGTGATCGGCGGACGCAGCGGTGGACATCTCGACGAACGTGAGGCACGACACATCCGCAGTAACTACGGAGCCAAGTTGTCGATGATCGACCACTGGTTCGGCCGTCTGCTCGACGAACTCGACCGCACCGATCAGTGGGCCGACACGGCCGTCATCGTGTGCACCGACCACGGGCATTACCTGGGGGAGGAGCGCGCTGCCGGGCCACTCGGCCGGGTCGACCTGTGGGGCAAGCCGATGGTGCCGCAGTTCGAGCCACTCGGCCACGTGCCGCTGTTCATCCACTGGCCAGGTGCACCCGAAGGCGGCACGTGCGATGCGCTCACCACAGCGGTCGACCTGCATGCCACCATCGCCGACATCTTCGGCGTATCGCCGCAGCATCGCACCCACGGCCGTTCGCTGGTGCCGCTGTTGGAGGGCACGGCCACATCGGTGCGCGACTGGGCAGTTGGGGGAGTGTTCGGTAACTGGGTGCAGATCACCGACGGGCACCGCAAGTACGCCCGCGCCCCCGAGGGCGACAACCTGCCGCTCAGCATGTTCTCGAATCGTTGGTCCACCATGCCGGTGCACGTGAAGGGCTTCGTCGAACTGCCGCCGCCGAATGAACGGGCCTACCTCGACCGCATGCCGGGAAGCTCGGTGCCGGTGATCCGGCAGCCGTTCGCAGCGGGCGACGCGCTGCCGTTCTGGGTGAACCGCGGGCACAGTGGCCAACATCACCTCTACGACATCGACGTCGACCCCGATGAAGTGGAGAACCGCTGCGGTGAACGGGCCGAGCGCGAGATGATCGATCTGTTGCAGCACGCGCTACGCGAGTTGGAAGCGCCGACCGAGCATGTTCAACGGCTCGG
>JBAXQV010000308.1:0-2534 GCA_037131575.1 Actinomycetota bacterium
GAAGTCTTCGCCTTGTTCCGCTAGCACCTCGAGTGCGGTGTCGAGCAGTAGTCGACGTGTGCGCGCCTTCTTCTTGTGGCCCCGCGTGAGCGTCGGGTCAGTGACATTGGTCTCCACGCTTCGAGAGTACCACTAACGCTTTTTCTGACGTTATCACTAATATTGATATGAACATCAATATTGAGTTTCATGCTAATATTCGTGCTTGCGGACGGTATACTCGTCGTGGCGGTTCCGATTCGCCGACGCGCGACCGTCCAGCGAGCCGGCTGAGACATCAGCGACGTATTCATCCCCCGGACATCAAGGAAAAGGACCATGACTAAGAAACGAACCTTGCAAAGCGGCAGGTCAACGCCACACCTCGGCTCCCTGACGATGGCAGTTGGACTGCTTGCGGCTCTGAGCCTCGCCGCCTGTGGCGAGGAATCAGCGACCACCGCCAGCGCGCCAGCAACGTCAGCAACGTCAGCGACCACCGCCAGCGCGCCAGCAACCTCAGCGACTGACGCCCCCACGACCACGGCCACACCAACTGACTCGGGCTGGGACACCAACGGCTCTCCGACCTTCTTGAAGACTGCACCGACCGGCACACCCCTTGGCGCGGCCGCAAAGAACACCGTCTTTGCCTGCATCGAAGTCCCCATCCCTGGGACCACCGACAAGATCGTCCTTGGTCAGGATGTTGCGACACAACTCACCCAGGCGGCGACGCCTTGGGTCCAGGACGGCAACGTGGTCATCTCAAAGATCGACACCGTCCCCGGCAGTGTGACGTTAGAGAGCGTCTTCGACGTCACCGAGACGGAGACCACGCGTCACCTGAAGGGGAATGGAATTCCGAACCATCCGATTGGTGTGTTCCCAATCCCACAGTCATCGTCCTCGTACCCGTACTACGCAGCCCTCCCGGCCGAGGGCTACGAAAATGCTGCAGAGATTCCCGTCAAGCCATACGACCTCGATGTCACGTTGCCGCTCAACCCCGAGCTGTCTGCGACGCCGAACTGCATTGTCGGGCTCATGACGGGCGTTGCCCTCACTGGCGGGGCGTGGCATGTCGAGATGGCGCCGGACTCGCAACTGAACGTGTACGACCCCAACGCGGCCTTGCCCACCGACCGCTGCTTCGGCCACCCGTACAACACGGAGTACCACTACCACGGGTATTCATGGAAGTGCATGGACCAGGGCACCGCGGGCGAGCAGTCGCCGCTTCTCGGGTATGCGCTGGATGGCTTCGGTATCTACGGTCCTCGTGGTGCGGACGGCAAGCCGATCACGAATGCACAGCTCGATGAATGCCACGGCATGGTGAGCGAAGTCATGTTCAACGGCAAGATGCAGAACATCTATCATTACGTGCTCAACAACGAGTACCCGTACTCGATCGGCTGCTTCCGAGGCACGGTTCAGGCAGCAATGTCTCACATGTAGCAGATGCTCCCACTGAACGATTGATGGCTGAAGGATTGACTGCTCTGTAGATCTAAGGGTGGGGTGAGGGCTCGGACGTAGGTCCCGGGCGCAGCACAGGGGCTCGGGGAGTTTGACGGCGTCTCACGTCGTCGAACCCTAGAGCCCCTGTGGAATCTGCACCTACGCGCATGCGCGCATTGCTTGTCGGCCTGCCCGACGTGATCGTGCAAGGCGTCGGCGACTGCCCGAAAGCCGAGAATATGGCGACGGGACGGGTGGACCCTTGTTTCAGCGATTTCTGAGCGGAAGACCCGAGCGCTATCGATGAACGACCCGGACGCACTGTGGCGCGACGCCAACAGCCGGCTTCTGTCCTCACGGTTGATGGCCGCAAGGTACGGCTACGGAGCAGTCACACCAGCCCTGCATGCATGGCGCACAGATACCGACCCTCAAGCGGTCAGGATCACGCCTCACGTTGCAACGTTTGGTTCGTCGCTGCCGGCATGCAGCAACAACAGTCGCACCACCGAGTAACCGACAGCGCCGACAAGCCAAGCCAGAACACTCAATGCGAGAACGAACTGGAGTGAGTTGGTCGACCCACTCTCGTCGATCAACCCCCCGTTCAGCGCAACGAAAAAGCCTACGCCGATCGCGGCCGTAACCAGCATCAGCCCAACAAGATCGTTCGGGCTCAACGACCGAAGCCGAAGCCGACGGCCCACAACAGCCCCAACACCTGCACCGACCGGGCTGATCACGACACCACCGATGAAGCCGAGAACAACCTCCGAAGCAAGGCTCCCTCTCGGCGTGTCGCCAACCGAAGGGTCGAACAACCGACCGAGTGGGAAGAACACAGTCATAGGCAGGATCGCTGCTGCGGCTCCGCCGATCGCACCTGCAGCCACCCCGCGCCAACGCGTCCGACGCGAGTGCTGACTTGTCTGCTGAGACGTCGCCAGATTCATGACGGGACAGTAGCGACTCTCGGTTGCTCATGAACCGCGACCAAGTTGCGTGTAGCACTGAAGTGGCCCGGCGTGTGACCAGTGGCGCTGTGCGCAACCTGTTCTTGCGACGATTCGCGTCGCATGCGACGCGAATCG
>JBAXQV010000309.1:0-2510 GCA_037131575.1 Actinomycetota bacterium
GCGGCCACCGTGCAGGCACCGAGTGGCCATAGTGCGGGAATCGAGTGGGCAATCGGCAGCCACCGGCCTGACATCACGCACCGTGGCGAACGGCAACCGGAGAAATCCTGGCATCGGTGGACGGTGAACGGACAGTTTTCGCTACCTGCCCGGAGTCGGTTGACGAATCGGCGGTCGAGACCTGAACGAGACGAGACGGTTGCATGAAGATTTCAATCGGGATGTTGGTGTACAACGGCGCGGCAACGCTGCCGATCACCATCGACTCGTTGTTGTCGCAGCAACTTCTTCGCGACCCCGATGTGATGGTGAGTATCCACATCGTCGCCAACGGTTGCACCGACGCGTCGGTGGCCATTGCCGAACGGATGCTCGGCGAAGCACGCAACGCCCAGCCTGACGCGTGGTGGAGCTACCGGGTGCACGACCTGGCCATCGCCAACAAGTGCCAGGCCTGGGAGCACTTCGTCCATGTCGCCTCAGAACGTGATGCCGAACTGATCGTCATGCTCGACTGCGACATCGTGTTCGGTGGCACCGACACCCTCACCGCGCTCACCCGCGCCTTCGAGGGCGACCCCGTGCTGCAGATTTCGACGTCGTTGCCGGTGAAGGATGTGGAACTGCAGGCCAAGGGCATGCTGCAGTGGACGTCGTCGAAGGTGAACGATTCACGGCTCGACGAGCACGGCGTGTGCGGTCAGTTGTACGCCGCCCGCGCCGCCACGCTGCGCAAGATCCACATGCCCCTCGGGCTGAGTGCCGAGGACGGCTACATCAGGGCGATGGTGCTCACCGACGGGTTCCGCTCGGCCGAGGTGCTGCCCCGTGTGCGTCGCGCCCCCGGTGCCCGCCACATCTTCGAAGCGCACACGTCGCCGCGCCGCATCATCCGCCACGAGATGTGGATGACCTGCGAGTTCGTGAAACTCACGTATCTCTACAGCGCGTTCGAAGCCCTGCCGCTCGACGAGATCGACCGACACGCCGGCGACCTGGTGGGCGAGTGGAACGCCCAGATGCCTGGTTGGTTCGCCGCCATGTTCGTGGCCGCGTCGCGCGACCGCGACCGCCTGGTCTCCAAGGCCATCCGGTATCGGCGGTATCGGGCCTGGAAACAGCGGTCGCTGCGCCACAAGCTCACGTCGTTCCCGAAGCTGTTGCTCACCACTGCGCTCGACACCATCGTGTGCACGAAAGCCGAGTGGGAACTGTCGGCATTCGGGGCGCGCACCATGCGCAACCGTTGGAAGAGTTGGGATCGCCCCGTGAAGGCCGGCGCCGTACCCGCTCGGGCCATTCCGCCGGTCCAGGCAGTGTCCGTCGTGCAGGCGAGGGCCACCAACGGCCACCGACTCGAGGAAGTAGCGCTGAGAGCGACACCTGAAGCGAAACCTGAAGCGGCACCTGCCGCCGCCCGGCCCCTCGCCCCGAGCCGGCGCTGAGACTCACTCTCACTGCGGTCGCTAGCCTGGCCGCCCGATGGCCGGGAGCGTTCGATCGCGAGTGTGCGTGGCGGTAGCGCACCTGGCTGTGGCCGGGTCGGTCGCCATCGGTTTCAGCGCTCCCCACCCCGAGTGGTTCGTCGATGGCACGCAACCCACCACGCCGGGTGCGATCGCCCTGGGCACATACCTGGCCGCAATTGCCACGGCGGCGTCGGCCGGAACACCCATCACGAACTGAGATTCGTCGCCGCGGCCGATGGCTGGGTACGGTCGCCCGCCATGAGCGCGGGTCATCTCATCCTGGCGGCGTTGGCGGCATTCGCTGCCGGTGTCACCAATGCGTTGGTGGGCGGTGGCACGCTCATCACCTTCCCGGCGCTGCTGGCCTTGGGCATTCCGCCGGTTGCGGCCAGTGCCACCAACACCGTGGCCCTCTCGCCGGGCTACCTGGCCGGCGCCTACGCGCAGCGCGGGTCGCTGAAGAACCGCGACGCAGCGATGATTCGCCTGCTGGTGGTGGCTGCCGTCGGTGGCCTGGTGGGTGGCCTGCTGCTGTTGGCCACGTCGAACAAGGTGCTCAGCGTCATCGTGCCGGTGCTGCTGGGCGTGGCCACCGTGCTGCTCGCAGTGCAGCCCCGGTTGAAGAAGGCGCTCGCCTCACGCCGCAGCGCCAACGGTCAGGTGGGCGCACCCGATTGGTTGCCGTTCGCCGTGGGTGCCGTGTCGGTGTACGGCGGGTTCTTCGGCGCCGGCCTCGGGGTGATGCTGCTGGCGGTGCTGGGCATCGCCCTCGAGGGGTCGCTCAACCAGGCCAATGCGCTCAAGCAGTTGCTGTCGCTGGTCATCAACGCCACCGCCGCAGTGCTGTTCATGATCTCGGCCGATGTGCGCTGGGAAGCAGTGGCGGTGATGGGTGTGGCCGCCATGCTCGGTGGCACCGTGGGCGGCCGCCTCGCCGACAGGATCGACGGGGAACGTTTCCGTGTGGTGGTGGTGAGCGTCGGCGCCATCCTCACCGTCGTCTACGCGATCAAGTACTGGTTCTAGGCAAGTACTGGTTCT
>JBAXQV010000310.1:0-2499 GCA_037131575.1 Actinomycetota bacterium
CGACTACTACGACAACGGTTGCGCCGACCACGACGACAACGGTTGCGCCGACCACGACGACAACGGTTGCGCCGACGACAACGCATGCCCCGACGACGACCTCGACGACGACCTCGACGACGCCCTCGACGACCCTGACGACGGTTGCGTCGACGACGACCTCGACGACCCTGCCCGCCACGACCACGACCATGCCTGCCACGACTACGACCACAGCACCCGCGCCACCCCCGAGCGGCGAAGCGGGTGGCTTGTCGGGCATGGCGTGGTTCGACTCGAATCGCAACGGCCGCCGCGACGCCGGCGAACCGGCCCTACCAGGAATGCTCGTGACCGTGAAGGCCGACGGCGCGAACGTGGTCACACGCGGCCGAGTGCGGGTGAGCCCTTCAGCGATCGTGGCGGTCGTGCGCACTGCACTCACCGACCAGCAGGGTCACTACTCGTTCGAGGTGCTCGGCGCGGGCCGATATGAGGTAGAGCTCGCTGCGCCCACGGGGAGTGCGGTCGACCCGTCGTGGACCGGATCGACCGGGTCCTTGCGGGCACCCGTGGATGTGGCACCGCTGCAGGTGGCCCGGGTCGACTTCGCCGCCGCAGGGTCGGGCTCGACGGTCGGTGTCGTGGTCACCCCCGGAGGCAACCCCGTGCCGCTCGCAGAAGTGACCTGCGCCTGGCCCGGCCTCGACCAGCAATTCGGTACGGCCGACGATGTGCAGTTCTCCACCGCATCTGGCGGCGACGGCTCGTTCGCATTCGATGCCGTGCCGGTCGGCTCGTTGAACTGCTCTGCGCTCGACCCGGGTACCGGTCACGCGTCGTCGATCGTCTCCGCAGTCGCATCACCGGAAACAGACTCGTCGGCCCGGGTCGTCATCCAACTGGGCGGATCGGCGGCCGCAGGAGGTTCGCCATCGTTGCCGGCCACGGGCGACTCGATCCTGCCCCTCCTTCGCGCCGGCTTGTTGCTGGTGGTGATCGGGTCGCTCGCCGTGGTGATCGCTCGCCGTCGACCCACCACCGTCCACCTCTGACGGTGTAGCGCCTCGCCTTCGTGGTGCCCGCGGGTAACGCGGCCGTGACGGTGCCCGACCTTCTGGCATCTACACTGCCAACTGTGAACTCACAACGACTCATCGACAACATGCGCGGTGTGCGCTACGGCGAAGTGCTGGCCGTGTTCCTCCGCGACGGCGCCTTCGAAGCCGAGGTCTATGGCACGCAGATGCTCAACGACTGCCCGGCCGAGCTGTGGGACACGCTGGTGGCCGCCGACATCGCCGCCGACATGGGCGCTGCAATCGTGAAGCTCAATGGCCCCCGCCACTGGGTGCTCGACGGTCTGGGCACCAAGGTGGCCCCGGTCGAGCCGGTGTTGCGCGAGTTCAACGGATTGCTGATGCGTCGCATCGCTCTGCTGAAGCTCGACAACAACCCCACCGCCCAGCCCTACACGGCACGGCTGGTCGACCGCGGCGCCACGTTCTTCTTCGACGCCGGCAAAGCGGTCTACGAGCTGGTCGATACCGAGGGCACTGCGTACGTGATGCAGGCCCTGTGCATCGGGGTCGACCCCACCATCACCGAAGCAGGCCTGCCCACACTCGGCGAGCGGCTACAACTGCCCACCGGCTGGACATTCCGCACGCGCATCCTCGACGAAGAACTCGTCATCGATACCACCAGCGGCCTCGCCACCGTCATCCAAGACGAGTTCGAGAACAGCTACACCCTGCCCTACGCCGTCTGAGCCCCGATAGCGAGCGAGCGGGGAGGGGCGGGCACGCAGGCGAACTGCCTACCACTTGTCCCAGTGGATCACCGACGGCGTGTCGAGGCGCGGGGCCGGCTTGAAATCGGTGCCGATGGTGTACGCGATGGGGAACATGCCCACGTGCATGTACTTCTCGTGCGGCACACCCAACAGTTCGGCCACCTCCACCTCGCGACGGCAGGTCATGGTTGTCCAGGCCGAACCGAGGCCGCGGGCGCGCAATGCCAGCATGAAGCTCCACACCGCTGGAATGACCGAACCCCAATAGCCGGGCTGGCTGGCCACGGGCTGGTTGTCGGTGCGGCCTTCGTTGTACACCACGAGCAGTGTGGGCACCTCGTGGTAGTGCTCACGCAGGTACCGGGCCGAGGCGCTCACGGCATCGCGCCGCTCGGCCCGGGTGTCGCCAGGCTCATAGTTCGCGCTGGCCGGAGCCATCATGTACTTGTCGAACACCTCACCGTAGAGGTCGGCCAACGCCTTCTTCTTCACCGGATCTTCCACCAGCACCCAATGCCAACCCTGCCGGTTCGAACCCGACGGAGCCTGCACAGCGATCTCGATGCATTCCTCGATGACCGAACGCTCCACGGGCCGGGTGAGGTCGAGTCGCTTGCGCACGGCTCGGGTGGTGGTGAGCAGTTCGTCGGGGGTGAGCGGCAGCAGTTCGGTCATACCCCCGTTCTAGCCGTGCGGTGGGTTCGTGAACGATGCGGCCACCGTGC
>JBAXQV010000311.1:0-2467 GCA_037131575.1 Actinomycetota bacterium
AATCGGTGCCGACCATGTGGTGGCGGTGAACAATGGCACCACGGCGCTCATTGCCGCACTGGCGGTGCTCGACCTGCAGCCTGGCGACGAAGTGATCACCAGCCCGTTCACGTTCGTCGCCACGCTCAATGCCATCGTCCAAGCAGGCGCCACGGTGCGATTCGCCGACATCTCTGTATCCGACTGCAATGTCGACCCGGCGGCTGTAGCGGCTCTGGTGAACGAGCGCACCAAAGTGCTCCTGCCCGTTCACCTGTACGGCCAGTGCGCCGACATGCCGGCGTTGGCGGCGCTGGCCGATGCTCGGGGGTTGCACATGGTGGAGGATGCGGCCCAAGCACATGGGGCGCGCATTGCGGGTAAGGCGGCTGGTACCTGGGGCATCGGTTGCTTTTCGTTGTACGCCACCAAGAACCTCACATCGGGCGAGGGTGGGTTGATCTCCACGAACGATGCCGCAATCGCCGACCGGTTGCGTGTGTTGCGCAATCAGGGCATGAGGGAGCGCTACCGCTACGAGATGGCGGGGAACAACTACCGACTCACCGACTTGCAGGCTGCGTTGTGCGTACCGCAACTGGCGCACTACGACGCCCAACTCGCGGCACGTAGAGCCAACGCTGAGGCGTTGCGACGGGGGTTGGCCGATGTGCCCGGGCTCACCCTGCCGCACGAACTGCCTGGTCGCGAGCATGTGTGGCACCAATTCACGGTCCTCGTCGATGCCGATAGCCCGGTGAACCGCGATGAGCTCGCCGATGGGTTGGCGGGCTTGGGTATTGGGTGCGGTATTTACTATCCCCGGACAGTCTTCGACCATGACTGCTTTCGATCGGACCCTCGCGTGATTGCTGCCGATGTTCCCGTTGCTCGCTCGGTAGCTTCACGGTGCCTGTCGTTGCCGGTGCACGCGCACTTGTCGTCGGGCGACCTCGACCGCATCATCTCTGCTGTCCACACGATTGTGGAGGCCGGGCAATGACGCTCCGTATCGGTTTGGTGGGCGCTGGTTCGATGGGTGCTCTGCACGCACGCGTCATCGCTACCAATCTCGCTACTGATTTGGCGTGGGTGGCCGACCCCAACCCGGCCGCCGAAGCGGTGGCCGCCCGCTTCGGCGCACCGTGGCGGGAAGTCCCCGACTTCGATTCGGTCGATGCCGTGGTCATCGCTACCCCGACCAGCTCGCATGTTCCCCTCGCCCTCAGCGCAATTGAGGCAGGCGTGCCGCTGCTGGTGGAGAAGCCGCTGGCGGAAACCTTCGACGAAGCGACCGAGATGGTCATGGCCGCGGCGCGAGCCAACGTGGTGCTGATGTGTGGGTTCGTCGAGCGCTTCAACCCCGCACTACGCACACTGGGCGACATCGTGCATGATCCCATCCACGTGTCTGCCGTACGTCATTCGCCATATGCGGAGCGGGTGCACACCGGTGTGATGGCCGATCTCCTCATTCACGATGTCGACCTGGTCATTCGTCTCTTCGGTGAGTCACCGAGTGGTGTGATGGGCAGCCGAGGGTTTTTCGACTCGCGCAGCCACCCCGGTCGTGAAGACGTGGTGGAGGCGACGATGAGCTTTGGTGGCGGCCAGATCGCCACGATTTCAACCTCGCGGCTGGCTCAACGCAAGGTGCGCATGTTCCGTGCCGTCGAGTTGGGGCGCGAAATCGATGTCGATCTCCTTCGCCAGTCGATCACCATCTATCGGCATGTGAACGAGAGCTTGTTCGATGAAGACGCGGGCTATCGCCAGCAAACCATCATCGAGATTCCGGTGGTTCGTCATGTGGGCGAACCGTTGCAATTGCAGCTCGATCACTTCGTGGACCTCATTCGTGGTGAGGCTGACGCGGCACTCGAACTCGCTTCGCTGCTGCCGCCCCATGAAGTGATGCACCGGCTTGCCGTCTCGCCCCCGGTGGTATCAGCGGCGTCGTAACCGTTCGTGGGGTGGGCCGACTACCGTGGGCCCGATGCCGCGCAGCCTGCTTCGACGTGTTTGGGCGCCTGGCCCTGTGGCAGTGGTTGGGTTTTTCCTGATCGGGCTGTGCTGGTTGCTCACCACCCCGCCCGGCGCTGGAGTCGACGAACCGTCGCACTATGTGCGGATGGTGGGTCTCGCACACGGCCAGTTGCTCGGTGACGCTGTCGACCCTGCCCGGCCGCTCGGTGCGCTCACCGGCGACCAACTGCGTCGCGTGAATGCCGAGGCCGGCTTGTTCGTGCTGCCCGGTTCCGTTCCGCCACCGAACGGATGCAACGTGCTCGATGCTGCGTTGCCGTACACCTGCCCGCCGCTCCCTTCGAGCGATCACCCCATCGAAGCGGTGTCGTTGCACGCGCGATATCTCCCGGGCCCCTATGTGCTGCCGGCGTTGCTCAGCCGTTTGGGTTCCACCACGCTGCGAACCTTGCTGCTGGGTCGGCTCGGCTTCCTCTTGCAGAACACAGCGCACTTCGGCGTG
>JBAXQV010000312.1:0-2454 GCA_037131575.1 Actinomycetota bacterium
CGGTCGCAACCTCGCCAACCGTGTGACACCCCTTCCCTAGGCTGTCGACTATGCGTGTTCTCCACTCCAGCGACTGGCACCTCGGCCGCAGCTTCGGCCCAGTGCCTCTGCACGACACACAGGTGGCCTTCGCCGAGTGGTTCGTGGGGCTGGCGGTGCGCGAACAGGTCGATCTCGTGGTCATCGCGGGCGATGTGTACGACCGTGCCATCCCACCCACGCCATCGATCGAATTGTTCCGGTCGGTGCTGCAACGCCTACGGGCCGCTGGAGTGGTGGTGGTGGTCATCGCCGGCAACCACGACAGTGCCGAGCGGGTGGCCGCATACGACGGTCTGCTCGATCTGTCGGGGGTGTACGTGCGCGGCGGGTATGGCCGGGTAGGCGAGGTGCTCACGCTGCACATGCCCGATGGGCCGGTCGATGTGGTGCTGCTGCCGTATCTGGAGCCTCTGCTCGAACCGGCGTCGTTCCACGATGAATACGAGGGCGATACCGATGCCCGGCGTCGCCGCCCCAGCCATCATGAGGTGCTCGAACGCGCTGTGCAACGCGCCACTGCCCAGTTGTGCTCGCCGCGCTCCATCGCCGTCGCCCACGCCTTCGTCACCGGTTCGGGCGTGGGGCCCGAGCAGAGCGAATCTGAACGCCAGCTCGTGGTGGGCGGCACGGGGGAGGTGAGCGCATCGTTGTTCGAGCCGTTCTCGTACACGGCCCTCGGGCATCTGCACACACCTCAGGCGGTGGGTGGGCCCACCGTGCGCTACAGCGGCACACCACTCGCGTATTCGTTCTCGGAAACCACTGCGAAAGAAGTGGTGCTCGTCGAGGTCGATGCGCACGGCACGGTCGAGGTCGCCGCGGTACCGGTGCCGGTGGGGCGCGGGGTGGCCACCATCACGGGCACCATCGACGATCTGCTCGCCAACCCCAACGCGGCGCTCGTCGAGCACTTCGTGCGCGTCAATCTGGTCGACAACACGGCTGTCATCGACGCCAAGAAGCGCCTGCAAGCGCAGTATCCGTGGGTGGTCGAGGTCAACTGGCAGCCCGCCGAGCGTGCCGACGATGCCAATCGTGCCTCGGTGCTCGAACGCCGCCAGCTCACTCCCATCGAGGCGGCGGGCGAATATTGGCGCTCACTGCACGATGTCGATCTCACCGAGGCCGAACACACTGTGCTCGCCGGAGTCCTCGAACCCGCCGAGGGGGCTCGCTGATGCGCCCGGTACGGCTCGAATTCACTGCGTTCGGTTCATACCCCGGGCACGAGTCTGTCGACTTCGATGCGCTGGCCGGGTTGGGCTTGTTCCTCGTCACCGGCCCCACCGGCGCTGGGAAGACCACCATCTTCGATGCCATGACCTACGCCCTGTACGGCAAGGTGGCAGGCGATCGGCCGGTCGATGTGCGCTCGCACCACGCCACTGCTGAACCCACATCGGTCACATTCACCTTCGACGTCGATGGTCGCCTCTATCGGGTAGAGCGTTCACCCGAACAAGAACGAGCTGCGAAGCGAGGGAAGGGTTCCGCCGTCGAGAAGGCATCGGCAGCGCTGTACGAACAGGTCGAGGGCCGGTGGGTCGGCCTCGAAACCAAGGCCACCGACACCACCAGGAAGTCCATCGAATTGGTAGGCCTCGATGCCGAGCAGTTCCAGAAGGTCATGTTGCTGCCGCAGGGCAAGTTCGCCGAGTTCCTGCTCGAAGGCACCGACAATCGCCAGAAGTTGCTGCGCAAACTCTTCGGTACGGCACTGTACGACCAAGCCGTGTACCGGCTCAAAGACCGACGCGACGACCTCGGCCGCGCCGTCAGCGACATCGACGTGCAGATCGAGTATCACCGCAGAATTGCACAGAGGGCTGCCAGCGAAATCGGCGAGCATCTCGGTGTCGAATCGCCCTTTGCTGTCGACGCCACGCCCACGGTCGACGAGGTGGTGGCCGTCGTCGACAGCTGGAAAGCCGTCGAGCAAGAACGGAAGGCAACGGCCGATGCCGCCGCCGGGTTCGCGCAGCAAGCCCGTGCAGCGTGTGAATCCGCAACGAGCGAACTCGAGCGTTTCGAGCGGTATCGAGAGCTCACGGCGCAACTCGCGCTGCTCGAGGGCCGACAAGCCGATATCGCCGCCATCGAGGCTCGAGTAACTGCAGCGCGTCTCGCCGCACCGGTGGTTGCGGCAGCCGACCGGGCCCATCAGCGCGCTACCGAGCTGCAGCAGGCCGACACCGCCTCGACCCAGGCACGGGCGGCGGTGGTGACTGCTGCTGAGGCCCTGGGCGTCACCCTGCCTGCGAGCCCGTCCGAGGCCTCGGTGGCGCTCGCCCAACTCAAGGCCGAGGCCGAAGCGCTGCTCGAGCGATTCGACGCCGCGTCAACGGCTCGGGCCACCACGGCTCGCTGCGCCGCTGCGTATCAGGCTGCCGAGCACGCCGAAGCTGCTGCCAG
>JBAXQV010000313.1:0-2453 GCA_037131575.1 Actinomycetota bacterium
TCTCGATTCTATGTTCAGCAGCGGCCGAGCCGCTCGACAACCACTGCGCTCGACCACTTGCGAAAGAGCTCCATATCGGGCACTATGCGCCGCGTGGCGGACGACGCGGATCAGTTGGAGATGTTCCACTTCTCACCCGCGTTCCAGGTAGTCGTCGGCCCGGAGTTTCCCGGCAACGGTGACTGGGGGTGTCCGGTCTTCTGCTTCGGTCGAGATGGACGACTGCAAGAGCCGTTCGACGCACGTTGGGGCGCGCCGACGATCGTCGAGGTGACCCCACACGACGGCGAACGCTGGGTCGGGCAGTTCGCTGCCGGTGGCTTGGGTGGGATCTCGGGCGTGTTCGCCACGCCGAGTCCTCGTCTGCTTTGCGTCGTCGCTGATGGCCTGGCGTACCTGGTTGGGGTCGACAACGCTCATCGGGGTGCCGACGTGGTGCACGATCAGGTGGGCCAGGTTGAAGTGGTTGTGGAACCCGCACTGCTGCTGCTTGTTCGGTTCATCGACATCGTCGCCATCGGCGGCGACGGTGTGGCATGGCGATCAAAGCGGCTGGCTGTCGATGACCTCCGCGTGGTGAGCACCTCTGGTGGGATCATCCAGTGCTCGCTCGACAACCTTGGTGGAAGTCCGACGATCGCGCTCGACGCTGCGACGGGAGAACAGCGCGATGGGACGAGGTTGGACTCGATCTGGCCACCGGACGCCTTGGCGTAGCCCGTATCTGCCGATAGGCGCCATCACAGGCGATGCAAGCTAACTTGCGAAGTGAGCGGGTGCAAGCTACCTTGTGAGCGTGGCTGCGCCGCTGATCGCAACCAGTGCGCGAAAGCACAGCATCCACGACGACGACATGCTGCACGCGTTCAATCACCCGATGTTCGTCTAGGACCTCGATGAGGGATTCGTGATGTTCGTCGGGGCCGACGTCGCCGGCAACCTGCTCGAGATCGGAGTGGTTGACAGCGCTGATGGCCCGATCATCGTCCACGCCATGACAGCACGACCGAAGTACCTGAGGTGATCGAGATGCCCCGCACCGCCCAAGAGATCCTCGACCATGCCGATGAGTTGGCAGCTCGGTTCGAACGAGCTGAACCCTCTGACGTGCGCGATGCGACGGCTCTGCAGGCCGTTCGGGAGGCGTTTCTCGCCCGCGCTGCTGCCGAGCGCGAGCTCGGCGATGCCGTCATCCGAGCACGGCACGACGGACACACGTGGGCAGCGATCGGAGCGATGGTCGGCACGTCGGGAGAGGCCGCAAGGCAGCGCTACGGGCAGGCAGTCAACGCTGGGTGATCGCTGCGCGTTCAAACGCTCGGCTGACGCGCCAGAACTGCCGTTCTGCTCGGCGGTGACCTGCTCCCGATCCGCGAATCTGGGCTGCGTGGTGGCTTGCTCAGCCCGAATGGAGTCTTCGGCACAACCCCAGACGTATCGTCAACACATGTTGACGAAATCGGCGAGGGCGAAGTTCCTGAAAGGGTGGTGGACGAAATGAGCACGACTCGAGCAGCGCGGGCCAAAGCGATCGAAGTGTGGGCCGACAAGGCCGAACAAGGTGATCTGGTGATCGCCGACACGGAGTCGCTACGCGCCATCGCCGAGCTCACCGAACGTCGCAAGGAACTCGATGCTGCATTGATCGAGGCCGTTCGTGCTGCTCGGCGTTCTGATCGGTCGTGGCCTGAGATCGGTGCGATGTTGGGCGTCTCCAAGCAGGCCGCCCAAAGGAAGTACTCCATAGTCTCCATGTAGCGCTTCGTGCTGGACACTCGCACCGGCATAGGGCATTCTGATCGGCGTGGAGCGGGTCATCGACGGCGGGTTCGTCATTGCTGAGTTTGCTGTTGAGGGTTCGGCTGACTCCATCGTCTTGCTCGACCCCGAACGACGCCCGGCGCTCGTTCTCGCGTGGCACCCATTCCCGAATGTGTTGAGGGTGACCGACGCGGATGAGATCGTGTGGCGAAGCGCACTGTTACCGGAGGAGACAACTGCGAAGTGCTGGCTGGGTGTCGAGTGGGTCGATGGGGCACTACGGACCTGGACCTACTCGTACGACTGCGAGCTCGACCCGGGCACCGGAACCATCCGACGATCGACGTTCACCAAGTAGAGCAGAGCCGCCGAATGGAGCGGCGATGTCTCAGCAATGATCGATGGCCTTCAGCGCGCCGTCGTCGCCCACCAGGAAAGCGGAGGAGCGGCTACTGCTGAGGTAGTCGCTACGAACGGTGAGACACGGCACGTTGTCGGCTGAGGTGGTGATCGCCACACGGTCGCTCGCCACACCAAATGCAGTGCCGATCTTGTTCGACGAGGTGTAGGCAGAGTCCATGATGTCCTGCACGTTCACGAAGCGACAACCGAGGTTGCACCGAAGACAACTCCGGTTGTCGCTGGGCGAGACCGCTCTAGCGGTGCGGGCCGGGTGCTGTGCTCACCATCGC
>JBAXQV010000314.1:0-2430 GCA_037131575.1 Actinomycetota bacterium
ACCGCGAGCTCCAGGCTCGCCGCGACCTCATCAGCAAGCGCATGCGCGACCAAGTAGTGCGCTGAATCTGCCGAGCGCCTCATCGCCCGGCCCAAATCTCCCAAGAGTAATTTGGTGTTGTGGGTTCCTGAGTTATCCAGACGGTGGGAGGATTGAAGAGCTCCCATCTGATCACCTCCCACTTAACGACCGAAGTGACCTTGTCAACTCGATACGCCTGCGCCCGCACGAGCGTAAGCAGACCGTCGCTCACCCAGCTTGGCATGGTGACCTGAAATGTCGACGACGAAACAGGGAAGCGGCTGATCACCGTGCCGTCGAGGGTGGCGACGACCCACGTGCTCTGGCTCGTGCGGTTCCATCCGCAGGTAGTGGGGCACGGAATCTCGGTCAGGTACGCCACGTATGAACCCGACGGTGACAACACCGGCAGAAGACCCGGATTGGCCTCGGGAGGGAGATTCATCTGCAGTTCGACACCGTCCGCAGTGAAGGCACGCCAGGCACCGGGCGTCCCATTGAGGACGGGCGCTCTGAATATGAAGGTGCTGCCGTCACGCGACACCTCTCGGAGCTTCAGATCCAGCAGCTCTGGTGGAAGCTTGAAGAGCGTGTCGCCCGATATGACGTCGTAGATCTCGCCGGACCGGCTAGACGCCACAATCCAGGGGTCCGAGACGTACAAATCCTCGGTGCTTTCGAAGCTTCCCAGCAACGCGCCGGCGCGGTCATAGAGTGCGAAGCGATCATGGTTCCCATCGGGGTATGGTCTCGAGATGACGCCGATCTTCGAGCAGTCAGGGCTAATCCAGAATTGATGGGTGTTACCTGGTAAACCCGCGATAAATGCCTCATTGACTCCGCTTGCGAGATTCAGGATCCTGAATCCCCCACCGACCGGCTCGCCGACGGCTAGATTGCATGTCGCCACCGCGTAGTCGCGGGTGTCGTAGACACGCTGTGGTGGTAGTGACACGATCCATTGATTTCCAGTGGTGTAGCCGGTGACATCGACCACGACGTCGACCGACTGGTTGGCTCGCACACAGAACGTGCCATCGGCGGCCAGTTTCACCACGGCGGCGTTCGACACATTCTGGTTCTTGCTGAAATTCAGGTTCGACACCTCCGGCGGCGCCGTATCGCATGGATACGCAGCCAACCACCCGGCCGCCACACCGTTCGTCGCAGTGAGGTTCACCAACGCCGCACTGGCCCCTTGTGGCACACTGGCCACGCCTGACACCTGCACCACCCGTGGTGTGAGCGTCACCTTGGC
This sequence comes from Actinomycetota bacterium, assembly GCA_037131575.1. Taxonomy (GTDB): domain Bacteria; phylum Actinomycetota; class Acidimicrobiia; order Acidimicrobiales; family Ilumatobacteraceae; genus VFMC01. The sequence continues at coordinate 1,280 of JBAXQV010000314.1, forward strand.
CTGCGGCCCGCCAGTACCGTCACGCGAGTCGACGATTCGTTCCGGTTTCGACAACAGCATCACCCCGGCGGTCGCGCCTGCGAAGTACCCCGCTACGTCGCCGACGATGTCGACATCGACGTTGGCGAAGAAACACACATCGCCGCCAGGCCCGAGTGCTGACGTCACCAGGTTGGGCACTACGCCACCCGCCGCGAAGTTGACCGTCGATGTGGCCGGCGTGGGCTGACCACACGGGTACACAGCCAAGAACCCGCCCCCGACTGCGTTCACGACCGTGGCATTGAAGACCACTGCCCCCGCATTGGCAGGAACACCATGACCGCCGGCGACAGGAACCCTCAATTCAGTCCCACCCTTCACACGCGATTTCGGTGCGCCGAGTCCATCACGCGTATCGAGGAACCGCTGCGGAGAGGCCAACATCGTGAGGCCCGAATCTGCCGGCACATAACCCGCCACATCGACCACCACATCGGCAACAGCGAGCGTGTCGATACACGCGTAACCATTCCCATCAACCGCCGTGATGACCATGTTCGGAACGGTCTGATCCTTCACATAGTTGAGGTTCGAGGTCGCCGGTTTGGGCTGATCACACGGATACACCGTCAAGAACCCGGCAGCCACGGGGTTGGTGACCGTCACGTTCAAGGCTAGGCCAACAGCGTCATCGGGCACACCGGCGTCGGCACCAGACACCACCAACGTGAGCGGAGGGGGCAATGCCCCACCCGACGGATTCGCAACGACCGAACCCGCCGTCGCAGACACGACGACACCACAAATACCTGTGAGCCCCAGCATGACAAGCGTCGACCGCTTCATCATCACTTCCCCTGTGTTGTGAACAATGCTGGCCCGACCGTAGCAGGCCACCACTCACCGGATTCGGTGCGGAACGCCCACTCTCACGTGCACCCCTGGTGAGAACAATGCTCGAGGTTCACCCACGGGCGCAGGCAGACCTGCTGCGGTGACGAGTGAATCGTCGAGATGCGTCACCTCTGCCCGATACAAGGTCCACGGCTCATGATCGACCGGCGCATACCGCAACCGACCGCGCAACCCCAGCGAATACAAACGCCAGCGCGCACTGAGCCACACATCGATTGGTTCGGGCTCGGTGATCGCCTCGCCGATGGTGACGC
>JBAXQV010000315.1:0-2425 GCA_037131575.1 Actinomycetota bacterium
GCGCTGAGTGAACGGGCACTGGTGCTGCCCGCCAGCGGGCTCGACGCGATCGCCGAGGCCGTGGCCGAGCGCACTCGCAACCTCGGCGACCCGCCGCGCAAACGTTTCGCCGGACACCTCACCGTGGCCCGCGTGAAGCCGAATGCGCCGATGCCCCGAGTGCTCGGGGCCCTGCTGAGCACCGAGTTCGTGGCCGACGAGATTGCGCTGGTGCAGAGCTGGCTGGAGCCAAACGGTGCCCGCTACGAGACGATCGCGACCTGGCCGCTCGGCTGACCAGCGTTGGGTGACCAGCGTTGGGTGACCAGCGTTGGGTGAACGGCCCACACCGGAGCCGGTCGAATCAGGGGGCGAGACGGTCGATCTGCCAGGGGGTCGCAGTGCCCGCGACCCCACCGGCGGGTGCGCTGCTGCGCTGATACCGCAGGCGATCGTGCAGACGACTCGGACGGCCCTGCCAGAACTCGAACGATGTCGGCCGCAGAATCCATCCACCCCAATGCGGTGGGCGCGGGATCGTCTCGTCACCGGCGAAGCGGGCCTCGACATCTGCCACTCGGGCGTCGAGCGCAGCCCGGTCAGGCAGCACCTGCGACTGAGGCGATGCCCATGCGCCGATCTGCGACGAGCGCGGCCGCGACGCGAAGTACGCATCGCTCTCGGCATCGGGCAACCGCTCGACCACACCGGTGACGCGAACCTGCCGGTGCAGCTGCAACCAGGTGAACAACGCACCGATCTGCTGGTGGTGGTGCATCTCGCCGCTCTTGGCCGAGGTGTAGTTGGTGAAGAACTGGAATCCACGGTCATCGACGCCACGTACCAGCACGTACCGGATCTGCGGCATCCCTGCCGGGTCGACGGTGGCCAGAGCCATCGCATTCGGTTCGACGCACCCGGCTTCCGAGGCCTGGTCGTACCACTGCCGCCACTGCTCGACCGGATCGCCGAGCATCTCGGCGACATCGAGGCCCGCCGTCTCGTACTCCTTGCGGCGTTCGGCGAGCTCGCGAGCCGAGTCGTTCATGACGCGGTGATGACGGTGGCGCCGCGCATGTAGGGCCACAGCACTTCGGGAATGGCCACGCTGCCATCGGCTTGGCGGAAGTTCTCGAGGATCGCAGCCCACACCCGCGGTACGGCCAGCGCCGACCCGTTGAGCGTGTTGGCGATGAGCGTGCCCTTCTCGCCGACCTTGCGGTAGCGGATATCTGCACGGCGGGCCTGATAATCGCTGAACCAACTGATCGAGCTGACCTCGAGCCAATTGTCGCAACCGGGGGCGTAGACCTCGATATCGAAGCTGCGGTGGTGGCTCTGGCCCATATCGCCGGTGCAGATCTCGATGATCCGGTACGGCAGGCCAAGACCGGAGATCAGGCGCTCGGCCCGATCGACGATCTCTTGCAGCATCGACGGCGCCTGCTCGGGTGTGGCCACCGAGAGGATCTCGACCTTGTCGAACTCGTGAGCCCGCAACATGCCGCGGGTGTCGCGCCCGGCCGACCCGGCTTCGCGGCGGTAGCACGAGGTGTGCGCCATCAACCTGATCGGCAGCATCGACTCGTCGACCACTTCGCCGGCGTACATCGACGTGAGCGGTACCTCGGCGGTCGGGATGCACCACAGGTCATCGCGCTCGATGGCATAGGCGTCATCGGCGAACTTGGGCAGCTGACCGGTGGCGGTGAGGGTCGCGGTGGTCACCAGCGACGGGGGACGAATCTCTTCGAACGCGTCGGCGTTCATATCGAGCGCGTACTGGCACAGCGCACGGGCCAACGTCGCCCCGAGGCCGCGCTGCATCGTGAACATTGCCCCGCTGATCTTGGTCGCACGCTCCGAGTCAAGGATGCCGAGCGCAGCCGCTGTTTCCCAGTGCGCCACTCGCTGATGGTCGGCGAACACCTCGGGCATGTTCATCGGGCCGACGATGACCGGGTTGTCACGATCATCGGCGCCATCGGGGGCCTCCGGATGCGGCAGGTTGGGAATACGCAACAGCACATCGCGCAGATCGGCTTGCACACCGTCGAACTCATCGGCGAGCACCCGTTCACGTTCGCCGAGCGCCCGGCTGTGGGCCTGCAGTTGCTCGGCTTCGTCGCCACGACCATCGCGGCGCAGCAGTCCGACCTGCTTGGAGATGTCGTTGACCTCGGCGCGAATGGCATCGCGCTGGGCGACGATCTCGCGGGCCCGCTCATCGAGCGCAGCGGCCCGGGCGAGTTGGTCGAGCAGATCTGGCGAGCCACGGCGAGCCATGGCGGCATGGACGAGCTCGGACTGGGTACGGAGCAGGCGAATGTCGATCACAGAGTCCCGAGGTTACTGCGCTCGGTGCGGCGAAACCGAGGACGAAATGACCCGGTCAGCCGACGGGTGGCGGAGCCGACGTCATAGTGTGGCGGCGTGAGTGCGGTCG
>JBAXQV010000316.1:0-2413 GCA_037131575.1 Actinomycetota bacterium
GTTGGGTCGTTGCGGCCCAGCACCTCATTCGCCGTCGGCCATCACCTTGGTCACCACGTCGCCCGTGGCGATCGCCCCCGCCACCACCACCGTGGCGCAGATGCCTCGTAGTCGGGCTGCTGAGCCCACCTTGCCGTTCACCCAGCGGTGCGCATCGAGGCCGAACCGTCGCGTGAACTTCGCACACCCGGTATGCGGTTTCGCCGTCACCTCCACCACGGCATCACCGATACGCAACCGGGTGCCGGCGGGCAGGTTCTCGGGCGACAGGTCGAGGTCCACGAACAACTGGTCACCCGCCAACGGCATCCGTTCCTCACCGCCCGCCACCAGGCGAGCACAACGCGAGTTCATGATGTTCAACTGCGCATCGAGTTCGGCCCGCCCATCGGCACTACTGCGACTCCCACGAGCCAGCCAGTTGTCGCCCACCAACCCCACCTCGGTGCTCAGCACACCGGCCGTCAACACCTCACGCTCACCCACAGCCGGGCGACGCACGATCATGTCGAGCCGCCCATGGTTGCTCGGCGACCGACGCACCTCGGCCAGCCAACCCTCGGGGTCCACCCGCACATGCTCGTCGGGCCCCAGCCGCCAATAGCCGGCCATCAACTCGCTGCTCCACGCCGGCTGCAACACATCGCCCCGCGGGCCGAACTCGGCGAGATACGGCTTGATGTCGAGCACCGGTGTGCCATCGATGGCATCGAGCCCACGCACCTCCACCACACCACCCGGCCGCACCGCCATCAACTCACACACCGTGGTGCCGATGCGGTTCGGCCGGTTCTTCGCTCGCTGAGCGAGAATGCCCACCTCCGGCCAGTCGGGGTTGCCACGCGGCCGCCGAGTGCCACGCACCACACCCGCAGGGTCAACCCGGTCGAACACGAACACCACTTCCACATGCGAGAACGCCCGCAGCCCGGCCGTGGCGTCGGCACCCAGCAGGGCGAGGTCGAGTTCGATCACACTGTCGACCCTGTCCCAGTCGTCGTCGGTCGCCTCCGTGCGGGCATTGTGCACCGTGCCGATGGGAACCATCTCGAACGTCATCGGCCCAGTGTCGCGCGCCCGGTTTGTTCGGTGCGGCTGGCTTGTCTGGCGCGGCCGCTCGTCTGGCGCGGCCGTTCGTTCAGCCGGCGATGGCTTTGGCCACGGCGTAATACACCGGAATGCCCAGGGTCACGTTCAGCGGAAACGTGATGCCCAACGCCAAGGTGAAGTACCGGCTCGGCCTCGCCTCGGGAATGGCGTAGCGCACCACCGCCGGCACCACGATGTAACTCCCGCTGGCAGCCAGCACGGCCAGCAGCGTGAGGTCGCCCACCGAGAGGTTGAACAGCGAGCCCAGCAGCATGGCCAGGCCGGCATTCACGAACGGGGTCACCACACCGAACGCCGCCAGGAACGGCCCCACATCGCGCACCTCACGCAACTGGCGAGCCACCAGCAACCCCATCTCGAGGAGGAAGAAGGCGAGCAGCCCCTTGAACAGGTCGCCCACGAACGGCTTCATCACCTTGCCGCCCTCGTGCCCGCTGATGATGCCGATGGCCATCGACCCGATGAGCAACAGATGCGCACCATCGGTGAATGCCTCGCGCAGCACCTCCTTCACCGAGAGCGGTTCGCCGGCACCGTGGCCGCCCTCGTCGGCCGGCAGCTGCCCCGACGCATGGTCGGCCTCGGGCACGATGGTGCGCACATCACGTGCGGCGATCACCGCGCTCAATGGCTGCAGTGCCGGCTCGCTCGCCAACTGCGACTGCTGCCGTGTGCGCACCCAGGTGGCCAGCAGCACGGCCATCACGATCGCCGGCGACTCCATCACCACCAGCGCCACGGTGAGGTAGCCGCCGGCCTCGTCACCCTTGCCGGCCACGAAGTTCGAGGCCGTGGCGAAGGTGACCGCACTCACCGAACCGTAGGTGGCTGCGATGGCCGCCGCATCGAACGCATTCACCTTCTTGCGCAGCACCACGAACCCGAGCAGCGGCGTGAGCACCGCCAGCAAGATCGCTGAGCCGATCACCTTCACCGCATCGCCGCTCAGGCCGGCATCGCCCAGCGCCTGCCCGCCCTTGAAGCCCAGCGCCATCAGCAGGTAGAGCGACAGGAACTTCGCCACCTGCTCGGGAATCTGCAGGTTCGATCGCACGAACCCGATGAACACCCCGAGGAAGAAGAAGAGGATGGCGGGATCGGTGAGGCTGTTCATACGAGACGAAACAGTAGACGTATGAAACATGCTTTGCAAATCGTGTGTCGCGCGACTGTGTTTTCGTTGGGGGAGACCCTGGTACACCCCCGTGCGCGGCCAGCGAGCATCGTTGCTTGTCCGGGATGGTTGCGGACGCCGGGGAAACCCTGTCACACCCCCTTGCGATGATTGCTGCATGACTTCTTC
>JBAXQV010000317.1:0-2407 GCA_037131575.1 Actinomycetota bacterium
GCCGCATGGCAGAACCGCGTGCGCAACCCGGCCTGGCAGGCCGAACCCAACGCGGGGCATCTGGCCCTGGTCGAACTCGAACGGCAGGAGCGCCTCGTCGCCCTGGTCACGCAGAACATCGACGAACTGCACCAGCGCGCCGGGCACGACCCGGCGAAGGTGATCGAGGTGCACGGCACCATGTGGTGGAGTCGGTGCTGGACGTGTGGGGACCGTCGCCCCATGGCGGCCACGCTCGAGCGCGTGAAGGCCGGCGACGACGACCCGCACTGTCTGGTGTGCGAGGCGGCTGGGTTCATCCTTGGGCCTGCCGAGGGCATCTTGAAGAGCGACACCATCTCGTTCGGCCAAGCGCTGGTGCCCGAGGTGATCGCGGCGGCATTGGCTGCCGCCGAACAGTGCGATCTGCTCATTGCGGTGGGTTCGTCGCTGTCGGTGTTCCCTGCTGCGAACGTGGTGCCTCGGGCCCGTGCCGCAGGTGCCACGGTCATCATCATCAACGGTGAACCCACGCGCATGGACCACTACGCCGATGTGGTGCTGCACGACTCGATCTCCAGCACCTTGCCGTTGCTGGTGGCCCGCCCGTGAGGTAATCCCGACTCACTCGGTAGGCTTTCTGTCATGGCTTCTTTCCGCGATCTTCTCTCTGCTGCCAAAGCTCAGATCACCGAAGTCGACACCGCGGCTGCCGCCGAGCGCATCGCCGCCGGCGCCGTGGTGCTCGATGTGCGCGAGCCCGATGAATACGACCAGGGCGCGCTCAACGGTGCCGTGCACATTCCCCGAGGTCATCTCGAGGCGCAGGTGGAAGGCCGCCTGCTCAACAAGGATGCGCAGGTGGTGGTGTACTGCGCCGGTGGTGTGCGCAGTGCCTTCGCGGCGAAGACGCTGGGCGAACTCGGGTACACCGACGTGCTGTCGATGGCTGGCGGGTTCGGGCGCTGGAAAGATGAAGGCCGGCCGTGGAAGACCCCGGTGGTGCTCACCGCCGAGCAGCGCAACCGCTACCAGCGGCACCTGTTGCTGCCCGAAGTGGGTGTGGAAGGCCAGGCCAAGTTGCTCGGCGCGAAGGTGCTCATGCTCGGCGCTGGTGGCCTCGGTTCGCCGGCAGCGCTGTACCTCGCTGCGGCAGGTATCGGCACCATCGGCATCGTCGACATGGACGAAGTGGATGCCTCGAACCTGCAGCGCCAGATCCTGCACAACATCGACCGGGTGGGCGATCGCAAGGTCGACTCAGCGAAGAAGACGCTGACGTTGCTGAACCCCGATGTCAACGTGGTCACCTACGACACGCGCCTCGATGCGTCGAACATCATGGACATCATCGCCGGGTACGACGTCATCGTCGACGGTGCCGACAACTTCCCCAGCCGCTACCTGCTCAACGATGCCAGCGTGAAGTTGGGCATCCCGGTGGTGCACGGTTCGATCTTCCGCTTCGAGGGCATGGTCAGTGTGTTCCATCCGCTCGAAGGCCCCACGTACCGCGACATGGTGCCCGAGCCGCCGCCCGCCGAACTCGCCCCCAGCTGCGCCGAGGCAGGTGTGCTCGGTGTGTTGCCCGGCATCATCGGCAGCATCCAGGCGCTCGAAACCATCAAGGTCATCCTCGGCCTGGGTGAGGCCCTCATCGGCCGCATCCTCGCAGTCGACACCACGGAGATGACGTTCCGCACGTTCAAGTTGCGTGCCGACCCGGCAAACCCGGTCACCTACGCCAACCGCGACCGCATTCTCATCCAAGAGCTCGACGGTCTCTGCGCCCCGGGCCTCGCTCACTGAGCCAAGCCCCCGGCGCACTACGCTCGGGTCGTGCTCACGCAGGCCTCTCCCGCACCATCGGCGCCTTCGACAAGGCAGCTGTGGATGCACTCGCCACTGGTCGACACGCTGCTCGGCTGGTGTTGGCTCCCCATTGCCGTTGCCGTGCATCTGGCTGAAGGGAACCGCACCGCGCTGCACACCATCATCGGGGTGGTGTTCGTGTTGTCGTTCGCCCATCAGCCGCTCACGCTCGGCTTGGTGTATGGCGACCCCGTGCAGGTGGCGGCGCACCAGCGGCTGTACCGCTATGCACCGTTCGTGGCTGCTGCGCTGGTGGTGGTGGGCCTCAATGTGAGTCTCACGCTGGTGGCGTTGATGGCCGGGTTGTGGAACGCCGAGCACACGTTGATGCAGCGTTATGGCGTGATGCGCATCTATGGCCGCAAGGCCGGCGACGACAACGGCGGGCTCGAGAAGCCGATGCTCATCGTGTGGCTGGTGGTGGCCGTAGCGTTCATCGCCGCCTTCACCGATCTCGACACGCTCATCGCCAAGCTCGACGCCGGCCGCACCAACGAGCGCGGTATTCGCCTGCTCGCCCCGCTGCACACCCCGGCGCGTATCGGGTTCTGGGTGT
>JBAXQV010000318.1:0-2406 GCA_037131575.1 Actinomycetota bacterium
GTGGTGGCCGAACCAGCGGCTTCGGTGGTGGTTGCAGCCTTGCTGTCGCTGCCGCAACCTGCGGCCACGAGGCCGAACGCTGCGGTCAGTGCGAGCGCAATGGAGCGCTTGCTCTTGATCATGTGTCTCCCCCTTGGAGTGAATGATGGTGGATGGTTTCCGCCTTTCATCCTAGCCCAGTACACGGTGACGCAATCGCGAGTTCACCTGGCCGTAGCATTCCATCGGACCCGCCCATGTCGAGCGATACCTCTGCCTTCACGACCGATGCGGTCGAACCCCTCGACGAAGCCTCGCCCGACGAATCCGTCATCGTCGCGAGGCCGATTCAGCCGCGCCCCAACGCCCGCCCACGGGTGAGTCAGCGCCGCTATGCCCTCCGCCGCATCGGTGCCGCAGTGGTGGCGGCCGTGTTCATCGTCGCTGTCATCAAGGTGTTCGGCGCCGTCTTCGGCTCATCGAGTGCAGCTGGGGCCACCGGCACCACCCTTACTCCTGTTGCCACCGGCGTCGCGGTTGCGGCGACCACCGTGCCGAGTGCGAGCAGCATTCCAGCAACTGCTGCACCGTCGAGCACTGCGCCTGCCGCGGTCACGCCTCCTTCGGCTGCGCATCCGGCGAAGCTGCTCATCGTGGGCGACTCCGATGCGGGTGCGTTCGCCCCGTACCTCAGCAAGTTGATGACCGAAACTGGTGTGGTGGCCCCCACGCTCGACTACAAGGTGTCGTCGGGCCTCGCCCGTCCCGATTTCTTCGACTGGCCTGCCCATCTGGCCCAAACCCTGCCCGCGGCCGCCCCCGACATCGTGGTGGTCACCTTCGGTGGGAACGACGCTCAGGCGCTCACCCAACCCGATGGCACCGTGGTGCAGGGCGTACCCACCGGCAAAGCCGGTGGCGACGTGGAATGGCGTGCCGAATACGGCAAGCGTGTTGGTGCGCTCATGGACACGCTCAGCGCCGATGGCCGCACGCTGGTGTGGGTCGGTATTCCCAGTTCCCAGAACTCGGCCGATACCGCACGGATGAAGGTGCAGGACGCCGTTGTGCGCGCCGAAGTGGCCAAGCACCCCAAGGTGCTGTTCGTCGATTCGTGGAAGTTGTTCTCGGGTGTCGAGGGCGACTTCGCCGAGTTCGTCATCGACCCACGCGATGGGTTGGGCAAAGATGTGCGCGCCAAAGACGGTTTCCACCTCAACACCACCGGGGCCGAGATCTTGGCGTTGAGCATTGCCGATGTGGTTCGGGGCGACCTCCGTGCTCGCGGGGCGGCGATCTGACCGTGCGCCTCATTCGCTGGTGCGGCGTGGCGATGCTGTGTGCCGTCGGTGTTGCGATGGCAGCACCTCGAGTCGTTCATGCCGCTGCTACCGAACAATGCACGCGCGACACCACCACCTGGACGGGGTCGGCCACGCTCGACGGCAGCACCACGTCGTTCGCCACGGGCACACTCATCGCTCCGCCTGTGTTGGGCGAGACGCTCCGCGCCGTCGGTGCGTCGGCGAACGGCATCGACACCAGTGGCATTGCCCACCCCGTCGAGGTTCGGGTGGGCGGCGTGCCGATTGCCGCCGGCGTCGTGCTGCCCGGTGGCCTCATCACGCTTGCCTGGACTGCGCCGCCTTCGGTGGTGGTGCAGGGCGTTGCCGTGGTCACCGATCGATGCGTGCTCGTCGACGCGGGGGCCCAAACGCCCACGCGACCGTCCGCGTCCACGCCCACGCACGTCGCCGCGCAACTTCCTGCGACGGGCCCTACCGACACCTTGCTCGTGGTGGCAGCGTGCGTGGCGGTGGCGCTGGGCGGCGCGTTCGTGCTGGTTGCCCGTCGACGCTGAGGTTCGCCGCGCCCGCGACGCCGGGTGATTATTGCTGGCGGCCGCGGGCCTGGATGGCGGCTCGCCGCTCGGCCACCCGCTCGGGGCTGAAGGTGGCCTCTTTCCAGGCCAGGCCGTCGCGCGCTTCGATGGCCCAACCGGCTTGGTCGGCGTTGATGGCCGCGTAGGTGCCGCGGATCTGGCGCACACCGGGCTGGTCGTTGCCAACGATGTCGGCAGCGAGTGAGCGGGTGAACGGCATCAGTTCGTCGTGCGGCACCACATGGTTCACCAGCCCCCACTGCAACGCCTCCTCTGCGCCGAGGAAGTTCCCGGTGAAGCTCATCTCACGCGCCCTGCGTACGCCGATGGCTTGCGACAGCAGCACGGTGAGCCCCCACCCGGGCATCACGCCAACCCGGGTGTGGGTGTCGCCGAACTTGGCTCGGTCGGATGCCACCAGGAAGTCGCAGTTGAGCGCCAGTTCGAACCCGCCGGTGATGGCCACACCGTTCACCGCGCCGATGAGCGGCTTGACGAGCTTGGGGAACGGCCCGCGAACACCATCGGCGTTCACCTCGCCATCG
>JBAXQV010000319.1:0-2384 GCA_037131575.1 Actinomycetota bacterium
GTCGGGCATCTTCGATGTGGCGTCGGCCGATGTACCACGTGGGTGCCTGCGCGCCTCGCGGTGCCTCTTCGGTGATGCGGCCGAAGAAGTCGCCGGCCCCGGGGGTACGCAGGTCGTCGAGTGCTTCGGCCACGGTGAACTCCACGTATGCCTTGGTGTACTCGTCGGCAGCGGCGTCGGGGTCGACGTGCGAGTAGTGCTCGATCATCGCGTCGCGGCAGGCGCGGGCGTGGGCGAGGTGTTGCTGTTCGGCCGTCAGTTCGGGAAACGTGTCGTCGCTCACCATGGCCGTCCAACGCTATGCGGCTCGCCGGGGTGAACCGATGATGGTTGGTCAGTCGCGGCGCGTGAACTGTTCGGTACGGGTGGCGCCGTCGGCCGCGGTATAGGTGAAGGTGACCGCGTTGCCAGCGATGACCCAGGCAACCTTGTAGGTGCCGCCGGCGAGCGTGTAGGTGAGTTCGTAGTTGTTCGTGCCGCCGGTGTCGAAGCCGCTGATCACCGCACCCCGCAACGGCGTACCGTCGGGCCGGAACGGATGCGTGACCGGTTGCGGGTCGATGTGGTCGTTCGTCACCGTCACTTCACCGCGCATACCTCCATTGATGTAGGGGTAGGTGCGGGTGCCGTGGTAGTGGTACACCCCGTCGCCGCCGGTGTGCCCATTCAGGTCGTCGAGAGCAAGCATCGGCGAGCCGTCGGGTTCGGTGTCGCCGTAGATGGCGAACCCGTCGAGTGCGTAGGCAATGGGTTTGCCCGGACCCACCAGTTCCTGCAGGTACAGCGGGGCTGCGTGGTAGTGGTAGTCGTCGGCTCGGCCCGAGTGGCCGCCCCAGTTGTCGAGTTCGCCGGCCAGGTAGGCGTCGTCGCCGCGGTTGTTGAGTGCGTTGAAGATGGGCACACCGTCGACGGCCAGTGCGATGGCCCCGTTGAACAGCGCGTGCCGTGCCGACACCGGCGTGGCCGCAAGCCTTGGTGTGGCCGGAAAGCGGAATGCGTTGGCGCCGGTGTAGGGCTGGGGCACAGGGTATTGCTGCTGCCAGCTGGTGATGCCGGTCATCATCGAGTGTGTGGGCATCCCGTTGCTCTCGACCACCCACAGGTTGCCTTCGCGGGCCACATGCACCGTGGCTGCGAAGGCGTCGAACCCGGCGAGCACATCGCTGACCACGGTTGCCGGCACCGACACGGTGCCACCTCCGACTGTGGAGACGGGCACCTGAGCCGTGGTGGCCGCGGCGGTGGAAGTGGACGATGAACTCGTGGAGGTACAGGCGGCGAGCAGTGCGCCGCAGAGGCCGATACCGCCCACGCGGAACAGTTCGCGTCGGTCGAACGCCCCGGGTGTCACAGCGTGACCATGAGGGTGTTCGCTTGTACGGGAGTGCAGGTGTCGCGTCGACTGAGCCACGATCAGCTCCTTGTGTAGGTGAACGAGATGGAAGCTTTGGCCAACACCGACCGTGTTACAGCCTGTAACACGACATCGCGTGTAACCGGGCCGGCATCGGCGGGCATCTCACCCTTCGTCGACAGGGCGAACACGGTGATGGTGTAGGTCTTCGGGCCGGGCCCCTTCGAACACGGCGGCTCATATGCCTGGGCATCGTGTTCGTTGGTGCCCACCGTGCCGGCAGAACCGCCCGCAGCGATGGACGTGATGGTCGGGTCGATGTCGTAGAGCACCCAGTACCACTTGTAGGTGCCGGGCCCGGGTTGGTGGTCCATCAAGACGACGAAGCTCTTGGTGCCCGCAGGGGCGCCGGTCCACGAGATGGGCGGCGACATCGACGAGCCGTCGCAGGTGAACTGTGCCGGCAGCGCGCCACCATCGACGAAGGCACTACTGCTCACCGCGAACGTGGTGGATTCAGCGGTTGCCGCCTGCTGAGCCCCACACGCCACCAGCGAGAGCACCACCAGACACCCCACGCACATCCACCGCTCGGCAGCACCGGGGAATCGCATGACGAGCATCGTAGAGATTCACCGAAGCTTCGTCATCCGCCGGAGGTCACTTCTCACGCAACTCTCACCCGGGCGCGCGATCGCTCGTCGGATGATTCATGATGCTTCGTCGAGAGTCTTTCGTTCGAGGCGACGTGCGTGAAGGATCGGTTCGGTGTAGCCGCTCGGCTGCTCGACACCCGAGAACACAAGGTCGCACGCGGCAGTAAACGCGGGGCCGTCGCAGTTCGGCGCCATGGGTCGGTACAACGGGTCGGCAGCGTTCTGTCGGTCGACCACAGCAGCCATGCGTTGCATCGTGGCCAGCACCTGCTCGCGGGTGGTCACACCGTGCAGCAACCAGTTGGCGATGTGCTGCGATGAGATGCGGCAGGTGGCGCGGTCTTCCATGAGGCCCACATCGTTGATGTCGGGCA
>JBAXQV010000320.1:0-2379 GCA_037131575.1 Actinomycetota bacterium
GCGCCCCCATCGTCACCGTGCACGACGCAGCGAGCCATTCACTCGCCTGGCTCGGTTCGGTGTTCGGGCAACGAGTGAACCCCGTGGGGGTCGACACCTTCGGGCAAGCGGGGGCCATCGTCGAGCTGTACGAGCACTTCGACCTGCTGCCCGACCAGATCGCCAACGCCGCCCTCATCTCGCTGTAGCCCACTTGCCGCGAGCGGTACCGTGATGCGATGGACCTTCGGTACGAGTGGCGCGGCGCCTTCGACAACGATGAGATGAACGCGTTGCACGCAGCTGCATTCGACACCCGAGTGTTCACCGCAGCGGAGTGGAACTGGGTCGGCCTCACGGCCGAGCACAGCCTCGGCTGGGTGGTGGCACGGGCCGACGAACGCCTGGTGGGCTTCGTCAATGTGGTGTGGGACGGCCTCGTGCACGCGTGGCTCCAGGACGTCATGGTGGAACCGAGCGAGCATCGTCGAGGCATCGGTACCCAGCTCGTCGCCACTGCCTCCAGCGGTGCCCGGGCGGCCGGGTGCGAATGGCTCCATGTCGACTTCGACGACCACCTTCGCGAGTTCTACTTCGACGCCTGTGGTTTCCGGCCCACCAACGCCGGGTTGATGGCGCTGTAGCCCGTCCGGTGCGTGCGGTCGCTTCGACGCGAATAGGCTCAACCCATGACCACCACCGAGACCGGAATCCGCATGATCGATGGCATCGAGCTGACCCCCCAGCAGGTCGGCCTCGAGTTGCCCGCCCCGTTCGCGACGGTTGAAGAAGAGCGCCTCCACCGCAAGCAGAAGCTCGCCGGCGCGCTGCGCATCTTCGGTCGCGTCGGCTTCGGCGAAGGTGTGGCCGGCCACATCACGGTGCGCGACCCCGAGTTCCCCGAGTTGTTCTGGGTGAACCCATTCGCTGTCAGCTTCCGCCACATCAGGGTGAGCGACCTCATCCTCGTCGATCACGAAGGCAACGTCGTCTACGGCAACCGTCCGGTGAACCGCGCTGCGTTCGTCATCCACTCGGCCGTGCACGAGGCCCGGCCCGATGTCATCGCCGCCGCACACAGCCACAGCGTGCACGGCAAGGCCTTCAGCTCCCTCGGCGTGAAGCTCGACCCCATCACCCAGGATTCCTGCATCTTCTACGACGACCACGTGGTCATCACCGCCCAGCGTGGCCGTGTGCAGTTCGGCGTGGAAGACGGCCGCGAATTGGTGTCGCAGTTCCCCAAGGGCAAGGCCGCCATCCACCAGAACCATGGCTTGTTCACCGTGGGCCAGACCGTCGACGAAGCCGCCTTCTGGTTCATGTCGATGGACCGCTCGTGCCAGGCGCAACTGTTGGCCATGGCCGCCGGCACGCCCCAGCTCATTCCTCACGACGATGCCACCTACACCCGCGAGCAGACATCGTCGCCCATCGCCGGGTGGCTGAGCTTCCAGCCGTTGTGGCAAGAGATCTGCCGTACCGACCCCGACCTGTTCGACTGAGCGCTGTCGATTGAGTTCATCGGAGTCGAACTGGCTCGACCGGTTCTCGCCTGAGGCGCTGTTCGTCTTCTCGGGCATCTCGCAGTACACCGGCGCCGTCATCGCAGTCGGCTTGTTCGACCACGTGTCGCCAGGCACCGTGGCCTGGTTGCGGGTCATCGGTGCGGCAACGGTGCTGATGGCCTTCACCTGGCGTCGCCAGCGTGGCTGGACCCGACGCGAGGTGTATGCAGCGATGCTGTTCGGCACCGCCACCGCGCTGATGAACGTCACCTTCTACTTCGCCATCGCCCGCATCGACCTGGGCAAGGGCGTGGTCATCGAGTTCATCGGGCCCATCGCCGTGGCAGCAGCATTCACCCGCACGCGCCGCAACACGTTCGCACTCGTACTGGCCGTGGTCGGTGTGGTGGTGCTGTCGGGCGTGGAGATCGACGCCGAACCGTTGGGCCTGCTGTTCGTGTTCATGGCTTCAGCCATGTGGGCGGCCTACATCATCATCGGCCGCCATGTGGCGAGCTTCGACCGGGGCTCGGCCGGCCTGGCGTTGGGCATGGTGTTCGGCACCATCGTGCTCATCCCCTTCGGCGCGCCAGGCATCGGTGCCGTCATCGGCCACCCCGCCTGGTTGTTCGCCGCACTCTCGGTCGGTGTGCTGTCGAACGTGGTGGGTTACGGCATCGACCAGCATGTGCTGCGCCGGGTACCCGTGCGGCGGTTCGCCGTACTCCTGGCCCTCCTGCCGGTGACCGCCATGTTGGTGGGGTTCATCGCCCTCGACCAGACCCCCAGCGTGGTCGACCTGTGCGGTGCCGCACTGGTGATCATCGGCGTGATGATCCAAGAACGCGAAGTGCTCACCCCCGACGAACTCGAAGTCGCCACCACCTGACAC
>JBAXQV010000321.1:0-2369 GCA_037131575.1 Actinomycetota bacterium
CACCCGGCCCCGCCCCCGCCCCCGGTGGGTCCGTGAGCGTGGACACCTCATGCGGTGTTTCCGCTCACGGAGCCAGAGGGTTCGTGAGGCACGACACCGTATGTGCGGTGCTGGCTCACGAACCTGGGGGTTTCGTGAGGTTGGACTCAGCGGCCCGGCGACGCGGTGGCGGGCGAACGTGTGTGGGGCGGTGGCACAGCAGCGGAGCGACGCAGCGACTCAGCGTCGGGCGAGGTGCACCGCGGCATCGACGATGTCATCCTCGCTCACCAGTACCAGCGTGGCGGCATCACCCAACGGTACGAAACTGTCGAGCGCAGCCACACGCGCCATCGCACCGTCGAAGCCGCGTTCCACCAGCCCCGCCAGCACGGCTTCACCCACCCCACCGCTGTGGCGAGTTTCGTCGACCACCAACACCCGCCCAACTGCCGATGCGTGGGCGAACACCTCGTCATGCGGCAGCGGCGCCAGCCAGCGCATGTCGAACACCCGGCAGTCGATGCCGAGATCGGTGAGCCGACGCGCCGCCCGCAACGACAGATACAAGCCGTTGGCCCACGTGACGATGACCACGTCGTCGCCTTCGCGCGCCACCCGGCCGGAACCAATGGCGATGTGCTCAGCGACCCAAGCGTCCGGGGGCGCATACGGAGCCGTCCACAGTGCATCGTCGGGTTCGTGCAGATCGCGGGTGTGATAGAGCGCAATCGGTTCGAGGAACACGCTGACGGTGCCATCGGTGTCGGCCGCGGCAACGCACGTACGCAACATCGCTGCTGCATCGAGCGGATGACCGGGGCTGGCCACCACCACACCGGGGATGTCGCGCAACACCGCCACGGCGTTGTCGTTGTGGAAGTGGCCGCCGAACCCTCGTTGGTAGGCAAGGCCGGCGACGCGCACCACCAGCGGGTTGCGATACGCGCCCTGCGCGAAGAACGCCAGGCTCGCCGCCTCGCCACGCAACTGATCTTCCGCGTTGTGCAAGTAGGCGAGGTACTGGATTTCGGGGATGGGCAGGAGCCCCGACACACCGGCACCGAGCGCGAGACCGAGGATCGACTGTTCGTCGAGCAGGCTGTCGAACACTCGCGCCGCACCAGCCTTGCGCTGCAGCCCGCGAGTGACGCCGTACACACCACCCTTCGCGCCCACGTCTTCGCCGAACACCAGCGCTTCGGGGCGGGCCACCAACACATCGCCAAGAGTGCGGTTGATGGTTTCGGCCAGCGTGAGCGGCCCCTCGGCTTCAGGCAGGGTGGCGCCGAAAAAGGCGGCGCGGGCATCGGGTTCGCCAGCGCGAGCGACACCAGCGAGCACCAATTCGGGCCGGTGCGGGGCAAGCGGTTCCATCACCTCGGCGGCACTCGCCAGTGTGGGCAGCCCGATCATCGATGCGGCCAGGGTGCGTACTGCCTGGCGCTCGTGGAGATAGCGATCAACGAGCTCGGCCGGTGTGGCCACGCCGAGGCGCACCATCAGCGCTGCGGCACCCAGCACCGGGTCGCGGGCGAGGTCGGCGCGCATGGCCGCCGGGCTGCGATAGGCACTTTCCACATCGGTGCCGGCATGGGCGAGAAACCGCACGGTGCGCAGGTGCAGCACGGCAGGGCGGCGATGTTCGCGCACCCACTCGGCCAACTCGGTGGCAGTTGCGTACACGGCGTCGGGGTCGGCGCCATCGGCAAAGGCGTAGCGCAGGCCGGGCCGGTTCGCGAAGGTAGCCTCGATCCACCCGCTCGGGGTGGGCACGCTGATGCCGAGCCCGTTGTCTTCGCAGACGAACAACAGGGGCAGGGGCAGGCCGGCATGCGCTGTGTAGCAGGCAGTGTTGATGGCACCTTGAGCCGTCGAATGGTTCGCGCTGGCATCGCCGAACGAGCAGACCACGATCGAGTCGTCTGCCCATCGAGTGCCCACGCCGAGGCGCTTGGCGCGTTCGATGGCGAAGGCCACGCCGACGGCGCGGGGCAGATGCGAGGCAATGGTGGAGGTTTGCGGAATCACATCGAGTGCCGGGTGGCCGAACACCTTGTGTCGTCCACCGGCGATGGGTTCCTCCGCCAGCCCCAACAGCCCGGCCAACACATCACGCACACCCGGCATCGGGTCGTCGACCGCCTGCTGGGCACGGGCCAGGTAGAAGCCACCCGAGCGGTAGTGCAACAGTGCCGGGTCGGTGGGCCGCAGCGCCATGGCCACCGCAGCATTGCTCTCATGGCCGGCTGAACCGATGGTGTAGAAACCGGCACCCTGCGCCCTGAGCCAGCGGGCTGCATGGTCGAGGTGTCGGCTACGCACCTGGGCGGTGAACAACACCTCGGCGTCGGCAGGGGTGAGCGCAGGAGTAGGGGCAGGGGAAAGTG
>JBAXQV010000322.1:0-2368 GCA_037131575.1 Actinomycetota bacterium
CTGTTTCGCCTGACTTCCCTGTTTCGCCTGACTGCCCTGTTTCGCCTGACTGCCCTGTTTCGATGGTGCTGACGCGGCGCCGAGGTGTCGCCGTGGCGTCGTGCTGGGAGAGCGAGTCTGGCTCTTCGCAGTCGCACTGCGCGTGGCAGTAGCGCGTGGCGCCGTACTGCGCGGGGCAGCACCGCGCGGGGCCTTGGCCCGCTGGGCCTCGCTTCGCTGCGCAGCAGTGCGCTTGGGCGGTGTGCTTCGGCCGCTGCTCACGGCATGGTCCTCTGCAGCGACTTCACTGCTCGGTATTGCTCGAGGAACGTCGACTCGGCCGCATAGGTGGGGCTGAGTTCACCGGTGCTCGCACTCACGATCTGGGTGATGTCGGGTGAAATGGTCATGAACGCCACCTTTGTGGCCGGAACCATGTGCGCGTTCGTGGCCGCACTGGTGAGACGACCAGGCGACAGCAGTTCAGCGCGTTGCGAGCGCAACACGCCGTACTGCTGAGTGGTCTTCGCGATCTGGTGATCGAGTCGGTCGATCTCGAGTTGGCCCTTGGCCAGGTACGTCTGGAAGGCGGCAGCACCGAGCATCGACGCCACGATCATCACGCTCATCACCGCAACCATGCGCACCGTCCGGTGCTGTTTGGGCACCACTCGCAGGGCAGTGGTGGGCCGTGCAGCGGCGCCAGCCGCGCTGACGCGCTTGGCCGAACGCGCCGGCTCGATCCGTGCGGGTACGGCCATGGCTATCGGCCTGCTCGACGATCGCCGACGTGACGATCAGCGACGCGCTCGAGGCGCTCGACCACGCGCAGGCGTGCGCTGCGCGACCGAGGGTTCCTCTCCTGCTCGTTCGCCGACGGCGTACGAGGCACACCGCGCACGATGCGTACGGTGCGCACGGCACCGCACACGCAGGGCAGATCAGACGGGCATTCGCACCCACCGGTGACACCGAGGCGCATCTGCTCTTTCACGATGCGGTCTTCACCTGAGTGGTACGACAGCACGGCCACTCGCCCGCCGGGCACCGTGTGCTCGATGGCGCGGTCGATGGCCTCGGGCAAGATCTCGAGTTCACGGTTCAGTTCGATGCGCAGCGCCTGGAACGTGCGCTTAGCCGGGTGGCCGCCCACGCGGCGCGCTGCGGCGGGAATGGCCGCAACCACCACTTCGGCCAACTGCATGGTTGATTCGATCGGTCGGGCCGCCACGATGGCGCGAGCGATGCGCTCGGCGAAACGTTCGTCGCCGTAGCGACGCAGCACTCGCGACAAGTCGGCCGAGGCGTAGCCGTTCACGATGTCGCCAGCGGTCCAGGTTTCGCTCTGGTCCATACGCATGTCGAGTGGTGCATCGAGGCGATACGAAAACCCGCGCTCGGCACGGTCGAGCTGAGGCGACGACACGCCGAGGTCGAACAGGGCGCCTGAGAGTGAGTCGATGGCGAGTGCTTCCATGGCAGATGCGAGGTGGTCGAAGCGCCGTTGTACGGTGGCCACCCTGTCGCCGAAGCGAGCAAGGCGTTCGCGAGCGATGGTCAGCGCATCGGCGTCGCGGTCGATGCCCAGCACCTTCAGGTGCGGATGTGCATCGAGCAGCAAGGCCGCGTGGCCGGCACCGCCGAGTGTGGCGTCGAGTACCCAGCCGGGTGGCACCGGAGCGAAGATCTCTACGATCTCGCTGGCCATGACGGGTTGGTGTTCGAACGGTTCACTCATCGCGAGTCGGTCTCCGTAGGCGTCGTGGTTCCTCGGGCCTCCTTCGGTTGATCGTGGCGGATGAACGGGTGGCGGCGCATGAAGGCGAATGTCGTCGATGCGTTCATCGAGTGACCTCACCGCGCAGGTCGTCGGTACCGGCGGCATTCACCTGGGCAAAGCGCTCGGTCGACCAGATCTCGATCACCTTGAAGTTGCCGGTGACCACCACTTTGGCGTCGGTGTTCAGGCCGGCATAGGCGCGCAACTTGTCGTCGAGGTTCACCCGACCCTGACGGTCGACCGTGACCAGGGTGGCGCTCGACGACACGGCGCGTTGGCGTTGCAGGGAGATCTCTCCACGCTCGACGCGGGCCATCAGTTGCTCGGCCATCGCCTCGAAGGTGGCTGCGGGCACCACGTTGATGCATTGATCGTCGCCGAACACCAGGTAGCAGTGCTCGCCCAGGTGCGCGCGGAATGAGGCTGGCAGCGCCAGCCTCCCCTTGTCGTCGACTTGACGCTCATGCGTCCCGACGAACAGCACCTGCACTCACCTGCCTTCACGGTTGCCTCGGGAAGTGCCGGTTCGTCGTTGCGACGCACCACCGCTCCCCACCTGGAACCCATTGTGCCCCCATTTCTCCCCACTTGTCAACCATTCTCCCCACT
>JBAXQV010000323.1:0-2334 GCA_037131575.1 Actinomycetota bacterium
CCGTCTGCCCGGCCAGAGTGCTGAGGTTCACCTGCGTGGTCTCGAAACCCGGACTGGCGCCGGCAAAGGCGTTCCTGTCCCGCAGCACGTTCTTGCCACCAGCGAAAAGTCGATGGTTGTACCCATTGACGATGCCCGCCCCACTCAGCGCGCCGACGTCGGCGTAGGTTCCTGCTGGGCCCGATGTTGAGTACTGGATGACACCGCCGTCGTAATAGCCGTTCGAGTCGCTCTCGAACTCGAAGGCGTGACGCACCTGCAGGTAGGTGGTGCCAGACGCGGGAATCACCGCGCCAGCCACCATGTACGCCTCACCGGATGCGACGAATCCGAGGTCGGGTCCGTAGAACACCGACGACGCCGACTGCGCCTGTTGACGACTCCATTGTGCGGAGCCAGTGCTGGCTGACGTGGCCCAGTTCACCGACGACGTGTCGAAGTTGTCGAGAAGCACCGTGGTGGTGACCACCTGCCCGGCCGGGCAGCGATCGAGCAGAGCATTGGCCCCCGCCATGGTGGGCGCGAGGTTCATCTCCGTGGCCAGCACCGCATTGCTCACCACGGTGCAGTCGCCAACGGTGATGCCGTTCGTGCCGACGAGTTGGGTGCACGCTTGGGGCAACACGTTCGACAGGTCGAGGTAGTCGGATGCGGGCGCGAGCAAGGCGGTCTGTGCCTGGTAGTACACCCGCGCCGTCTTCACGATGCC
Organism: Actinomycetota bacterium; assembly: GCA_037131575.1. Lineage (GTDB taxonomy): Bacteria > Actinomycetota > Acidimicrobiia > Acidimicrobiales > Ilumatobacteraceae > VFMC01. The sequence continues at coordinate 710 of JBAXQV010000323.1, forward strand.
GATACCACTACCCATGTCGCGCCCGTTGAAGGTGCCGCCTTTGGCCATGAGGTAGGCAGCCTTGTTGTTCACCCCACTGTTGGTGTGCACGCCGTAGTTGTCGCTCGATGAGCCCGAGTACAATGCGCTCGTCATGCGGTCGGGATCACCCTTGTCGGGTGGTGAACTCATCGACCGAATGCCGCCGGCGAACAGGTCTTCGCCGAGCAGCCAGGCCGTCTGCTCAGCGGCGCCGCCGGGAAGGTTGGCGAGTTGCACGATCTCTCCGAACACATCCGACATCGACTCGTTGATGGCGCCCGACTGGGCGAAATAGAACAGGCCCGATGTGTAGTCGGTGACACCGTGGGTGAGTTCGTGAGCCACCACGTCGAGACCGTGCGCGAAGCCAGCGCCGTACACCATCTGCGAGCCGGTCCAGAACGCATTCTGGTACGAGCACCCCCGCGTCGTGGGGCAGAAGCGAACCGTCGACTTCAACGACAGTCCGGCACCGTCGACGCTGTCGCGGCCGAGTGTCGCCGAATAGAAGTCGTAGGTGGCGCCCGCATTGTTGTAGGCGTCGAGCACATCGGAGTTCTTCTCTGTGACGTCGCCACCCTCGGCCAGCACGGGCGATGTGCACACATACGGCAACACTTCAAGCGCGTTGTCGCACACCTGCCGGTTCTTCACCGTTTCCACGTTGTCGAAGCGCAGCGCCACCACCCCACGGTGGGCATCGACCAGCACCGTTTCGCCGATATCGCCCGACGCATTGCTCACGGTGGTGCGCCAGACCAATCGCGCAATGGGCATGCCGGGGGCACCCATCACCTGCGGGTCGTAGATCCACAACGTGGGTGACGCTGCCGTCAGGCCCGCTGTATCGCCGTGCTTACCAGCCACTTCGCGCACCGCCACGTCGGCAGCAACACCGGCAGCGACCGTGGGTGCTGTATCGACCTCGAGCGCTGGCACCGCCTCACCAGACACGGAACTGACCGCGCCATCAGCACGCACCGCAACGGCGAGTTCGCCACCGAGCACCGGCACGCCGAGGTACTGCTGGCGGAATCGGACCGCTGTGCCGGCGAGCGTGCGCGTTCGGCGATCTTCCACCAGTTCGTTCTGCGGGTCGCTCACCCCGAAGGCCGGGCCCACCTGGTTCACCAGCGACCGCGCGGCGATACCCAGATCGCCGGAGCGGGCAGCACTGAGCGGACGCCCGGCCGCCGCCCCTACGAACGGGACTGCCCCACCGATGCCGTCGGTAGCGATGGTGAGCGTGCCCCCGGTAGCCGTACGCAGGGGGGCCAGGAGCGCTGCGCCTGCCCCGAGTGGAGCCACCGTGGTGGCACGTGTTGACGACGTCGTGCGCGCTGCGCCCACCCAACCTGCGGAGCACATCGCCGTGGCGATTATGACCCCGACGGCGATGGCTGGAAGCCGAACCGAGCGCCGCGACAACATTGCTCTCACAGTACCGATTCCACAGCGAATAGCCAGGCAGGACCCGAACTACCATCGCAGGGAAGCGTGCTCCGTCGTGGAGGCGAACCCCGAGGAGTGCCGACGATGAACCCCGCCGATGTGCAGTCGTTCCACATCACCGCACAGAACCTTCCCGAACACGCGAAGAATCC
>JBAXQV010000324.1:0-2323 GCA_037131575.1 Actinomycetota bacterium
TACCCACGCTGTAGCCCACGGCGTGGTGAGTGCAGCGTACAACTGGTCGAGATCGGCCACCCGGTGCGGGGTGCACGTGATGACGGGCACGCTTGGCAGCCACGCACCGGCGCGGTCGATCACCGCCTCGATGCCGCGCGTCTGGTTGGCCACGAGCACCTTGGGCACCAACCGAGTCGCCGCCCACCGCTGCAATGGTGGTGACAGGCGGTCGAGGGCCACACGTGGTGCAGCGAAGCGCTGTTTGGCGAACCGCACCGGGCGCTCACCCCAGTGGCACACACCCGGGTCGATGAGGCCGCTGGTGATGAGCGGCGGCCCATCGGCTCCATCGCTCACCGCGCCCACCAGGCCGTAGTAGTGCTGGCGGAAATCGGCCGTGATGGTGGCGATGTCGCCAATGGTGCCCGTCGACGACGCGCTGTCCGATGTGAGGGCGATCGGCGGTACCGCCGATGCGTCGTCGCGCAGGATGAGCGCGCCCCACGACCGCCCCAGTGCCACCGGTGGCAGCGGCTCGAACGACGGCCCGAACGACCGGGTGACCACACCCTGCGGAACCCCGCGCACGAACACCAGCGCCGCGGTGCGCACCGCCGCGTCGAACATGGCCGTGGGCGACCACCACACGTGCGTGAGCGCCGCGTCGGCGAGCAGCGCGGCGCGAATGGGTGCGGCGTCGCGTGTGGTGAGCACGGGCTGCGGCACGATCATGGCCACCACGCCACCGTCGGGGCGGGCGAGTTGCATGCCGAGTGCGAGGAACTCAGCGGCAGCATCGGCGTAGGGCCCGCCACCGAAACGCGACCGACCACCTCGGGTGGTGGAGGCCGCCATCTGGTTGAGGAACGGTGGGTTGCCGATGACGAGGTCGAACCGCTCGTCGCCCCAGTCGCGGGTGAGCGCATCACCCTCGACGATGACCGCACGCGTCTCGCCGAGCTGAGCACGTGCCGCCGCCACAGCGCCAGGGTCGATATCGCAGCCGACCACCTCGACCGTCGAGCCGATGCGCTGTCGAGCAGCGAGTAGGAATCGCCCGTCGCCGCAGGCCGGATCGAGCACCCGGGCGGCCGGCCGAGCGCCACCCAGCGCGCAGAGTGCATCGACCGCGCAGGCCACCACATGGTCGACCAACCCCTCGGGGGTGTACCACGCACCGAGTTGTTTGCGTCGGCTCGACCCGCCGGCAGGCCCGGTGCTCGGCCTGCTGTTCGACTCGCCCGTCGACGCGGCTTGTGGCGCGACCATCTCTTCAGCGTAGGGTTCGCACCCGTGACCGCTGTGACAGGCCGGTATCTCTCTTTCGATCGTGAGCAGTGGGCCGATTTGCGCGCCGCCACTCCACTCACGTTGCGCGAAAGCGAACTGGCCGAGCTGCGCGGTATCAACGACCGCATCGACCTCGACGAAGTGGCTGCGGTGTACCTACCGCTGACGCGCTTGTTGAACCTCTATGTGGCGGCCACGCAGAACCTGCACAAGGTGTCGGCCGCATTCCTGGGCACCCTCGCCCCGAAGGTGCCGTACGTGATCGGCGTGGCCGGCAGTGTGGCCGTGGGCAAGAGCACCTTTGCCCGCATCCTGCAGGCGCTGCTGGCGCGTTGGCCCGACCATCCGCAGGTCGACCTCGTCACCACCGACGGGTTCCTGCACCCCAACCGTGTGCTCGACGAGCGCGGCATCATGAACCGCAAGGGTTTCCCCGAGAGTTACGACACGCGTCGCCTGCTCGAGTTCCTGCGCGAGGTGAAGAGCGGCGCGCCGCTGGTGACGGCCCCGGTGTACAGCCATGTGGTGTACGACATCGTCGATGGCGACCAGATAGAGGTGCGTCAACCCGACATCCTCATCCTCGAGGGCCTCAACGTGCTGCAGGTGGGCTCGTCGACCAGCGGCGAAGCCAACGAATTCGTGAGTGACTACTTCGACTTCAGCATCTACATCGACGCCGATGAGGCTCACATCGAGGACTGGTACGTGCAGCGGTTCTTGAAGCTGTGCGAGACCGTGTTCAAAGACGACGACAGCTTCTTCCGCAACTTCGCTCACCTCACCACCGACGAAGCCGTCGCCACGGCTCGCGGTATCTGGCGCGAGATCAACGGCAAGAACCTGCGCGAGAACATCGAACCCACCAAGAGCCGGGCGAGCCTGTTGTTGCGCAAGGGTTCCGACCACCGCGTCACCGACGTGTCGTTGCGGCGGCTCTGAACCGGCGGCGGTAAGACGCCAACAGCCCGACGTCAGCAGCCGAGCAACTCGGGTAGGTCGGCCAGCGAAGCCAACTCGGTGACGTGCTGGTCGTGCTCCACATGTTCGA
>JBAXQV010000325.1:0-2322 GCA_037131575.1 Actinomycetota bacterium
CGTCCACACAGCACCGAGGCACAGCACGATGCCACCCCAACCCACACCGAACGCGATACGCCAGCCGATGGTGAGTTGGCCCGGTCGGTTCGCCCTCACCATAAGCGTCCGCTGTATCGGCGGGGGAGGCGGTGGAAGGGAAGCGTCGACCACGGGCGGCGGCGGTGGCAGGGTCACGGCTCGATCGTATCGGTGTGCCGTGTGTGGCAGGGGCCGCCTGCCGGAACGGGTAGGCGACGGCTACCCTGAATGGAATGTCGGGCGCGTCTTCCGAAACACTCAGCATGTTCTTCCCGATGTGGAACGAAGAGGCCTATATCGAGCGCACGGTGGGTGCCGCGCGCGAGATCGGCGACGAGTTGGTAGCGGCGGGCACCATTGCCGATTACGAGATCATCATCGTCGACGATGCGTCCACCGACGGCACGCCGCAGATGGCCGACGACATCGCTGCCGCCGACCGGCACGTGAAGGTCGTGCACCATCCGGTGAATCGCAAACTGGGCGGCTCCATCAAGACCGGGTTCGCCTCGGCAACAGGCGACCTCGTGCTCTACACCGACGCCGACCTGCCGTTCGACATGCGCGAACTGCACAAAGCCATTCGGCTGATGCGCTACTACGACGCCCACATGGTGAGCGCCTATCGCCTCGATCGCATCGGTGAGGGTTCAGCGCGAGCCATCTACACGTTCTTCTACAACCTGCTCATCCGCTCGCTATTCAGGGTGCGCATGCGCGATATCAACTTCGCCTTCAAATTGTGCCGTCGCGAAATCTTCGATCACATCACGTTGAAGAGCGAAGGGTCGTTCATCGATGCCGAATTGGTGATCCGCTCCAAGAAACTCGGCTATCACGTCATCCAGTTCGGTGTCGATTACTTCGAACGCACTCGCGGCGTGAGCACGCTGTCGTCGTTCTCGGTCATTCGGCGAATCGTGGGCGAGATGCTGCAGTTGCGCCGCGAACTGAGTCAACTCACGCCCGCCGAACGCGGCATCGGTCGGCGCTGAGGTACGTGGCCTCATGACCGACTCTCGTCCCCGCGCGGCGTGGCTGCCTGCCGCCGCAGCGGGCGGTGTCTTGGTGGCCGTACTCGCAGCAGGTTTCGCGAGCAGCGGTTCGAATGGGTCGGCTAAGCCCACGCCAACCGCGTCGAGTTCGGCAACCACCGAAGGAGGCGAGACGTCGCTCACCGTTCCGCCCGTCACCGAACCGAATGTGGTGGTGGAAAGTACCGATGTGCCCGTGGTGAAGACCGCCATTGCCGGCCCGCTCGGCAAGGGCTCGAGCGGCGACGATGTGAAGAAGGTGCAGCAGCGCCTCAAAGACCTCGGCTTTGCCCCGGGCAAGATCGACGGGTATTTCGGGTCGGGCACCCAGCAGGCCGTGTGGGCGTACAAGAAGTTGGTGGGCGGGCTCACGTACCAAGACCTCGCTGCCAGCAAAGACCCCACCATCGTGAGCCCCGAGCTGTGGCAGACAATGCAAGATCCCATCGTCATCCAGCCGCGTCGACCCGGCAGTGGTACCCATGCCGAGGTGTACCTGCCATTGCAGGTGATGGCGGTGTTCACCGATAACACGCCCGTGCTCATCGCTCATATCTCGACCGGTCAACTCGACGAGATGGGGAAACCGAAGCAGTGGTGCGACACCACCTCGTACAACACCGACAACGAGGGTCAACCGCTCGACCCCCCGGTGGTGCGCCAGGAATGTGCGTACGCCAAGACACCTGGTGGTGTGTTCCGGTTCCGCCGCAAGGTGGCAGGAACCCGCGACGGGCCGCTCGGCGGTATGTACAACCCGGTGTACTTCAACTACGGCCTGGCCGTACACGGCGCGAAGAACGTGCCCAAGGACCCGGCCTCGCACGGCTGTGTGCGCATCAACATGGACATCGCCGAGTACTTCCCGTCGCTGGTGCACGTAGGCGACCGGGTGTATGTGTGGGGCCACGACGGCAAAGAACCCGAGCAGTACTCGCGCAGCGAGAGCCTGCCCAGTTTCAACGCCCCCGACCCCAACGCCACCACGACCACGAGTACCACCACCACGGTGAAGGCCACCACCACCGTGAAGTCGAGTACCACCGACAAAGCGCCCACCACCACGGTGAAGGCAACCACCACCACTCGGCCTGCAACAACAACAACAACAACCGCAGCCACCACCACCGCAGCACCCACCACCACCGTCTGATCCACGACGTCTGGTTGAACCTGCTCCGTTGCCACCTGGCACGATGAGCACCATGTCGCACATCGCCTACGACGAGTTCGGGCTCTTTCACGAAAACGCTGCCGAGTACGGGCT
>JBAXQV010000326.1:0-2303 GCA_037131575.1 Actinomycetota bacterium
CTCCACGTCGACCCCCGGCGGCACTACGGTGATGGGCAACGATCTTCCGGCCGCATGCTCGGCCTCGGCAGCCGGGTAACCACCAGCGGCCACGATGTGACGAGCCCGGCGCAGCACGTAGGCGAGGGTCTGCTTCGACACCGGCAGGCGCCCGGGCACGGTGACCTCGGCGCCGTGCAGCACGACGTCGTAGGGCAGCTTCAGTGACGGCCCCACGAGCCCCAGCGGAACCGCCGGGTCGAGCACTACCAGGTCGGCACCTACCCGTTTGGCCATCTCGTCGATGCGGCGCACCATCCAGGGGTGCGGTAACAGCACCGGCTCGCGAGTGCGTTCGATGTGGAACGGTTGAGCTGCATCGAACTCTGCGGCTCCCTCGTAGGGCGAGGTGAGCACGGCGAACGAATCGGGCGGCAGTCGTCGCCACCATTCCCACAACAACGACTGGATGCCGCCGATCTTTGGCGGGAAGTCGTTGGTGACGAGGAGGTGTTTCATTGCCGGTCGCTCACGTCGTCGGGCACCAGTTCGTCGGGCACCAGTTCGTCGGGCACCAGTTCGGTGAGGCCCAGCTCGCGCGCGGCCCAGACGGCGTGAAGGCGCAGCGCGGGGTCATCGCCGCCAACGTAGCGGGCGAGGGTGGCCACCACCCGGGCATCATCGCCCCGACCGCTGTTGCCCAGCACCACCAGTGCATTGCGGCGCAGCCAGCGAGGGTCGCGGTCGGCGAGGTACCACCGGCCCCACCGATCGAGCACGTCTGCATCGCTGGCATCGAGCAACTCGCACACGTCGAGGTGGGTGTCGACGCTGCCCGCCTGTGCCACAGGTAGCGCCTGCGTGGGGCCGAGGCGCACCGTGGGCGGGCACACCTCTTGGCAGTCGTCGCAGCCGTAGATGCGGTCGCCAATAGCCCGCCGGAACACAGGGTCGATGATGCCCGGCTTCTGCAATACCCACGCCAAGCACTTGCCCGCATCGACCACGCCTGGCTGCACGATGGCCCCGGTCGGGCAGGCGTCGATACAGCGTCGGCAGGCGCCACACCCGTCGGCAGCCGGCTCAGCAACCACTGGAAGAGGTGCTGTGGTGACGACACTGCCCAGCACGAACCAACTGCCTGCGCCACTGAGCAGCAGATTGGCGTTCTTCCCGAACCAACCGAGCCCGGCGCGGTAGGCGATTTCGCGATCGACGATCGAATTGTCGTCGGCGAACGCCACCGCCTTGAAGCCATCACGCCGCAACTGATGAGCAACGGCCCTCAGACCCGCCCGCAATGGCTCGTAATGATCGGCTTGTGCGTACCGCGCTATCCGCGCCTGGGGTGAACGAGGCGAGCCATCTCCTCCCTCGGCCGTGGGTCCATCGAGCAGATACGGCCGGGCACCCACCAACACAGCCCGCGCCCCAGGCACGGCAGCCTGGGGGTCGGTCGATCGCTCAGGATTCTTGTAGGTGAACTGCATCGTGTCGTGCAACCCACTCGCTCGGCGTTCGAACAGTGCCGTTCGCGCCCGTTCCATCACTGTTGCCGGCGCCACCCCGATGCGGGTGATACCGAACTCGGCCGCAATGGCCGCCAGCGATGCCACGTAACCAGCATCAACAGACCCGGCATCGAGTGAGCCGGCATCGACAGACCCGGCATCGACAGACCCGGCATCGAGTGCTTCAGGTGACGGATCAGATGGCCTCACGGTGTCGCAGCGTAGGCACCAAACCCGCCGATGCGAGCAGACGCAGTGCCCGCTGCTCGTCGAGATCGAGCACCACTGCGCCCTGCGCGCTGCTGCGCAGGTTCACCGGCGTGGTCTGTTGCTCGTACATGAAAGTGACCAGACAATCGCTGCACGCATCGCTTTGCCGCATGGCGCAGGTATCGCAGGAGATGGACAGGACCGTGTTGTTGCTCATGTGATCACCATGCCAGAGGGGTGTTACAGGGTTACTCGGCGCCCACCCACCGACGAAGACAGCAGAACCCCCGATCAGGTGTTTCGATTTCGATTTGGTTGGAGACTTCGCCGACCCGCACCAAGTCCAACACCCTGACCCGCACCGAAACCCGCACCGAAACCCGCACCATGACAGGCCGGGCCAGCCTTGGGTAGGTCCACGCCTCAACACGCAGGGAGCGCGCGCCCACCCCAGGGCATGCGCGCCCACCCCAGGGCGTGCGTACCCCGATCACATGTTTCGATTTCGATGTAGCCAAGCCGGAGCACACCGAGCCGGAGCACACCGAGCCGGAGCACACCGGGCCGGAGCACACCGGGCCGGAGCACACCGGGCCGGAGCAC
>JBAXQV010000327.1:0-2285 GCA_037131575.1 Actinomycetota bacterium
ATCGCCGAACAGCGGCGGGCCGAAATCGTCGTCTTGCCCCTCGTTGCGGCGGCGCCACGCTTCATCGCTCATCAGGTTCCCCTTCGGGTTCGTCGCGACACTCAGACCTCGAGCAGTTCCTGCTCTTTACGGCCGAACGCTTTGTCGATCGCTTCGACTTGATCGTGAGTGACTTTGTCGAGTTCTTTCTCCGCACGTTCGAGTTGGTCAGCAGAGATGTCACTGGCCTTCTCGGCGGCTTCGAGTTGCTTACGGGCATCGCGTCGAATGTTGCGCACGGCGACCCGCCCATCTTCAGCCATATTCTTCACGATCTTCACGTACTCCTTGCGCCGCTGCTCGGTGAGCGCAGGGAAGTTGAGCCGGATGACCACACCATCGTTCGACGGGTTCATGCCCAGATCGCTTTCACGGATGGCCTTCTCGATGGCGGCCAGCGTGGCTCGGTCGTGCGGCTTCACCAGCAACTGACGAGCCTCAGGCACTTGGAAACCGGCGAGTTGCTGCAGCGGCATGGTGGAGCCATAGGCCTCGACGAGCAACTTCTCGACCAGCGCCGGGTTAGCACGGCCGGTGCGAACCGTCGTGAATTGGCCCTGCACATGCTCGACGGCTTTTTCCATCTTCTCGATTGCTTCGAGCAGCGTTTCTTCGATCACCGCGACAGCGTACCGATGCTGGATGACCCGTGCGGGTCATTCACCAGCCGACGGAGCCGGCGAGGTGCGATGAATGATGGTGCCCACCGACTGGCCTTGCACGATGGCGTGCAAGGCACCCGGCTGCGACATGTCGAACACCACGATCGGGATGCCGTTGTCGCGGCAGAACGCAATGGCTGTGGCGTCCATGACTTTGAGGTCTTGGTTCATCACGTCCATGTAGTCGATGGCGTCGTACTTGGTGGCGGTGGGGTCGCGGCGTGGGTCGGCGCTGTACACACCGTCGACTCCCGAGTGGGTGCCCTTCAACAACGCTTCCGCATCGATTTCGGCAGCGCGCAGGGCGGCTGCCGTATCGGTGGTGAAGAACGGGTTGCCGGTACCGGCGGCGAAAATGACGACGCGACCCTTTTCGAGGTGGCGCATGGCCCGCCGACGAATGTACGGCTCGGCGATACGCGGCATCTCGATGGCGCTCATCACGCGGGTGGTCTGACCTTGGCGCTCGAGCGAATCTTGCAACGCCAATGCATTCATGACGGTGCCGAGCATGCCGATGTGGTCGCTCTGTGTGGCGTCCATACCCGACATGGCACCGGTACGACCACGCCAGAAGTTGCCGCCACCCACCACAACGGTCACATCGACACCCATATCGCGCACGCCGATGATCTCGGTGGCCGTGGCTGCGAGCGTTGCCGCGTCGAGCCCCGACCCCGAGCTACCGGCGAGAGCCTCGCCCGATGGTTTGAAGACGATTCGCTTCCATCGGGGCGTTGCCATGTAGGTCAGCCGATCTCGATCTGTGCGAAGCGCACGACCGACGACTTGCCGATGACCTGCGCCACCGACTGCTTGTCGTCTTTGGCGTAGGGCTGATCGAGCAGCGCCACATCTTTGAAGAACCCGTTGATGCGCCCTTCGACGATCTTCGGCAGTGCCGCTTCGGGCTTGCCCTCATTACGGCTGATGGTTTCGAGGGTCTGGCGTTCGTGCTCGAGCACATCGGCCGGCACATCGGCGCGGCTGAGGTACTTCGGGCGGGCGAACGCGATGTGCACCGCGACATCGTGAGCGAGGTCGGCCGACGCATCGGCCATCTCGAGCAGCACGGCGTTGACGCCGCGGCCACCCTGCAGGTGCAGGTAGCTGTCGAGCACATTGCCCGGAGCTGCTTCGAACCGCACCACATCGCCGAGTTCGATCTTCTCTTTGAGTGTGATCTTCATTTCGTCGAGCTCGGCCGCACGTTCGGCCACGGCATCGACGCCCTTGTCGACCACGAGGCGGACCAGCGTGTCGGCCTCACTCTTGAATCGGTCGCTCGAGGCCACGAAGTCGGTTTCGCACTTCAGCTTCACGACCGCGCCGACGTTGCCGTCGATGAGCAGCGCCACCAAGCCCTGAGCGTTTTCGCGATCGTCGCGTTTGGCGCTGGCGGCGAGACCCTTCTCACGGAGCCACTGCTTCGACGCTTCCATGTCGCCGTCGTTGGCCTCGAGGGCCTTCTTGGCATCCATCATGCCGGCGCCGGTGGCCTGACGCAGGGCCTGGACATCTTTGGCGGTGAACGCCATGTTCAGCTCTCCTCTGACTCGGTGGGGGTATCGGTGGGGGTATCGG
>JBAXQV010000328.1:0-2239 GCA_037131575.1 Actinomycetota bacterium
GGGCACGGCAGTGCGTTCCTGACGGCACCGGGGCAGACTGGATGCACGATGTCATCCACCACCGATCAGCCTCGCGACCGCCTCCCCCACCCCGATGCACACCAGGTGATGGTTCCCGTCACCGACGGTGTGTCGCTGCGTGTGCTCGTGCGTGAACCAGCCGCCCCACGCGGTGATGCACCACTCGTTCTGCTCATCCACGGGCTCGCCTCGAATGCACGCATGTGGGACGGCGTGGGCGCTGCGCTGGCTGCCAGCGGCTATCGAAGCGCGGCCGTCGACCTTCGCGGTCACGGCCTCAGCAGCAAGCCCGACCAGGGCTACGACTTCGCCACCATCTGCGCCGACCTGTGTGCGCTGCTCGACCACTTCGGTACCGAACGGGCCGTGTTCGTGGGGCAGTCGTGGGGCGGCAATGTGGTGGTGCACGCCGGGTATGCACACGCCGACCGCGTGGTTGGCGTGGTGGCGGTCGATGGCGGCATGATCGAACTCAGCCGCCGCTTCCCCGACTGGGACGACTGCGCCACTGCGCTGCGGCCCCCGGCACTGGCCGGCCTGCCATTCAGTCGGTTCGAGCCAAATGTGCGGGCGATGAACCGCGACTGGCCCGAAACCGGCATCAACGGCTCACTCGCCAACTTCGAAGTGCTGCCTGACGGCACCATCAGGCCGTGGCTCACCCTCGACCGCCACATGCAGATCTTGCGTTCCCTGTGGGAGCACCGGCCATCGGCGCTGTATCCGCACATCGACCGACCCGTGCTGTTCCTCCCCGCCGATTCCGGCGACGTGGCTTGGACCAACGACAAGCAACAAGCGGTCGACGCTGCACTGGCCGCACTCGACCGGGGCGCGGTCGAGTGGTTCCGGCCTGCCCACCACGACCTGCACGCGCAACACCCGCAGCGTTGCGCCGAGGTAATCGTCCACCACATCGAAAACGGATTCCTGCAATGAGCACCTCTGCCCAACCTCGCTTGCTCACCATCATGGGTTCGGGCGAAACCGCCCCCACCATGATGAAGCCGCACCGCGACCTCATCGCCCGCCTGCAGGGAACGCCTCGGGCCGTGGTGCTCGACACGCCGTACGGTTTCCAGGCAAACGCACCCGAACTCGCCAGCCGCGCAGTCGAGTACTTCCGCCAGAGCGTGGGGCACACCATCGAGGTGGCTGGCCTCACCCGAGTGCAGGGCGAAGACCCCGTTGTGGTCGAGCAGGCGCTCAATCGTGTGCGCCAGGCCGACTACCTGTTCGCAGGCCCGGGAAGCCCCACCTACGCGCTGCGCCAATGGGCAGGTACCGCTGTGCCGGCCCTGCTGCGCGAGAAGTTGCGCACTGGCGGCGCGGTCACCTTCGCGTCTGCCGCTGCGCTCACCCTCGGCCGCTTCACCGTGCCCGTGTACGAGATCTACAAGGTGGGTGAAGAGCCGCGCTGGCTCGACGGCCTCGACGTGTTGGCCGAGGTGGGCCTCAACGTGGCCGTCATCCCCCACTACGACAACAAAGAAGGCGGACACCACGACACCCGCTTCTGCTACCTCGGCGAGCACCGCCTGGAGATGCTCGAAGCAATGCTGCCCAGCGACGCCCATGTGATCGGCGTCGATGAACACACCGGTGTGGTGCTCGACCTCGATGCCAACACTGCCACCGTGGTGGGTAACGGGGTACTCACGGTGCGAATGCGTGGCGTATCCACCACTCACGCCACCGGCACCACCGTGCCCATCGACGCGCTGCGCGACCCTTCACATGGCGCTGTGGCCGTGGGTGCACCGCAGCCCGCCGATGAACCGGTTGAAGCCGAACCCGACGACACGCCGGGGGCGCTGTCGCTGGCAGCCGAAACCGCCGAGGCCGAGACGGCGTTCACCGTCGCCCTTTCCTCGGGCGATGCCGCCGGTGCAGCGCGGGCTGCACTGGCCCTGGAAGCGGCCATCCACACCTGGTCGGCCGACACGCTGCAGAGCGACGAAACCGACCGTGCCCACGCTGCGCTGCGCAGCATGATCGTGCGCCTCGGCGATGCTGCCGTGCAGGGGTTGGTCGACCCTCGTCAGGTGGTGGGGCCGTACATGGAGATCATCCTCGAACTGCGTGCCGTGGTACGTGCCGACAAGCGCTACGACCTGTCCGACCTCATCCGCGACCGGCTCGTCACCCTCGGTGTGGAAGTGCGCGACACCGCGCAGGGCCCCGAGTGGCTCCTCGCCGACTAAGCCACTCCCCCTAC
>JBAXQV010000329.1:0-2239 GCA_037131575.1 Actinomycetota bacterium
CCCCAGTGCTCCACCGGCTTCGGGCGCGCCAGCAGCGGGGGTCGCGGCGTCAGGGGTTGCGGCGGCGGGGGTTGTGGCCTCAGGGGTAAGGTCGACGCGGTAGATCTGCGTGGGGCATTGCTGTGCGCAGGAGGGCAGCGTGGCGTCGCCGGCGAGATCGGCCGATGACGACGCGAACGCAACGTATCGGCCCGAACCCGAGATGACCGGTGCGTCAGCACCCCCGGCAGCAGCGACGCCCTTGTTGGCCGACACGAGACGAACCGCTGGCCCGGTGGCACCGACTTCGCTCGACGTGCTGGCTTGGCGATCCCACACGTACACCTGCGAGGTGGCGAACCCGCCGGGCGTCGGGCCGGTGGCCCACGTGGGCGAGGCCTGGTCGGACAGGGCATCAGAGGCGAAGGCGACCAGACGTCCATCAGCCGACAGGCTCGGGTGACGTTGGCCGAGATAACGGAAAGTGGTGTCAGGGGCGCCAGGCGGAGTGCCCGCTACCGCAACGTCGCGGCCGACAGCACCGGCCACCTCGCCAAGGTCGACCACATCCACCTGCGTCCGGTTGCGCGTGGCACCATCGCCCTGCGCGTCGCTGCGCGCACCGCCTACCGATGCGGCGCGGCGCGTGTAGGCAACGATGGCGCCCGTGCGCGAGACCGCCGGGGTATCGGTGGGGTCCACCGCGTCGGCAGCGCTGGTTTCACCCGTGTCGGCCGAGCGCGTCGACACCAATTCCCACTCGCCGGCCTTGCCGCCGCAACGAGGCAGCACGGTGCGGTACACATCCCACCGGTCGCCGGTGTCGTCGTCGCGGAACAGATCGAACGCCATCTGCGTCACCACCACTACCGAGCAACCGTCACCGCTGATGACCGGACGCACCGAGTCGCCGAGGCGCACAGCACCGGGGCCGACCGAGTTGTTGCCGTTGCCGGCCGCACCGAGGTTGGTGAGTTCGCTCACCGGGTTCGCGTTCGGGCCTGCCGCCAGATCGCGGAGGTACACCGTCGCCGTACGGGTCGAACCGTCGGTCGGGCGACCCTGGTACACCATCCATCGACCGTCATCGGAGATCGACGGGCGGGCACCCACCTCGAGAGCCGCAGGGGCCGCCTCGGTCGCCACCGTGGAACCAGGTGCTTGCGGGGCCGCAGCAACAACCGACAGCGCGATACCCGCGCTGGTCGCCAGGAGCACTGCTCCGGTGGCGAGCAGCGAACGGTGTCGCGTCTGGCGGAAGATCATCAGGAGTACCGGTTCTTTGGTTACGGGTTCAGTGTTTGGGTTTCTCTGCTGGAGATTTCACTGTGGGAGACAGACAAGACAGTCCCGAGACACGGGGCGTGATGCAGGGTGATCACCTCAGGGTGACCGATGGCGGCCAACCTGCTGCGAACCCCGCACCAACACAACGTGAACGGCACACGAACAGAACTGCGCAGTGACGGTTACTGGCGGCCTACGAATGCGGCCAACGCCGACACCAGACCATGCAAAGAATGGTCGGTCGCCACCACGCTGATCGTGAGCCCTTCGCGCTCGGCGTCACGGGCCGTTTGGGGGCCGATTGCAACCACAATGGGGGGTGTGGTGTGGCCGAATACGGCTGTCCACGCCGCCGCCTGCGAACCACTGGTGAGAACGAGCGCATCGGCACCGATGGCCGCCAACTGCTCTCGCGCAGTTGGGCGCACCGGGCGGGCCAGATGAGTGTCGATACGCGTGACGTTCCACCCCTTGGCAGTGAGGCCATCGACCAGTGTGGGTGCACCGCCTTGCGCCTGCACCACCACGGCCCGACCCGCTACCGCACCCCCTGCGCCGCCCCCTGGCGCACGATGCGACGGCGCACCATGCGACGGCGCATCGGGGAAGCAGGCCACCAACCCCTCGGCCGACTGCCGGTCGGCCACGAGCACGCTGCGATCATCGCCCAATGGGCCGACAATCTGCTCGACCAACCGCTCGCGCAGCCGGGCAGCAGTGGTGGCCCCGACCGCCGCCACCTGGGCTGGCGAGGTGGCCAGCACCTCGGCCACACGCTCGGCGGCGCGAGGCGATGCAACCACCACCCAATCGGTGGCGGTGAGGGGGCCGATGGCGGCAGCGAGGTCGGCGGCGCTGGCCACATCGACGATCTCGATCAACGGCATCGCGATGGTCCGCCCACCTGCCTGTTCCACCCGTGCCACGAGCGCGGCCACCTCATCGACCGGGCGGGTCACCACCACGGTGAGGC
>JBAXQV010000330.1:0-2228 GCA_037131575.1 Actinomycetota bacterium
AGTCCGGGCGCCTCGGCGCACAGGCGTTGGCGGACACGATCGATGCGCTCGACCCAGCCGACCGGGAACGACTGTTCGCAATCGTCACCACCTGCGGCACCACCAATGCCGGGGTCATCGACGACCTTGCCGGAGCCGCCGATGTCGCCGAGCGTCTCGGTGTGTGGTTCCACGTCGACGGTGCCTATGGCGGCGCCGGTCTGGCAGCGCCGAGTGTGCGGCAGCGCTATGTCGGTATCGAGCGTGCCGACAGCTTCATCGTCGACCCCCACAAATGGCTGTTCGCACCGTTCGACTGCTGTGCCCTGCTGTATCGCGACCCGTATGAAGCGCGCCGGGCCCACACCCAGCACGCCGAGTACCTCGACGTGCTGCACAACGACGAGGCCGACGAGTGGAACCCGAGCGACTTCGCCCATCATCTGTCGCGCCGCGCCCGTGGCCTGCCGTTCTGGTTCAGCCTGGCCACCTACGGCACCGACGCCTATCGCGATGCGGTTGAGCAGACCCTCACGGTTGCCCGTGGCGGTGCGGCGCTCATTGCTGCGGCACCGCATCTGGAACTGATCATGGAGCCTGAGCTGAGCATCGTCATGTTCCGTCGCATCGGCTGGACGCCAGCGCAGTATCAGGCGTGGAGCGACCGCCTGCTGGCCGAGGGCGTGGCGTTCGTGGTGCCGAGCAGTTGGCAGGGCGAGACGATCCTGCGCTACTGCATCGTCAACCCACGCACCACGGTCGACGACCTCGCATCGATCATCGATTCGCTCGCCTGAACGGAGACCCCCATGGCTGATCTGCTCATCCGTAACGCACGGTTGTTGGCAACCCTCGACGGCGATCGCCGCGAACTGGCCGGTGGCTGGGTGTCGATCACCGGTGGGTTCATCGATGCCGTCGGCACCTCGGTCGACCCCAAACCGGCCGCCGACCGGGTCATCGACGCCGGCGACTGCCTGGTCACCCCGGGGCTGGTCAACACTCATCACCACATCTACCAGAACCTGACGCGGGCCTATCCGCCGATGACCGACAAGCCGCTGTTCGGGTGGTTGCAGTCGCTGTACCCGCTGTGGTCGGCGATCGATGAAGAGGCGGTCTACGCCTCGGCGTTTGTCGGTCTGGCCGAGTTGGCTCTCAGCGGTTGCACCACGTCGACCGACCACCTGTACCTGCACCCCCGTGGTGGCGGCGATCTGCTGAGCGCCGAGATCGCCGCAGCCCGTGACCTGGGGATGCGTTTCCACCCCACCCGCGGTTCGATGAGCTTGTCGGTCAAGGATGGGGGCCTGCCGCCCGACAACGTCGTACAGAACGACGATGAGATTCTGGCTGCCAGCGAGGAGGCCGTCGCCCGGCACCACGATCGTTCGCACGGGGCGATGGTGCGGATTGCGTTGGCGCCATGCAGCCCGTTCAGCGTGACCGAGCAGCTGATGGTGCAATCGGCCGAGCTGGCCGAACGCCTCGACGTCCGGCTGCACACCCATTTCGCCGAGAACATCGAAGATGACGAGTTCTCGTTGGCGACGTTCGGCTGCCGGCCGATGGAATACCTCGAGCGCACCGGCTGGTGCAGCGACCGGACTTGGGTGGCGCATTGTGTGATGCCGAACCCCGATGAGGTCGCCCGGTTGGGGCGGGCGGGCATCGGCGTGGCGCACTGCCCGAACAGCAACCTGATCCTCGCCTCGGGCATCTCGCCGGTGGTCGACATGCGCGCCGCCGGGGTGAAGGTTGGCCTCGGTGTCGACGGTTCGTCATCGGCCGATGCAGCGTCGCTGTGGCTGGAAGCTCGCCAGGCGATGCTGGTCGCCAAACTTCGCAGCGGTGCTGCGGCTGGAACGGCACGGATGGCGCTCGAATGCGCCACGATCGGCGGCGCCGGTTGCCTCGGCCGTGAAGGTGAGATCGGCGTGCTGACGCCCGGTGCGGTGGGCGATGTGGCGGTGTGGAAGCTCGATGGTCCGATCTTCTCGGGCGCCGTTGCCGACCCGATCGAGGCCTGGCTGCGCTGCGGGCCCACCAGCGCCTGGTACACGATCGTGCACGGCAAGCCGGTTGTCGAACAGGGTCGGCTCGTCCACCCCGATCTCGGTTCGGTGCTGGCCGACCACGATCGCCACGCCCGGCGCATCCAACGCCTCGACATCTGAGGCGTACACCGTCGATGCTCGCATCGTTGGGCTGCGAAAGGCGGCATGCATCATCAGAAGGGTGATCAGGAG
>JBAXQV010000331.1:0-2209 GCA_037131575.1 Actinomycetota bacterium
GAGGAACACCTTGGGTGTGCCGAAGCCCGCCAGTTCGGCGCGATCGGGTGTGAAGAACGGCGTCATCAGCGTGTGCGTGTAGAAGTCGCCGCGGAACGCGAGGGGTGTGCCGTTCTCCCACGTGTCCCAGATGGCGCGCATGGCCATGACCATCTCGCGCATACGGGCGGCGGGGTGGCTCCACTCCATGCTGAACCGCTTCGTGATGTGCGGCTTGATCTGGCTACCGAGGCCGAGGTTGAACCGGCCTTTCGAGTAGGCCTGCAGGTCCCAGCCGATGTTGGCCAGCGTCATCGGGTTGCGTGCGAACGCTACGGCGATGGAGGTGCCGAGTTCGAGGGTCTGGGTGTGCTCGGCGGCGAGCAGCAGCGGGAAGAACGGGTCGTGTGCGGTTTCTGCAGTCCAGGCTCCGCTGTAGCCGGCCGCTTCGAGTTCCTGCGCCTGGGCGGGTGCCTTGTGCAGGTCGTTGCCGATGCCTCCGTCGACTTTCATCTGTTCCCCCTCGGGTGCTGGTACACGACGTGTCGTGTGCGCTCTGAGGTGAATGTACCTGGTGGTTCGTGCCGGCTCTGAATTGCGAGCAGCGTGTCGGCGGCGGGTCAGGTGTCTTGGTCGCGCAGGAACCGTTCCACTTCGGCGGCGAGTTCGTCGGCGCTGGGCAGATCATTCGAGCCGAGGCCACCCAGGGTGGGGCTGGAGTTGGCACCCCGCTCGGCTTCGGCGTCGTAGATGGCCTCCATCTGGCGCACCATCGCCTCGTGCTCGGGGTTGGCCGCCACGAGTTGATCGATGCGCTCGCGCAAGGCAGCCGCCTCGGTGCGCAGCACCTCGGTGTCGACGGTGAGCCCGGTGATGGTTTGCAACCCGTCGAGCAGGGCCACGCTGGCGCCGGGGAAGCTCATCGTGCCGAGATAGTGAGGCACCTGGGCCCATAGGCCGATGGCGTCGACACCGCGGTTCACGAAGGTGTGTTCGAGCACGGCACCCATACCGGCGGGCACATCGACCGACGTCTTCAGGAACGGTACGCGGGCCACCAGTTCGGCCGACGGCGACGTGCAACTCAGCCGGCTCGGGCGAGTGTGCGGGCAGGCGAAGGGGTACGCACCGAACAGCACCACCTGGCTCACCCCGAGTTCGATGCTCAGCCGGGTGGCTACATCGGCGAACCGCAGCCATGCCGAGTCGGGCTCGGCGCCGCTGAGCACCAGCAGGTCGCGGCCAGCGGGTGTGGTGCCCACGTGCAGGGTGATGCGCGGCCACACCATGCGCGTGCTCACGCCCTCGCGCAGTTCCATCGTGGGGCGTCGCGCCCGGTAGTCGATGAACAGGTCACCGTCGAAGGTGGCCAGTTCGCGTGTGGCGCACGAGGCGAGCAGGTACTCGGTGGCGGCGGCTGCGGCGCCGCTGGCATCGATCCAACCGGTGAGCATGCTCACGAGCACGGGCGACTCGAGGTCGGGCAGCGCCTCGTGCAGTTCGAACGGGTCGGTCACCCGAGCTTCTCCAGGGTGGCCAGGGCGTTGGCGGCGGCGCCTTCCACCTGCAGCTTGAACGGCTCGAGTTCGGCAGGGTCGCGCTGGCCGAGGGCCCCGCCCAGGTAGCGGGCATACACGCCCTCGAGAATGCAGGCCAGCTTCCAATAGGCGAACGACACGTAGAACGGCAGGTCGGTGAGGTCGCGACCGCTCACCTCGGCGTAGCGGGCAGCCAGGTCGGCGCGATCGAGGAAGCCAGGGGCCGTGGTGGCGTTCCCCGTCCAGGCCGAGGCCGGGTCGTTGGGGCCGGTCCAGTACACCTGCAGTAATCCCACATCGGCCAGTGGGTCGCCGAGTGTGCAGATCTCCCAGTCGAGCACCGCCACCACGCGGCCGTCGTCGCCCACCATGCAGTTGTCGAGGCGGTAGTCGCCGTGCACGATGGTGGCCGCGCCCTGCTCGGGGATGCGTCGCATGAGCTCATCGTGCACCGTGTCGACGGCAGTGAGCTCGCGAGTCTTCTGTGCGTTCCACTGCCCGTACCAGCGCTTCAACTGGCGAGCGATGTAGCCCTCGTGCTTGCCCAGATCGGCGAGACCCACCGCAGCAAGATCGACATTGTGGATGGCGGCCATGGTGTCGACGATCGACTCGCTGGCCGTGCGCCGCGCAGCAGGCGACAACAGCGCCTCGGCGGTGGCGCGATCGCGGATGACGTGCCCGTCGACGAA
>JBAXQV010000332.1:0-2196 GCA_037131575.1 Actinomycetota bacterium
CGAACAGCGCGACGAGCCGAGTGTGAAGCGCGTGCTGCAGTTCTTCGTCGAGAAGCTTCAGCCCGCCAGCGCGTCCTGAGCCAACTGCTTGGCGGCCTTGTAGTCGGCCTTCCCATTCGGTGCCCGCGGCACCTGGCTCACGAACACCACCCGCTTGGGGGCCTTGTAGCCGGCGAGTTGGGTCTTCACGTTGGCGATGATCTCACCCTCGCTCACCGTGGCGCCCTCGTTGAGCGACGTGACTGCGGTGACCGCCTGGCCGAACTTCTCGTCGTCGATACCCACCACGAGGCAGTCGAGCACCCCGGGCACCCGCTTCACGGCTTCCTCCACCTCTTCGGGGTAGATCTTCTCGCCACCCGAATTGATGACCTGACTGCCACGGCCGAGCAAGATGAGCGACCCGTCGGCGGCCACCATGGCGAGGTCGCCGGGGAACGAGTAGCGCACGCCGTCGATCACCCGGAAGGTGCGCGCCGACTTGTCGGGGTCTTTGAAGTACCCGAGCGGCACATTGCCACCAGCCGCCACCATGCCGATCTCCTGCGAACCGGGCTGCACTTCGCGGTCGTCGTCGGTGAACACCTTGGTGGTGGGGTTCTGGCTGAACTTGGCGGTCGACGGCGGCACGCCCTTCATCGAAATCGACACGCCCATCGAGCCCTCGGTGGAGCCCATGGCGTCGAGGATGATGAGTTGCGGGATGCGATCGAGCAGTTGCTCTTTCACCTCGGCGGTCCACATGACGCCTGATGAGTTCATCATCTTCACCGATGAGGTGTCGTACGGCCGACCGGCAGCCGTGGCTGCATCGAGCGCACGAATGATGGGTTTGGCAAAGGCATCGCCAACGATGGTGAGGTGGGTGATGGCCTCGGTCTCCACCAACCGGAGCAGTTCGTCGGCGTCGAACGAGCGGTTCTGCATCGTCGCCACCAGGCCACCAGCGAGTTGCGGGATGAACGCGCCGATCCACATACCGGTGCCGTGCATGAGCGGCGCACACGGAACCGAGCGGATGCGATTGTCGGCAGCCACGGCGGCCTTCACCAGCGCAGGGATCTCGGCCGCGTCGGTAGGCGGCGTGATGCCGATGAGCGGGTAGCCGGAGATGACGAACCCACTGGTCATACCGCCCATGGCGTACATGACGCCCTTGGGCATGCCCGTGGTGCCACCGGTGTAGAGCATGTAGATGTCGTCTTCGGCGCGGGTGATGCGCGGCATCGGGTCGTGCCCGGCGAGCACATCCTCGTAGGCCAGCGCACCCGGCACCTGGCCGGGGTTGCCATCGTCGACTTCCACCAGCAACTTCAGCTTCGGCAGGCGGTCGACCACCCGCGCCACTCGGTCGCCGAGCGATGAGTGGAACACCAGCGCCTCGGCATCGGCGTTGTCGAGCAGGTACCACAGCTCTTCATCGAGATAGCGGTAGTTCACGTTCACCGGCACACCGCGCATCTTGAACGCACCGTTGTGCGCCTCGACGTATTCGTTGCCGTTGTAGAGGTACAGCCCCACCTTCGAGTCGTGGCCCAGCCCGGCTGCCACATAGGCGGCGGCCATACGCGCCGACCGCTGGTCGAACTCGGTCCAGGTGCGTCGGCTCTCACCGTGCACCAATGCGGTTTCATCACCGATGACGTCGGCGATCGATTCCCAAACAGTGGCGAAATGCATCTCCATGACCTGCACTGTAGGTCGGCTGCGCGGACCCAATTGCAGGGGAGGTGTCAGCCCACCGGTTTGCCGTACATCTCGCCCAGCGGGTCGCTGATGAGTTCGAGCCGCTCGCCGTCGGGGCCACGGAAATACAGCGACGATCCGTCGACGTGTGCGTGCTCGATGCCCAGGGTGTCGAACCGGGCCTTGATGCGTTCCCAGGCGGGGCGGTCGATGGAAATGGCTAGGTGATGATGCCCGCCCAGCACTTCGGCGTACGGGCCGAGCGGCAGGCCGGGGAGGTCGAAGAAGGCGATGGTGTTGCCATGGCCGAGGTCGAAGAAGAAGTGCGTGGAACCGGCGTAGTCGCGGTTCTCGAACATCTCGATGAGCGGGAACTCGAGCACCCCGTCGTAGAACTGCACGGTGCGCTCCACATCGCTGCAGATGAGCGCCACGTGGTGCACCCCACGCGCGCTGCTGGCCGGCCGCACCTCACGGGGCCGTAGGTACTGCGCGCTGATTGCGGCGCGC
>JBAXQV010000333.1:0-2186 GCA_037131575.1 Actinomycetota bacterium
GCACTCATCAAGGTTGCTGGTCGGCAAGGTCTTGGGAGACGACGGGAGTGGCTACACCTCGTGGGCGGCGCAGGGCATAACGTGGGCGGCCGATCAGGGCGCGCGCGTGATCAGCATGAGCCTTGGAGGCAGCGGATCATGCAGCGCTGCGGAACAGTCGGCCATCGTTTACGCCTGGGCACGCGGTTGAGTCGTGATCGCGGCTGCCGGGAACGACGGTGCCCTGGGAGCCGACTCACCGGGAAACTGCTCGAGGGTGGTCTCGGTTGCCTCAACGACAAGTGCGGATGTGCTCTCCACCTTTTCGAATTACGGCCCGACAGTCACGGTCGCAGCGCCAGGGTCGTCAATCCTGTCCACGACAAATGACGGTACATATGGATTGAAGAGCGGGACATCGATGGCTACCCCATTGGTGTCCGGGCTTGCCGCCTTGATCTGGTCTACTGGCTACGGAACAAGCGCACAAGCAGTCGTTGACCGTCTGACACAGACGACTGATGCGATCGTTGGAACTGGGACCACCACGCGGTACGGGCGGGTCAACGCCGCCCGTGCGGTCGGTGGGAGTGCTCCTCCAGTCATTATTCCTCCTGTTCCAAATGACGCCTTCTACGCAGCGACATCAGTCACTTCGTTGCCGTTCCAGACCCAGCAATCCACGGTCGGCGCATCGACATTCACGGGGGAACCAAATTGCTCGGCAGGTTGGTATGGCGCCACCGTGTGGTTCGAATGGACACCTACCACAACTACCTATGTCGCCATTGATACGAGAGGTTCCTCGTTTGATACCGTCGTCGGTGTTTATGACTATTGGTTAACTGAACCAGCAATCGCATGCAATGACGATGGATACACGGCGTATGGGCCCTCGCGGGCGTCGTTCACCGCCTATGCGGGAAGCACGTACAGGATCCAGGTTGGTGGCTACCATGGGACATCGGGCACGCTCACTCTACGCATCGGGGCTTCCTACGGAAACAACTACTTTTCGACCCCATCTGCGGTCGTGCCGCCCCTCCATCACCTGTTCGACACCACCGTAGCGACGCGTGAAGTTGGTGAACCGCAACCCTGTGGGTACATCGGCGCGACCTCCTGGTACGCCTACACGGCACCATCGTCCGCGGTTCTCCAAGTCAGCACGGCCGGTAGTGCCTTCGATACGGTGGTCGCCGTCTACTCCGCACCCTACGGACCGACCACGTCGTTCAGCGCCTTGACCAATCTCGGCTGCATTGATGACGTTGGGGGAAGTCCGCAAGCCAGGGCGGACCTGTATCCGGTGGCCGGGCGAACCTACTATGTGCAGGTTGGTGGATACTCGGGGGCAGCGGGCCAACTTTCCGTCGACTTCGTCATAACAGTCCCCCCTGCCAACGACAACCTCTCCAGCGCGTGGCCAATCACCACCAACTCTTCCGACTGGGTCGTCTCAACCTCCGGGGCAACGGTTGAGACCGGCGAGACGAGCAACTGCGCGTCGGTCGGCAATACCGTGTGGTACCGCTGGACCCCACAGACCACCGGCATTGCAACCGTTACCACCTACGGAAGCGACTTCGATACCGTGCTCTCCATATACGCAGGGCCGTCATCCGGGCCCACGTACTCATCATTGCTCTTCCTCGACTGCAACGACGATGTGTCCGGTGCCGGAAACCGCTGGTCTTCCGTTTCCGGTGGCGTCCTCGCCGGGTCGACCTATTACATCCAGCTTGGCGGGTACTACCCGGCTTCCGGAAGTTCGCACATCACCACCAGCGTGATTGCGGTACCCACTCCAACCGCGACCGCTTCATCCACCGCCACCGCTTCATCGACCGCGACCGCATCTAGGACACCCACAAGCACCGCAACATCAACGCCAAGTGCATCCCGCACCCTGTCGCTGCAAGCCGGGTGGAACCTCGTCGCCCTCGGCATCTCGCCCCAACCTCCCATGATGGCGACCACCCTCTGCGCCTCGCTGAATACAAATGGAGGTTCCGGCACCGCCGTCGAGATCGACCGCTCGTATGAGGTCATCTCGGGAAACTCGGTCGCCAGTTGCTGCCACAGCGTGCGGACGGTGGCACCCGGGTCGATGTCGCGCGTCAGCTCCGGCGCGCCGGCAATATCGCGCAGCCGTGCGAACAGCCGCACCGTTACACGCACGCGATCCGCTCCGCCTCGGCCAGTGC
>JBAXQV010000334.1:0-2186 GCA_037131575.1 Actinomycetota bacterium
CACCAGCACCATGGCGATGAGTGCGTTGCGCACACCGGGCCCCAGCGAGGCGGTGATGGCCATGGCCAACAGCACCGGCGGGAAGGCCATGGTGAGGTCGACGAAGCGCATGAGCACCGCATCGACCCAGCCGCCGAAGAAGCCGGCCACCGCGCCCACCAGCGAACCCAGGACTACTGAGAACACGATGACCACCGCCGAGATGGGCAGCGAGGTGCGCGCCCCCCACAGGGTACGAATGAACACATCGCGCCCCAGCGCGTCGGTGCCCATGAGGTGAGCACCCGACGGGCCCGCAAGGCGATCGCCCACCACTTCGAGCGGCGTGTGCGGACTCCACCACGGCAGGGTGATGGCCACCAGCACCCACAGCGCCACGATGCCCAACCCCACCAACGACAGGCCACGCCGCCACGCCGGGCGGTGGCGCTTCACCAGCGACGGCGAGGCAACAGCGGCGGTCATGCGAGCCTGATTCGAGGGTCGGCTGATGCATACAAGATGTCGGTGATGAGGTTGGTGATGAGGAACGCCACACCACCGAGGATGGTGACACCGATGACCGCAGGAAAGTCGAGTTTGCGAGACGCGTCGACGGCGTAGCTACCCACACCCGGCCACGAGAACACGATCTCGGTGAGCACCGCGCCGGTGATGAGGAAGGCAAAGGCGAACGCCACGATGGTGATGGTGGGCAACAGCGCGTTGCGAAGCGCGTGGGTGTTCACCACGGTGCGTTCGCGCAGACCCATGGCTCGGCCGACGCGCACGTAGTCCATGCTGAACTCGTCGAGCAGGCTGGCCCGCACCAATCGAGACACGATGCCCACCACGCCCCAGCCGAGCACACACGCCGGCAAGATGAGGTGTTTCAGCGCCGACCAGAAGGTGCTCATGTCACCGTGCAAGAGCGAATCGATGGTGAAGAACCCCGTGATCTTGCCCGGCTCAGAGGCTCGCGGATCGAGCCGACCGGGCCCAGGCAGGATGCCGAGTTGGGCATAGAACACGTAGAGCGCGAGCAGGCCCGCCCAGAACGCCGGCAACGATGAGCCGAGGAGCGCGAAGAAGCGGGCGATGTGATCGATCCAGCCATTGCGGTGCCGGGCTGCCAACACACCGAGCCCAACTCCGAACACCAGGCCAATGGCCATGGCGGCGAAGGTGAGCTCGAGTGTGGCAGGAACGCGATCCCACAGGTCGCTGAGCACCGGCCGACGAGTGCTGAAACTGGTTCCCATGTCGCCGTGCAGCAGGTTCTTCATGTAGGTGAAGTACTGCGACACCACGCTCTTGTCGAGGCCCCAGCGAGCTTTCGCTGCGGCCACGACTTCGGGGTTGGTGAGGTTGCGCTCACCCACGATCGACACCAGAGGGTCGGCCGGGGTGAGCCGCGACACGATGAATACGAGCGTCGCGATGCCTGCCAACAGCAGCGGCATCACCGCGATGCGACGGAGCAGATACCGCTTCACTGCAAGCGGTTGCCTCGCCGGCCGGGGCTCACGCCCGGCTCAGCTTGCCCAGGTCGAGGTTGCAGCAGGCGCTGTAGGTGACGCCCTTGATGTTGGTGCGGCTGGCCAGGAACAAGTTGGGGTTCACCAACGGAATGATGATCTGATCGTTCATCATGGCGGTGGCGAGCTGCTTGTACAGATCGGCTCGTGCTGCGTCGTCCTTGGCGGCGAACGCCTTCGACAGCAGGTCGGCCTCAGCCGGCACCGGGTCGGCCTTGGTCCAGGTCTGCCACTGCGAATCCTTCAGCAAGCCGAAGTACTGCACGTACTGGCTCGAGTCGGTGTGGTCGGGGGCGAAGTACAGCGCCGTCACCGGAATGCCGTCCTTACCGATCTTGTCGGCCCACACCGAGATCTCCACCGGGTTGAGCTGCAGGTTGATGCCCACGGCCTTCAGGTCGGTCTGCACCTTGGTCATGGCCGTGGTGAAGTCGACGCCGTACACGTTGAGCGACGGGTAGGTGGCATCGAGCGAGAGGTCGCTCACACCCTCATCCGACAGCAACTGCTTGGCCTTGGCCACATCCTGGGCTGGCGCAGCCAACCCCTCGGTTCCAAGGAAACCGTTGGGAATGGGCGACGGCTGCGACTTGCCGGCGCCACCGACGGTGACATCGATGAGGCCCTTGTAGTCGAGCGCCAGACGGATGGCTTCGCGCACCTTCGGGG
>JBAXQV010000335.1:0-2166 GCA_037131575.1 Actinomycetota bacterium
AGATCGTGCTCAACATGGTGCGCCATCCCAATTGGGTGTGGCGCGATGCCACCCAGCCCGATCGGCTGAAGTTCTACAGCGAGATGTCGTGGCCACTCGGGTGGACGTACCTTGCCAACCCGCTCGGCGTACTCATGGCCGTACCGCAACTGGTGGCGAGTGTCATCGGCGGTAGTCCCTATGCGCGCATGATCAAGTATCAGTACACGGCCATCATGATCGCACCGCTCATCATCGCGTCGATCCACGGGTCGTACGTGTTCTGGCGCTTCCGGTTGGCCCGTGTGTTACTTCCGGCCTGGTTGCTCGGGTGTGCATTGGTCACCAACACGCGGTTGTCGCCGTCGCCCATCGGCCCGCCTGGGCTGTACGCCTACTGGGCCAAGCCCACGGCCCGGGTGCCGTCACTCGACAAGGCGCTCACCCTGGTGCCGCCCGATGCCTCGGTGTCGGCCACGTATCAACTGCTTCCGCACATGTCGCATCGCCACCGCGTGTACGACTGGCCCAACCCGTTCGTGCCCAATGTGTGGGGCAATGACAACTGCAAACATCTGCCCGCGCCGAGCACCATCGACTATCTGGTCATCGACCTCTCCCAGGTGGGTCAGAGCAATCAGGCGCTGTTCGATGGCCTCACCAAAGTGGGAGGTCCGTTCCAAACCATCTACCGCGACGACGTGGTGATGGTCGCCAAACGAGTGGGTACCGACCCTACGGTCGACGTGCAACCGCAACAAGATTCTTGCCAAGAGCTGGAGAGCCGACACCCCGCTGGATGAGCCTGCTCACGGGCACGATCAGCGAGTCGTAGATGGTTGACGAGCCCGAGTCGAGCGACTTCACGTCGAGCAGGCGGTACATGAGGAAATAGGGGATCACCCCGGCCACGTCGAAGTAGTGCAGGTCGATGAGTTCGAACCCGGCCTCGGTGACCGCCTGGCTCAGCAGTGGCCGGTCGTACCGGCGGTAGTGGCCCGACTTGTAATCGAGGCTGCCGTACAGCGAGGGCATGGCCGGCACGAAGATGCCCAGAGTGCCACCGGGCCGCAGCAACTGAAAGGCCGTACGCAGTTCGGCCACATCGTCGAGGATGTGCTCGAGCACGCTCACGTACACCACCGAGTCGAAGTCGTTGGTGCGGCCCGATTCGAGCAACTGCTGCGACGTGATGGGCAGTGCTTCGAAACGGGCCACTCCGGCTGTTCGCTGTTGCAGATCGGGGAACACGTTGTCGGCCGGCTCGATGGCTGTCACCTCGTGCCCCCGGCTGGCGATCTTCGTGGCGATGGCGCCCACACCGGCGCCCACTTCGAGCACGCGGTGCCCGAGGTGGGAGGCGAGTTCGTCGACGATCCAGGTGTTGAACCGGTCGGCGTCGGCGAGGTTGCCGAGTTCTTCTGTGGCGGCGAACATCGACTCACCGGTGGCGGCTTGGGCGCGAAGTCGTGGTGAGCGTTGGGCCCACAGGGCCTGGTTCGAGCGCATCGAGCGACGAATGCTGCGCACGTGGCGGCGGACCGGCAACAAGCTCGCCGCGAACTCGCGCAGGTCGCCGCTGTTCACTCGGCCGGCTCCTGCGTAGCGCGGCCGGAAAACGATGGGGACCTCATCGACCGAGAAACCGTACGCCTGAGCGATGGCCACCATGGCCGAGAAGAACCCGTGTGGCTCGGTAGGCATCCGTTCGTCGAGAACCAGGTTGGCGAGGTCGGGGTGGTACACGCGGAACGACGTGGTGGAGTCGCTCACACCGCGGGCGCCGGTGGCCACCTTGGCAACCGCGTTACCAGTACGGCTGAGTACCGTACGAAGCGGCCCGGTACCGGGTGACGAACCGCCACGTGCCCAGCGTGAGCCGATGGTGAGACCGCTGCCGCGCGCCAAGTGACTGCGCAGCAGATCGGGTATCTGGCGCGCATCGTGCTGGCCATCGGCATCGAGGGAGACCACCGCATCGGCACCGTCGGCCAACGCGTGCCGAATGCCAACGAGCAGGCTGCTCACCAGGGCCTGATCGGGCAGGGTGAGGATGTCGAGCTCGAGCCCGAGGCGCTTGGCCACCTCGAGTGGTTCGTGGCCCGCCTGAGTCCGCGGTTCGCCGATGGTCGTGGCGACGAGATGCAGGCCGCTCGGTTCCAGAGCGCGACGTGCTTCATCGAGTTC
>JBAXQV010000336.1:0-2151 GCA_037131575.1 Actinomycetota bacterium
ATGCGTAGCACCCCGATGCGCTGGCCGGTGTCGGCCTCGGTACACCGAACTGGGACTACGGCGCCCGCGGCGCCCTGTTCGGTCTCACTCGGGGCAGCGGACGGGCGCAGGTGGTGCGTGCCGTGCTCGAAGGCATCGCCCATCGCGGCGCCGATCTGGTCGATGCTGCCGAGGCCGACACCGGCCAGCGCATCGGGGTGCTACGCATCGATGGCGGAATGAGTCGTAACCCGACGTTCGTGCAGGCTCTGGCCAACGCGAGCCAACGACCGGTTGAAACGGCCCCGATCGCAGATGCGACCACACTCGGAGCCGGGTACCTCGCTGGCCTCGCAGTCGGAGTGTGGGGCACCTTCGACGACATCGCCTCGATCTGGCAGCCGAGTGCCCGCGTCGAGCCCGACGGGGTGCTCGATCGGGCCCAGTTCGCCAAGGCCGTCGAACGAACAAGCGGGTGGATACCCGACCTGTCCGCCTTGGACTTCTAGTGTTGTCATCTGGAATTGCTCCGCTCCCCTCCGGCCAACAAGGCTGTAGGAAGCGATTGGAAAGGACACCCTCCCTCGTGGACATGGATTCGCCCGAAATCTCGACGGCCCCGGCGGCTGTCGCAACCGGTTCTGCCGTAGCAGCATCCGGCATGCAGCGTCGCCTGTTGGGCGCCGGCCTGCTCGGTATTGCCGGGTCGCTGTTGTCGGGCACCATTGCTCGCGCCAGTGCCCCGACCACCACAACCGCAACGGCCCCCACCACCACTGCTGCGCCGCCGAAGCGGCCGACAGCAGATGATGCGGTACTGCTGGCCTTCGCTCAGACCGTCGAACTGTCGGCCCAGGCGCTCTTCGACCAGGCCCTGACTGCCTCGGCCCTCGACGAGAACTCGCGAACCGTCTTCGCCGTCATCCACGACGCGCACCAGTCGTACGGCCAGACCTTGTCGGCGATGCTCGGCAAGACCGCCCCCGGTTCGAGCGACCCTGCCATCGTGGCGACGTACTCCGATGTGTTCGCCGGCGCATCGCTGCCCGCACTGCTCGAGGCGGCGCTGCTCATCGAGAACACCGCCGTGGCCACTCACACCGAACTGCTCGGCGAGCTGAAGGGCACCGACGGAGCCAAGCTGATCGGGTCGATCGTGACCATGGAAGCACGCCACGCCGTCGTCCTGGCCGATCTCGCCGGACTCACCGAACTCGATGCGCTGTTGGTCAATGATGCCGCGGCGCTGAAGCCCACCGAAGGGTGATGAACATGTCCCGTAACGACATCAGCCGCGACGACCTCAACCGTGTCCTGCGTTCCATGCCCGCATCGGGTCGCAGCGATCAGCGGGCCACCGCCCATGCAATCGATGCACTGCTCAGCGCAGACCTCGACGCCGAAGCCCGCACCAGCGCGTTCGTAGGCCGTCGTCGATTCCTCCAGATCGGCGGCCTCGGCATCACCACAGCAGCGCTGCTGGCTGCCTGCGCCGGCGCCGAACCGGCCGGCGTCGGCCGAGTCGGCATCGCCCCGACGACCACGAAGCTGCCCGATGCCAAGGTCGACGACATCGTGTTGTTGCGCACCGCGTCGTCGCTCGAGCATTCGGTCATCGCCCTGTACGGCATGGTCATCGACAACGCCGATCTGCTCGACCCGTCGTTGGTCGAGGTCGCCAAGCGGTTCCGTGATGACCATATGGCACACGCCGCCACCTTCGAAAGCCTCACCACCGAGGCCGGCGGCACCGCCTGGACGTGCCCCAACCCGCGTATCGATGAGATCGTGCTGCCGATGATCCTGACCGCGATCACTGGCGGCACCACTGCTGCCGGGGTTGTTCTGACCAAGAGCGATGATGCGAAGCGCGATGTGCTGAACACCGCTCAGGCGCTCGAATCACTTGCCGGAGCGACCTATCAGGGTCTCATGCCGGTGCTGTCGCTGCCGTCGCTGCGCAAGGAGGCGATCACCATCGCCTCCACCGAGGTCCGCCACGCAGCGATCCTGTCGATGGTCATCACCGGTCGTCCCACCGGTTACGCCGACCCCGACCAGATCACCGCCGCCACCGGCAAAGCGCCCGCTGCGCCCGCAGTGACTGCGACCACCTCGGCCGGCCCGCCGCCGACCCCGATCCCGGCGGTCTACGCGATCAACGGTCAGTAC
>JBAXQV010000337.1:0-2148 GCA_037131575.1 Actinomycetota bacterium
CCAGGGCCACGATCGGCACCATCACCCCGATGTAGCCCGCCCGGGCGGCGCCGATTCGGCCCATCAGGATGAGGTACGCGCCGAAGGCGATTTCCACTGTGATGGTGATTGCCCGTTGGTGATCAGTGACGAAGCGATTGATGGCGCCGAAGATCGGAGCGGATCGTTTCGGCAGTGCGATCCGCAGTAGCAACGGGGCCGTTGCGGGTATCGACGTGATGAGCGCGGCGACTGCAACAGCGATGATCTTCGCGCCGGTTGACGCTGATGATCCGCTGACCGTGTGCATCGCCGGGAGATACAGCAGGATCGTCGACAGGTTGCTGATCATGAGTCCGAAACCGAGCGCGAACACTGCGAACAGTCCCCGATCGACGTCGGGTTTGCTGGTGTGTACCGGGGTGCCGGTGTCGCTGTGGGTCCGGGAACGCAGGAGTGAAATGACGGCCAACGACAACAGCACCACGCCCAAAAGTCCGTAGACATCGTGGGTGATCTGCACCCGTGTGGCACTTGGTTGTGCGTGATGCGTGATGACGAGTCCGCTCACGGTGAGTCCGGCCAGAACGGTGGCGAATCCGGCGGTGAATGCCAATCCGCGAGTGATGGCACGTCGACCGCCGAGGATGATGACGTTCGCGGCGAGCACTGTGGGACTGACTGCTGCTCCGAGGGCGAGGGGGATGACGCTGGTGAGCAGATCGCTCATGACGGTTGCACCTCGTTTGAGTTCGCGGTTCCGGGGCTCGCTGAGGGGATCGTGGCCTCATACGCCTGCCAACGCAGACGCGCGACGACGAGGAAAACCATCATGAGAACAGCAGTTGCGGTGAAGACTGAGAATCTGCCGTAGGTGCCGTAGAGGGCCGACCCACCCAACGCAGCTAGACCGGCGACGGCAAGTCCGGTGGCACCGAGCAGACCCTGACCGGTGGCGAGTTGCTCGGGCGGACTGCTCATTGCGACTGCGACCTGATTGCCCGGCATCGTGAACGCATCAGCGCTGGCATGGATGCCCGACACCACGATGAGTAACCAGAGCGGAGCGATTCCATAGCTGAATGTGCAGATGGCGGCGACAGTGATGCTGATCGTGAGAATTCGGATGGGACCGCGGGATTGGGCGAGTGCACCGGCGCGGGAGGCGAAGAAGATCATCGGAAGCGTGAAGGCACTGACCGTGACCCCGATCAGCCATGTGGGTGCGTCGAGGTCACGCAGCAGGATTGCCCAGATTGCTTCGAACATCCCGATGGTGAGGTAGAACGCAATCGCTGCAGCGAGCGCGGACTGCATGGCCGGCTGGGTGATGAGAGTCCTGAGTGCCCGATGAGCGGTGTCCTGGGCTCCGGAGCGCAGGTCGATACGTCCGATGAGGACGAACACACCGACGTAGGTGACGAAGAGGAAGAGGAAGGGCGCTCGGAGATTGATCAGTTGTGCGAGAACAGCCGCGATCAGTGGGCCGAGCACGAAACCACCGACGTCGAACGCCGTCTGCCGGCCGAGGTTGGCACCGACCCGCGCCGGGTCTCGGGCGATCACGACCCGGCGGATGGCCGGGGCGACCATGCCGGTGCCGAGTCCGAACAGGAGGCGTCCGCCCACCCATTGCCAGAGGTCGTTGGCGAAGACCATCCAGAGCATGCTCGACGCAGCGATGGCCATTCCGATACGCACCATGAGGGCGCTATGACCCCGATCAGCGAAACGGGACAGGAACATCTGCGAAGCGAAGCCGCTGGCGAACCCGGCGAATGCGATGAGCCCGACGTCGCCGTCGCTGAATCCGAACCGGTCACGGATGTCGGCCAGCAGTGTGAAGACGATGCCGTAGCCGATTGACATAAGAGCGGTGACGATGAACAGCAACCACAGGGCGGTGGGGGGTGCGGCGTCTGATGCCCCATCGGGCGCGGTGCTCTCGTGCGACTGCGTCATGGTTCCCCCTGCGGTGCCGTGAACCTAGCCGCACGGCGTCCGGGAATGACTGGATGCGAACACCGCCGCTGGGTGTTGTTCTGCGTCCGTCTGTCTGTGAGGCTCGCCAGAAATGACCTCAACGGAGATTCGGGACGCGATCACCCTCGCTGTGATGGCGCTCGTTGTGCTCCCGCTGATGCCGGATCGTGCGCTCGGTCCCTATGG
>JBAXQV010000338.1:0-2140 GCA_037131575.1 Actinomycetota bacterium
TCCGCCCCGAGCTACCACGGCATCCGACCGGCAAGCTCTACAAGCGCCTGCTCAAGGATGAATACTGGAAGGACGCGGGGCGCACCATCTGACCCCTCGCACACACCGTCCGCTAGCGTTGCGCAACGTGCCTGAGCGGACCACGTTCTCCTGGGACCGTCTCACGGTCACCTGCGTGCTGTCGTTCTGCATCCTCGTCTGCGGGCTCAGCGTGGGGTTGGTGCTGGGTGAGTTACGCGATCAATTCGCGATCTCCGGTGTGTTGGCAGCCATGCACGGCGCAGCCTTCGGTGTAGGACTCCTGGTGATGTCGATGGCGGGTCTTCCGCTCGTGGCAGCACTCGGTCGCCCACGCGGCTTCTGGGTGGCGTCGGGTTCCATCGTGGTGGGTGTGGCCGTGCTCTGCGCTGGGCAAAGCTGGCCCGTCACTCTGCTCGGCTCCACCATCGCCGGGCTCGCCTGCGCCTTCTTGGTGATGCTGATGCCCGGCATCATGGCCGACCACCACGGCGACGCCATGACCGGCGCCTTTGCGGCCGTGAACGGTGTGCCGGGTGTAGCCGGTATCGCGTTTTCACTCGTCGTAGGAGCCGTCATCACCGCAGGTGGTTCGTGGCGCTGGCCCTATCTGGCGCTCACGTTGCTCATCGGCGCGGCCACCGTTCTGGTGGGTCGTCGGGTTCGTATCCCCAACGCCCTACCCACCGCGAGATCTGCACTGCCTCTGCTCCGCCAACCCGACGTCCGGCGCTCGTTCATCAAGATGGTGCACGCCGTACTCGCCGAATTCCCCATCGGTGTGTGGGCAGTGACGTTCTTGAAAGAGGTCGGTGGCGCATCGGCGGGCACCGCCGCCACGCTCGGCGCCGTCTGGGGCACCTGCATCATGGTGTCGCGTCTGCTGGTACCGCGCACGGTTGCGCTGTTGGGGCGAGCCACCGTGGTGGTCGGGTACGCGATGGTGGTACTGGGTTCGCTACTGCTGTGGACCGGCCCAGGGCTGGGTGTACGCGTGCTCGGCGTCGTGATCGCCGGGCTCGGTTGTGCCCCGCTCTACCCGTTGGCCGTCGAGCACCTGTATGACAACGCCGACGCCGATTCGGTGACGCTTGGCGCACTCACGGCCTTGGCCTCGGGTGTGGCCGTGACGGCGGGCCCCCTGGTAGTGGGCGTCATCGCCGACTCAGCGGGCCTGCGCAACGCCATGCTGTTCGTCACCGGCCTGGCTGCGCTCGGAGTGGTCACCAACCTCCCCCGCCGGCAACCGTCGCCTGCGCTCAGCCGTTGATGACCACCATGCGCGTCTCGGTCATCTCTCGAATGGTGAATGCCGGCCCTTCACGGGTGTTGCCGCTATCGCGCAGACCACCGTACGGCTGCTGATCGGCCCGCCAGGTGGGCACCTCGTTCACCAACACGCCACCGAAGTCGAGCGACCGAACGGCCTGCAGTGCTTTGGCGACGTTGCTGGTGAAGATGGCGGCCTGGAGGCCGTATTCGGTGTCGTTGGCCAGGGCGATGGCTTCGTCGAGCGTGTCGTAGGCGGTGATGGTGACCACCGGCCCGAACACCTCTTTGGCGCACACCTTCATGGTGGGTGTTGCGTCGGCGACCACCGTGGGCAGGAGCACGCCGTCGGTTGTGAGTGTGCCACCACAGGCAATGCGCGCGCCCTGCGCGACCGCCTCGGCGAGCCAGGCTTCCACCCGGTCGCGCTCGCTGCGCGAGATGAGCGCCGACACATCGGTGGCCTCGTCGAGCGGGTCGCCCACCACCAACTGCTGCACATGGTTCACCAACGCTTCAGTGAATGCAACGGCGATACTGCGATGCACGAGGACTCGCTGAGTGGAGATACAACTCTGCCCGGCATGACTGAACCCAGCCACCTTGATCTTCGCCGCCGCGGTCGCCCAGTCGCCGTCGGCTTCGATGATGGCAGGCGCGTTGTTGCCGAGTTCGAGGCCGACGCGCTTGCGTGGGGCGCGAGCACGGATGCCCCAGCCCACGTCGGGCGACCCGGTGAAGGTGATGAGCGCAATGTCGGGATGATCGACGAGTGCATTGCCCACCGTGGAGCCACCTCCGGTGACCACCTGCAGGTAGTCGGCCGGCAACCCGCATTCGTTCACCAACATGT
>JBAXQV010000339.1:0-2137 GCA_037131575.1 Actinomycetota bacterium
CACCTCGTGGACGGCCGCGAAGTCAGCATCGACTCGGTCCATATCGCGGAGTCGACAGCAGGCATCGTGTGCCGAAACCGTCCGATCGGTCGAAGAGATGCGACTCATCGCAACGTTGAACGCGTGAGTGGAGTGGGCTGGGCCTGTCAACACGTAGCGCTACGGGCACTCCTCGGACTCCTTGACGACACCGAAGACCACGTTCGTCCGCGAGGTGAACGTCGAACCCGCCGACGGCGTGGAGGAACAGACCTGCCAGTTGCGGTCCATGATCTGCTGGCGTCCTTGACCGGTCAGGTCCTCGGAGGTGGAGACGAACATCGGATTGCCGGTCAGGGCCTGCAGATCATCCTGAGCCCGTTGCAGGTTCTTGCCGATCTCGTCCGGCATCGTCCAGTACCCGGCCGGCGCGTTCGCGGCGGGACTCGACGTCACCGTCACCGTGACAGTGCTGGAAGGCCCACCTCCCCCGCCGCAGCCGGCAAGCGTGAACGCCAGGCCGAACAAAGCGGCCATGGTGCCGACTGTGCGGGTCATGTCCAGCCCCTTTCCCTGCGGCCGAGTCGACAGGTAACTGACTGCCCGAATTGTATTGCACGCCATACACAGTCATTGTCCGCTAGACACCAAGCGCTCAGCCGGATCCCACCCCTCCGGGAACCGAAGTGCACTGCCCTCACCGCTAGTGGGATCGGCGCGGAGGGGTCGATGTTGGTTCGGGTATCAGTTCTGTTCACCGCGGTAGTCGCGCTGGCGTTCGTGGGTGCGCTGAGATGACCCATACCCACCTCAGAGGACCTCGCGAAGCCCTGATTTCCATGCTCACCAACATCATTCGGGTTTTCACCCGAAATCGGGAATGGATCCCCGCGTCACCGTGTTTAAACTATTGGGTGTGGTTCGACGTGGGGGTTGAGTTCCGAAGAGGGAGGAAAAATTGATGACCCGTTATGACATCATCGGCGACATTCACGGCTGCGGGAAGCAAATCAGGGCACTGCTGGGCGAACTCGGCTATGAGCCTGACGGCTCCGACATCTACCGCCACCCTGACCGCACGGCTGTCTTCGTCGGCGACCTCGTCGACCGCGGGAAAGAGCAACGCGAGGTGCTGCAGATCGTCAAAGCGATGGTCGACGCCGGCAGCGCGCTCATCGTGATGGGCAACCACGAGTTCAACGCGGTCTGCTACGCCACCCGCGATCCCCGCAATCCGTCGGACTTCCTGCGGACGCACGAGAAAGAGAGCAACACGGAGGGGCACCTGGCGTTCCTGAAGCAGCTGGAGACGTCCGAACAAGAGCACTACATCGAGTGGTTCAAGACCCTGCCGCTGTGGCTGGAACTCGAAGGACCCGAGGGGCAGAAACTCCGGGTCGTCCACGCCTGCTGGCATGAGCCGTCGATCGAGATCGTGAAGAAGCACTGCAACGACTCCAACCAGTTGCTCACCGTCGAGAACTTCGCCAGAGCGAGCCGGGAGGACTCCGAGTTGTTCACAGCCGTCGAGATCCTGCTCAAGGGTCCCGAGATCAGCCTCACCAAACACGGCCAAGCGCCCTACTACGACCACCAAGGGACCAAGCGCACGAAAGCCCGAGTCCGCTGGTGGGATCACAACGCGCGCACCCTGCGCGAGATCGCCGACGTCCGCGACATGCAAACAGATCCCGAACGCAAAGAGGACTATCCGCCGCTTCCCGACGACGAGGTCGAGGACTTCGACTTCTCGCTGATCTACACCGACCCGGTTCCGTTGGTCTACGGCCACTACTGGTTCGACTGGGCCGAGCACCAAGAGGACTGGACCGAGCACACCGCCTGCGTCGACTTCAGCGCCGTCAAGGACACCGGCCGCCTGGTCGCCTACCGCTGGGACGGTAAGCCGACCATCGCCAGGGAGAACTACGTCCCGCACACCACCGACGCCGTCGCACCAACCCCGTCGGACTGACGGCCGTCATACAGGGGAAGGAAACGCCATGAGCGACTGGGACTTTTCGACAGTGGCCTTCATCTGGGACTACCGCACCGGGTCGATCATGGCCGGTGCGGACAGGCTCGACGCCCTGCCCGACGATGCTCGGCAGCGGTCGCTGGCGGAACTGGCCGACCGCGTTCGCAGCTATGTCACACG
>JBAXQV010000340.1:0-2102 GCA_037131575.1 Actinomycetota bacterium
ACCGAATCGTACGCGGCGAGAATGATGATGATGCCCAACACGACGGCGAGCACGCTGCGGATGATGCGGGTACGCAGCTCGGCCAGGTGCTGGAAGAGCGTCATCTGATCGTCGGGCGATTTGGCCACCGGGCGATCGGACTTCTTGAACGGGTTTTTCACGACGATGACGCCTCACCGGCGGCGGGTTCAGGTTGGGTCGGCTCCGCTGCGGCAGGCTCGGGTCGGACCGGCTCCATCGCCACAGGTTCGGGGTGAGCTGGCGCGGGTGGCTCTGAGGATATGACCACGGCATCGAACGCCGGGGCTGGCGCCGGCGGCGGGGGCGGTTCAGGTGCGGAGATGACCACTGCGTCGAACGCCGGTTGCTCGGAGGGAACCACGGGCACGAACGGCGGTTCCGCGCCAGCGGTCGCAGCGAAATCGGCGGCCTGCTCGGGTGGTGCAGAGCTCATGATCTTGCCTGCGAAGACGTCGTCAGCCGGTGCGGGCGGCGCAGCGCTCACAGGCTTCCCCTCGAGAATGTCGGCAGCCAGGTCGAACGAGGCGGCGCTCTTGAATGCATCAGCGGTGCCGATGAGTTCGCGCATCGGCTCGTCGAGCGCCGAGTGCAGTTCCTGTTGGAACCCACCTGCCATCTTCTTGAACTCGGCGTAGGCCTTGCCGACCTTCCGCAGCGCATCGGGCAACTTCTCGGGTCCGAGTATCACCAGCGCCACGATGAGCAGGAAGAAGAATTCGCTGCCGGTGATGTTGAACACATTCGAAGTCTAGAAGGTGGTTGGCATCGTTCACCATCAACGCGAATGGCACACTCTGCAGTGTGCAACAGCGTCTCCCTTCCCTGCTCGACGAGCCGATCGCCTTCGCCCACCGTGGTGCGCGGGCACATGCCCCCGAGAACACCATCGAGGCATTCTCCCTGGCATTGAAGTTGGGGGCGAACGGGCTCGAGAGCGATGTCTGGCTCACTGCCGACCGAGTTCCGGTGCTCGATCATGACGGCGTGGTGAAGGTGCGGTGGCGCAACCGACCCATCGGCGAACTGCAGCGCCACCAGTTGCCAGCCCACATTCCCAGCCTGGCCGAGATGTATGAGGCGTGCGGAACGACGTATGCGTTGTCTCTCGACCTCAAAGGACCCGGTGTGGGACCTGCCGTGGTTGCAGTCACCGCCGAGGTCGACCCGGGCATGCTCGACCGGCTGTGGCTGTGCTCTCCGTACCGTGAACCCCTGCTCGAACTGCGTGACACCGGGGCCCGGCTGGTGGATTCCACCCGGTTGGCGAAGATCAAGGAAGGGCCCGAACGCCGAGCCGCCACGCTGGCCAACGAGGGCATCGATGCCATCAATCTGCACCACACCGACTGGAACGGTGGCCTTGTGGCACTGTTCCACCGTTTCGAGCGGTTCGCCTTCGGTTGGGACATGCAACTCGAGCAGGTGTTGCGCCCAGCGTTACGGATGGGCCTCGACGGCATCTACAGCGACCACGTCGACCGCATGATCGACGCCTACCGAGCCGAACTCGGCATGCCTCGCGGCTACGTCTAGAGCCACGCCCAGTCGCGGGCCGGCCAGATGATGACGAACGCACGACCGATGAGCAGCGAATCTTTCACCGGCCCGAAGGAGCGACTGTCTTGTGAGCGACCACGATGATCGCCGAGGACGAACACCTGATTCGCCGGCACGGTCTTGGGCGCCTGATCGTTGCCGCAACCGTCGCGGGCCTGCACCCCCGCGTCGATGTACGGCTCAGAGAGCGGGCGTCCGTTCACATATGCCACACACGAACGGAACTCGATGGTTTCGCCCGGAAGACCGATGACCCGCTTGATGAGGTCGCGCTCGGCAGACGCTCCGTCGAAACGCTGCAGCACCACCACATCGCCGCGCCGCGGATCGTGCAACCGGTAGCTGAGCCGGTTCACGAGTACACGGTCGGCGTTCTGCAGTGTGTTGAGCATCGATTCACCTTCAACGGCGAACTGTTGCACCACATAGGCACGCACCAGAAGTGCCGAGGTGATGGCCACCACGGCCACGATGATCCATTCGAGTAGCGGGTTGAGCTTCTTGCGCCGTGGTGCTGCGGTCGC
>JBAXQV010000341.1:0-2087 GCA_037131575.1 Actinomycetota bacterium
GTGACCAGCGAGGTCGTCGGGCCGTTCAAGGGAGCCGCGGGCACCCTCGGCTGGTAGGGCTCAGGTGTTGCGGCGACGGCGGGCGACGGCCACCAGCGTGAGGCCGAGGCTGGCAAAGATGGGAGCAGTCGCGAGCAGTGGGGCCGTGCTGCGGCCGGTGACGGGTATGTGCCCACTGCCAGAGCCACTACTGCCGCCGGAACTCGCCGTGGTCGTGGGCCCACCGGACGCAACGCCGGCCACTGTGAGCGTGGTCTGAGCCGTACCGCCGCAGGCACCTTCGCTGGCTGCAGGAGTACCCGTCACCAAGTCGATCAGGGAGATGGTGTAGGTCTTCGCGTCGGTCGGTGCTGCGAAGTCAAGGCTTACCTTGCCGCTCGCATCGGAGGTGAGGTTCTTCGGAAAGTTGAGTACCCCGGGGGAGAAGGTCATGCGCACTGTGCTGCCCTTGGTGAAGCCCGAGCCCGTCACCGTTACCGGGCCGCCGGGGTTCGCAGTGGCTGTGCTCACTGTGATGGTCGGGTTCGTCACCGGCCCTTTCGGGCAGTCACCGGTCGGGGGCAACGTCGCAGAGGTCGCGCCATTCGATGCGCCGACCGAGGTGGCGGGGACCATGCATCCGATCAGCACGATGGCAGCGAAGAGACGGCGCATGTGGGAGACGATACGCGAGAAAGTCCCTGGTAACCATCAAGAAATAGGCAAGACTCCCACCGTGCGGGGCGCCCTACCTGGGCCTCTGCGCCGAGCGGTCGGGTCGGTCAGGACGCGGGTGCCCGCTGCTCCGCTCGGTAGGGTGACGCCACTCGACACCCTGGGAGCGCCCACCATGCCAACCGACCTGCCCACCACGATGCGCCAGATCCGCTCGCTCGTCACTGCCGAAGGCGAACTGCAACTCTCGATCGCCACCGTGGCGATGCCGCAGCCCGCTGAACACGAGGTGTTGGTGCGCATCGAGGCGGCGCCCATCAACCCCAGCGATCTCGGCTTGCTGCTCGGTATGGCCGATGTGAGCAAGGCCACCACCTCGGGCCCTGCCGACGACCCGGTGGTGACGGCCCCCATCTCGCCCGCCGTGCTGGCGGCGCTGGCCGGCCGCGTGGGCGAGTCGATGCCGGTTGGCAATGAAGGATGCGGCGTGGTGGTGGCCGCCGGCACTACGCCCGACGCACAAGCACTCATCGGCCACACCGTGGCACTCATCGGCGGCGCCACCTACGGCGAGTATCGCTGCGTGCCTGCCATGGGCTGCCTCGTGCTGCCCGACGGCACCGACCCGGCCGACGGTGCGTCGTGCTTCGTCAACCCGCTCACCGCATTGAGCATGGTGGAGGTCATGCGCATGGAGGGCCACACCGCCCTGGTGCACACTGCCGCCGCGTCGAACCTCGGGCAGATGCTGGTGCGCATCTGCCTCGCCGACGGTGTGTCGCTCGTGAACATCGTGCGTCGCCCCGAGCAGGTGGCATTGCTGCGCGAACTCGGTGCCGAGTACGTGGTCGACTCGAGTGCCTCCACGTTCATGGCCGACCTCACCCAGGCGCTCATCGCAACCGGCGCCACCCTCGCCTTCGATGCCACAGGCGGCGGTCGCCTGGCGGGCCAGATCCTCAGCGGCATGGAAGCCGCCGCCAACGCCACCGCAACCGAATACAGCCGCTACGGCTCCACCGTGCACAAGCAGGTGTACATCTACGGCGGGCTCGACCGCGGCCCCACCGAAGTGGTGCGCAACTTCGGTATGGCCTGGAGCATCGGCGGTTGGCTGCTCACGCCGTTCCTGCAGAAACTCGGCGTGCCCGGCATGTTGCGCCTGCGCGAGCGGGTGGTGGCCGAACTCACCACCACCTTCGCCAGCCACTACACCGATGAGGTGTCGCTCGCCGGGGCGCTGAGCCTCGACGCCATCCACACCTATGCCCGCCAAGCCACTGGGCAGAAGTTCCTCATCCGCCCTTCGGTCGCCTGAGCGGTACAGTCGCACGCGATGCGCAGGTACGAGGGCACGTTCGAATCGTTGCGCGAGCGCCGGTTGCCCGTCTGGTTCGACGATGCCAAGTTCGGCATCTTCGTGCACTGGTACC
>JBAXQV010000342.1:0-2085 GCA_037131575.1 Actinomycetota bacterium
GGCGAAAACGTCACGAAGATCTTCA
Source organism: Actinomycetota bacterium (assembly GCA_037131575.1). Lineage (GTDB taxonomy): Bacteria > Actinomycetota > Acidimicrobiia > Acidimicrobiales > Ilumatobacteraceae > VFMC01. The sequence goes on from JBAXQV010000342.1 coordinate 26, forward strand.
CCGGTGCCATCACCACCTGGAACGACCCGGCTCTCCAGGCCGACAACCCCGGTATCACGCTTCCGGCCCGAGCCATTGTGCCAGTGGTGCGCTCCGACGGTTCTGGCTCCACCGCTCAGTTCACATTGTGGATGATCGACCGTTTCCCGGCTCTGTGGAACGACTACTGCAAACGGTCGGGGCGCGCACCGGCGTGCGGCTTCACCTCGCAGTACCCAACGGTGAAGGGCATGATCGCTCAGTCAGGCGACATCGGCGTGGCCGGCTACGTGAGCCAGGCCTTTGCCGAAGGTGCCATCGGGTACGTGAACTACTCGTACGCGCTCGGTGCGCAGTTCCCGGTGGTGAAGGTGCTCAATGCTGCGGGGTTCTACACCGAGCCGACACCCGCCAATGTGGCGGTGTCGCTGCTGCAAGCGAGGATCAACACCGACGAAAGCAACCCTGCGGTGTATCTCACCCAAGACCTGACCAAGGTGTACAGCGATCCTGATCCGCGCAATTACCAACTCTCGTCGTACTCGTACCTGATCTTGCCCACCAAGGTTGGGGGGCAGTTCAACGAGGAAAAAGGGAAGACGTTGGGTGCGTTCTCGTACTACGCGATGTGCCAAGCGCAGCAGCAGTCGGCATCGCTGGGCTACTCGCCCATGCCCATCAACCTCGTTCAGGCGAGCTTCGACCAGATCGCCAAGATTCCGGGCGTGGTGGTGCAAGACATCAACGTCACCAACTGTAAGAACCCCACGTTCGCCGCCGATGGGTCGAACCTGCTTGCCGACCAAGCACCCAGGCCTCAGGCCTGCGATGCCAAGGGCCCGAGCCAGTGCCCGAACGGTACAGGTGGGTTGCCGAACGTACCCACGGCCGTTGCGCCGCCTGCTGGTGGCACCACCCCGCCTGCTGGTGGCACCACCCCGCCCGCCACGACGCCCTCGGGCGGCACGACAGCACCAGGCGCAACGGTGAGACCAGGATCGGTCACCACGGTTGCCGGAGGCAGCAGGCCTGGTACGGCCACCACTGTGGCAGGGTCGGGCGGGGCGAGCCCCACCACGATCGTCGGTGGCGGAATCCCGACCCCCGGCACCACCGTGCCCGGCGACACCACGCCTGGCGACACCACGCCGGTCGACCCGAATCAGACCGTCGACCCGAATCAGACCGTCGACCCGAATCAGCCAGTCGTACCACCGGTCGACCAGGGAGGCACGCTTACCGAATCGGGTGCCCCCGTGCCCGGTGCTGTGGTACCGACCGTGATGAGTCCGTCGGCTGGCGCCGGAACGTCGTTCGGGCTCATGGTGCTGGTGGCACTCCTCATGCTTGGCCTGGTGCTTGCACCGGCGATTGCGTGGCGATACTTCTCGAAGGGCGCGGCGCAATGAAGCGGCCTGTCTCCACCCGAGCCTGGCTACTGGGGCCCCTAGCCGCCGCGCTAGCACTGGTGTGTTCGGTCGGCGGCGCGAACGCTGTCGACCAGGCAGTTGGGGCGGCCGGCACGGACACCACCTTGCCTCCCACCAGTTCACAGGTCACCATCAATGGTCGCGGGTCGTTTTCGAAGCTCGCCATTACGATCAATCAGACGAAGAGCCTGCTCAATCAGGCAGTCTCGATCACCTGGACCGGGGCCTCTCCCACCGTTCGAGACCGGTACCGGGCGAATTATCTCCAGATCATGCAGTGCTGGGGTGACCCCGACACAAACCCCGCCACAGCAGTTCCCGCCAATCCGGGTCCTCCCCCCGAGCAGTGTCAATTTGGGGCTTTCGAGGCTATCGATACAGGCACCACGGCACGATTCCCGAGTTCGTACGCCTATTCACGAAAGTTGGCCGAGAATAGCTGGAGCACCTACGCCGCGGAAGCGAGCCGAGGCTATGTCGTCCCGAAGTCGAACTACGCGGTGCTTCCGTTCCGTGCTGTCAACGGAACGCTCATCAACGTTTCGTTTGGTAATGAGACGCCCTCATCCACTTCCAAGTCCTGGCTGAATCCGTACTTCAACTCGATCACCACCAACGAAGTGGTCGGCGCAGTGTCCGATGCCGATGGCA
>JBAXQV010000343.1:0-2083 GCA_037131575.1 Actinomycetota bacterium
ACCGGTTTGATGACGGCCCCGCTGGCACTGGCAGCCTCGGCGTCGTTGACCTGTTCGATGGGGAAGCGGGTGATCAGCTCGTGGAACGGGAAGCGGCCCTCGGCATTGAGGCGGGCCAGCTTCGGGATGAACTCGGTGGGCACCGAATCGCCTTCCATGACGCCGGTGATGGTGCGACCCGAGATCATCGAGATCATGTTGAGGTTGAGTTCGCCGAACCCCACACCGGCCAGCGCGAGTGTGCCGATGGGGTTGAGCGCATCGTGGCTCGCCCGCACCACGGCAGCGTTGCCGGTGGTGTCGAACGCGTAGTCGGTGCCCACCCCGGTGATCTCGCGGATCTGTGCCGTGATCTCTTCGGGGCTGCCCGAGACGGTGTGGGTGGCACCGAATCGCGTGGCCAACTCGAGCCTGCTGGCGTGGCGGTCGACGGCGATGATGGTGCTGGCGCCCACAACCTTTCCTGCCATGACGGCACTGAGCCCCAGTGCGCCGGCACCGGTGACCACCAGCGATGATCCCGCTTGTACGTCGAGAGTGTTCATCACGGCACCTGCGCCGGTTTGGATACCGCAGCCGAGCGGCCCGAGCCGGCTGAGATCGAGCGCTGCATCGACCTTCACCACCGACTGCGCCGCCACCACGGTGTGCGACGCGAACGATGATTGCCCGAAGTAGTGCGAGCCCACTCGCGCGCCGGCAGCATCGGTGAACACCGATGTGCCGTCGGGGCGGCCGCCGGCCATGTTGTGAGCGCTGAAGTTGAAGCAATACGGGCGCCGCCCGCGAGCGCACGCCGGGCAGGCACCGCACGAGTTGAACGACAGCACCACATGGTCGCCGGGCGCCACGGTGGTCACCTCTGCGCCCACCGCCTCGACGATGCCGGCACCTTCGTGGCCGTACACCTGTGGGCCGCCGAAGAACTCGGGCGGCAGCTCGCGGCTCAGCAGATCGGTGTGGCACATCCCCGCGGCGACGATGCGCACCAACACCTCATTGGCGCGGGGTTCGGCGAGGTCGAGTTCCTCGACCGAGAACGGACCGTTTCCGGTACGGAGTACAGCAGCGGTGACTTTCATGAGCATCTCCTCAGTTAGCGATCGCGCACACTTCCGGCGGCGGTGCGAAGCCGTTCGATATCGGGGTCGGTGGTCCAGAACCGTTCGAGGTCGGTGTTGTGCATGCGCTCACCGATGAGTTGCAGCGCAATGTCGTGGCGCACGTATTCGGCGGCCACCAGCGCGATGGCCGGGTCGTCGCTCCACATTCCCCACTCGTCGCTGTCGTCGATACCGGCGATCACCACGGCGTTGTGATCGGCAACCACGGTGAAGATGCGGCAGCCCAGGCGCGACAGCACCACATCGGGCGTCGAGTAGCGGTGCGTGATGACTCGACCGACCGGAGGGTCGAATTCGCCGAACACGATGACCGAGACATCGACCCCGCGGGCGACTGCTCGTTCGAGAGCTGCTCGCAGCGCGGCGGCTTCGTCGGGCCATACCGACACCCACAGCGTGCTCAACGCGCCTTCGACGACGTCGGTGGCTCGTTCGAGCACGCGGTGGATACCGCGAACATGGGTGACCACACGGGTTTCTGCAGGCCGACCCACGGTTGGCAGCGATTCGGCGAGACCGTCGATGGTGTTCGACATCTCGCGTCGCAACCGGCCGACGAGTGCTTCTGCGGGCAGCGCGATGTAGCCCACCGTGCCGCCTTCAGCGTTCACCTCGAACGCGGCACCGCGAGCCACGAGCTTCGACAGGGTTTCGTACACGGTGCTGCGCGGCACGCCCGACATCTTGGCCACTTCGTAGCCGTTCATCTGCGTACCCTGCGCCAGCAGCGCCATGTACGCCTTGGCCTCGTACCCCGACATGCCTGCTGCTTGCAGCAGTTCGAGTACCTGGTCGCGGTCCATGGCTGCACGGTAGTGGAAGTACCTGTGGTGGTTGGTCTTCCTCGAAGCAGATACCCCGCGAGGGCTCTCGTGCGTGATTGATGGCACGCGTCGTCAGATGCCTAGCGACGTATCGCTCGATCGGCTACCATCGAGGCCGCAGACGAGAGGTCTGTC
>JBAXQV010000344.1:0-2075 GCA_037131575.1 Actinomycetota bacterium
TTGGCGCCGGCCAACTTGGCACCCTGGATGGCGTTGGCGCCGATACCACCGATGCCGACCACGACCACCGTGTCACCAGGGGCGACCTCGGCGGCGTAGACGCTCGAGCCCCAACCGGTGACCACGCCGCAACCGAGCAGACAGGCCCGGTCGAGCGGAATGTCGTCGTCGATCTTGATGCAGCTGGCCTCGTTGACCACAGTGTGGTGGGCGAACGTGCCGAGCAGGCACATCAGGCCGAGGTCCTGGCCACGGGCGTGATGGCGGCTGGTGCCGTCGAGGATCTGCGTCCCCAGGCCCATCAGCGCACCCATATCGCACAGGTTCGAGTGGCCGGTAGCGCAGCTCGGGCAACGACCGCACGACGGGATGAACCCGAACACGACATGGTCGCCCGGCTTCAACCAGCTGACGCCTTCGCCGACTTCCTGCACGACGCCGGCGCCTTCGTGGCCGCCGATAATCGGCAGTGCGAACGGCAGGTCGCCGGTGACCAGGTGCTCGTCGCTGTGACACATACCGCTGGCGGCGATCTTCACCAGCACCTCGCCCTTCTTGGGCGGATCGAGCTCGATCTCTTCGACGTTCCAGGGCTTGTGGTTCTCCCAGAGAACTGCTGCTGTGGTCTTCACGTTGTGACCCCCAAGGTCGTCGATGGCCAGGTGGCCCCTCGAATTGTCGATGTCCGAGGTGATACTAGGCCCATCACGCCATGAGGGGTCAACGGAGATGCGCAGTCGTCACCAGGCCGGGTACGACTGGTGACGTGCAGCGGTCAAACCTTGCGCGCCACCACTTCCATTCCGGTGCGATACCGCTCGCTGATGCCGTAGGCGACAGGCTCGAAGCCTGTTTCGCGCAGCAATTCGTAGAGCCGGGTGCGACTGAAGTTGTGATAGTGCTCGATCTCACTCCAGTACGGATTGATGCTGTTCTGGTCGAGAACCTGCCACAGAACCGTCTCGAAGTTCGGCATCGAGGCAAAGAGCACACCATCGCGTTCGAGCAATCGGTGAGCCGCCGCCAGCGCTACCTTCGGATAGGGGATGTGTTCGAGCACATCACCTACCCGCCTCTCGCCGAACGCGGGGATGCCGACGTTCTGCTGCAAGAGCGGGATGAGAGGCCGGTCGCTCACCAGCGACCAGTTCGCCTTGCTCCTGCGACACCTCGGAACCGCTCAACTACTCATCCAGGCACCGGACGGCATGCTCCTGCTCGGGGTCGTCGGCGAGCGCATCGTCAACCACTTCAGCTTCTACGCAGCGTTTGCCACTCCCGAGGAGTGGCGCCTCGTCTCCGTTGGGCGCCCACTGGGCACCATCCCGGTCACCGGCCCCCTCATCCCTGGAATGTTGCTCATCTTCGCCGGGAAGCGCTGGCGGATCACCAACGTCGACGCCAAGCACATGGTGGTCGACCTGCTGCCAGCCCCGGGCGGCAAGGCCCCGCGGTTCAGTGGCGGGATGGCCCCCGTCCACGACATGGTGCGCACCGAGATGCTCGCCTTGTACCGGTCGATCGGGGTGCCGGCCTACCTGGACCAGCACGCGGCCGATCTCCTGGCCGAGGCGCGCCAGAACTTCCTCCGCTTCGAGCTCGGCCAGAAGCGGTTGCTGGAAGCAGGGAGTTCGACCTACCTCTTCCTCTGGACGGGCGACCGGATCGCCGACACCGTGGTGGCGCTGCTGGGAGCAGCCGGGCTCGACGCCGTCAGGGACGGCCTGTCGGTGTCGGTGGGCGAGGTCTCCCCGATCGAACTCACCGCACACTTTACTGCGCTGCTGGCCGGGGACCAGCCGGATCCGGTGGTGCTGGCCGGACTGGTGGCCGGACTGACCGAAGCGATCGCGATCCGGCCAATCGCCCGGATCGGCGGCAGCATGGGTTGGGTGGTCACGACGCTGGGCGTGGGCATCTTCCTGCAAGGCTTTGTCGCAAAATACTTCGGCTCGCAGGCACTCGCCTTTCCGTCCTTTCTGTTCTCGCCGCGCGACCACATTTCGGTCGCCGGGGTGAGGCTGTCAGCCCAGTACCTGGTGATCTTCGCGATTGCGCTGGCCCTGGTGATCGCG
>JBAXQV010000345.1:0-2071 GCA_037131575.1 Actinomycetota bacterium
TCCCCGACTCGACCATCCCCGACTCGACCGTCCCCGACTCGACCATCCCCGACTCGACCATCCCCGACTCGACCGTGCCCGACTCGACCGTCCCCGACTCAACCGTCCCGGTCAGCACGTCGAACGATGCGTCGGGCCTGCCGTGGACGAACAGCCTCGGCGCAGCGGTGCTGCTCGGCGCGGGTGCGTTGGCGCTGGTGGAAACTCGTCGTCGGCACCAGTTGCGTACCGCACGCCCCACGGCACTCGCGGTAACGCCCACCCCCACAGCAGTGGCCACCGAACGCCTGTTGCGATCGCTCGATTTCACCGAGCGCGCCTTGCGCCTCGACCTCGCCTTGCGGGCGATCGGGCATCACCTGGTGGGCAGCGAGCACTGTGTGGTGGCCGCGCTCGACGACCCTGATGGCGCGCTCACCTTGGTGCTCGACTCAGCGGCGCGAATGATGCCGCCCACGGGGTTCGTGGCCGTCGATGCCACCCACTGGGAACTGCCCGGTGGGTTCGACCCGGTGTTGCTCAGCGAACATGCCCGACGCGCCGACCAGCCGTGCCCGGCACTGGTACACCTCGGTGCAGCCCGCCACCTCGCCACTGGGGCCCCGCTCGGAGAGTTGTTCGTCGATCTGGAGGCGCTCGGCGTGGTGTGCCTCGACGGCGCAGCCGAGCAAACCCGATCGATCGTCACCACCATCGCCGCGTCGTTGGCCGCATCGCCGCTCAGCGAGACGGTGCGAATCGTCACCACCGGCCTCGACACCGCGGCGCACCTCGGCAATCTCAACGCCGAATCGGCACCCAACCTCGCCGACGCGGTCGCACTCGCGGCGGCGACGCGTGGGTCGATGGCGGCCAGCAACGGTCGACGCACCTTCGAACTGCGGTCGCGGGCCACCGGCGGCGAAGCGTGGGAACCGGTGGTGCTCATCGCCGCCGGCACCCGATGTGGGCGTGAACTCACCGATGCTGTGGTGGAACTCGCCCAGGGCGGCGGACGCGGTGTAGCGGTACTGCTCGACCATGTGGTGCCGGGGGCAGCTGCGGTGCTTCGTGCCGACGACGACGGATGGTGCATCCCCACGCTCGATGTGCGGGTGGTGCCCGTGGGCCTCAGTGACGCACAGGTGCAGGAGGTGCATGCGCTGCTCGATGCGGCCGATCGACCGCTGGCATCGGAACCGCCGCACCCGCTGCACCCCGCTCTGCCACCGGACCTGCCACCGTCCCTGCCACCGACCCTGGCATCGACACCGGCACCGGCACCGATGAGGTGCGACGTGCCGTGCGACGCTGCGGAGCAACCCGAACCGTTCGTCGAGCAACCGTGGCGGGTGATGGTGCGACTGCTCGGTGGGGTGTCGGTGACCGCCGCCGATGGCCAACCGATCGAGTTCGAACGAGGGAAGTCGCTCGAGCTGATGGCGTGGTTGGTGCAACACCGCGATCGGTCGACACGCTCGGGCGCACGCACGGCACTGTGGGATCTCGACGTGCGCGGCGCCACGTTCACGAATGTGGTGAGCGAGGCCCGTCGGGCCATCGTGAAGGTGGTGCCGCTGCCCGGTGACGACTGGATCGAGCGCAGCCAGAGCGAATCGCTGCGCCTGCATTCGCTGGTGGTGTGCGATGCCGACCTGGTGCAGGCACGCCTGACCGCGGCTCGCCAACGGCCGGCCGCCGACGCCATTGCCATCCTGCGGCCCGGCGTGGAATTGCTCGGTGATCTGCCCTTTGCAGGTACCGACTATCTGTGGCCCGATGCCGAAGGCATCACCTCGGCACTCACCCTGCTGGCCACCGCTGCCGCCACTGAGCTTGCCCACCGCTACCTCGAGGTGGGCGATGTCGACGGTGTGTTCTGGGCAACCGGCCAAGGGTTGCGGGTGTTGGCCGGGCACGAAGAACTGATCGCCCTGCGCATGCGCGCCCACGGCATGCGCGGCGATCTGGCCGGTGTGAAGGTGGAGTGGGATGTGTACGAGCGCAGCCTGTTGGCCGACCCGTGGTCGCAGGGAGAGCCGTCACCGAAGTTGGTGGCCATCCGCCGCGAGTTGCTGTCGCGCTAGGCGTT
>JBAXQV010000346.1:0-2057 GCA_037131575.1 Actinomycetota bacterium
ATCGCCGACGGAGTCACCCGCATCAACTGATCGGCCGTTTCCAGACCGGCGGCGAGCTTCATATTCTCGGTGATGTCGGTGGCATTCACGTCGAGCGCGCCACGGAACAGGCCCGGGAACGCGAGCACGTTGTTGATCTGGTTCGGGTAGTCGCTGCGGCCGGTGGCCATGACGGCAGCGAGGCCGTCGGCCTGCTCGGGCCTGATCTCGGGGTCGGGGTTCGCCATGGCGAACACGATCGGGTTCTTGGCCATGTTGCGCAGGTCGGCGGCGGTGATGAGGCCGGGCCCGCTGACACCCACGAACACGTCGGCACCGTGCATCACATCGCTGATCGAGCCCATCTTGCGCGACGGGTTGGTGTTCTCGGCGAACCACTGCTTGGCGGTGTTGAGGTCGCTGCGCCCGGAGAAGATGGCGCCGGTGCGATCGCAACCGACAATCTCGCCAACGCCAGCGTTGATGAGGATCTTGCCGATAGCGACGCCAGCCGCGCCCATGCCGGCGATGACCACCGACAGGTCCTCCATCTTCTTGCCGGTGATCTTCAGCGAGTTCCACAGCGCCGCCAGGGTGACGACCGCGGTGCCGTGCTGGTCGTCGTGGAAGACGGGGATGTCGAGGCTGGCCTTCAGTCGCTCCTCGATCTCGAAACACTCGGGTGCCTTGATGTCTTCGAGGTTGATGCCGCCGAAGGTGGGAGCGAGGCGCTCGACGAAGTCGACGACCTCGTCGGCCGTGCGGGCGTTGATGCAGATCGGGAAGCCGTCGACGCCGCCGAACTCTTTGAACAGCAGGGCCTTGCCCTCCATGACCGGCATGGCTGCCTCGGGGCCGATGTCGCCGAGGCCGAGCACGGCGGTGCCGTTGCTGACGATCGCGACGGTGTTCTTGCGGATGGTGTACTGGTGCGAGAGCGACGGATCGTTGTGGATTGCCATGCACACCCGGGCCACCCCCGGCGTGTACGCCATCGACAGGTCGTCGCGGTCGTTCACCGGCGCGCTGGTGGCCGTGTGGATCTTGCCGGCCTCGTGCATGCGGAACGTGCGGTCCCACCAGTCGACGAGGGTGACGCCCTTCAACGAACGCACCGCCTCGACCACCTTCTGCTGGTGGGCCTCGTCGCGGCAGTGCACCACGATGCAGCGGCGCAGTTCGGGGCCGCGCACGTCGAAGCCGTCGAGGGCGCCGATGTTGCCGCCGGCCTCACCGATGGCGAGGGCGAGCCGGCCGAGCGTGCCGGGCACGTTGTCGAGCCGGCAGTCGAGGGTGATGGAGAATGCGGCAGCGGTGGGTGTGGTGGCCATGGCGATGCGAGCGTACGGCGAGATCGATCGAGGTGACCAGTTGTGGGTCGGTGCCACATGTCGCCGGCCCGGCGAGGATCAAGGTGGCGAAGTCAGGGCTGCCGCGGTAGCCCGACACGACGGGCGAGACCGAGCAACTGTTTGCGCACCATGATCCCGTCGCCTGGTTCGAGCATCAGCCGCTCGATAACCACCCCGCCGGGCATGTCGATCTTGGCGCGGGCGCGCGTTACGAGCCGTGTTCCGCCCTCCACCGGGCGGAGGTCATAGGCGAGCGTGAAGTCGATGCGGCGACCGATCCGGCCCTCGGCCACGAGGCGCAGCACGAGCGAGTGGGGCGGATCGACGATGGTCGCCTCGAACTCGACCGGTCCGCCGGGCACCGTGTCGCCCGCCGATACGTCCTGCCATTCGTCGACGACCGACCGGGCACTTCGCTGGCCGAGGTTGTCCAGGAGGTCGTAGCTGTACCAACCGGCACGTCCGAACCCCATCTGGCGCAACCACGGGAAGACGTGTTCGGGAGGTGACGCGAGGCTGATAGATCGGGTTGCGACGATGCGGGCGCCCGGGCACAACTCGTCTCCGGGAAGGGCACTGGCAATCTCGTCAGGTGTCGAGCCCCAGTTCCGTAGCATCACCAGACGACGGTACCGCAGGAGGTTCCCTGCGACTCGGGCTACCGCCCGTTCGATCTGGATCGTGGTGATGGGCCGGCTGGATGCGCTTGGCTACGTCACGCACTGA
>JBAXQV010000347.1:0-2038 GCA_037131575.1 Actinomycetota bacterium
GGGCGGTCGTAGAGCCGGTCGAGACGAGCGAGCACATCCACCAGCAGGGCGGCCAGTTGGTCGCGCCCGGTGTCGTCGAGCGCGCTGAGGTCGGGCACTCGCGTGCGCGGCGCAAGCGACAACGCAATGGGGAACGTCGATGCCACCGGTACGGCCGCCACCCAGTCGCCCGCCTCGGCCACGAACCGCTCGGGGGAGGCGTCGGGCCGCCAACCACCGGCCAGCAGCCGACCGGGCCGATCGGGCACATGGTCGTAGGCGTAGATCTGCCCGTGGGGGTGGGCGATGGTGGCACCCACTTCAGGTCCGCGATTTTCGAAGATGAGTACATAGCCCACATCGGCACGGCTCCCGAGTGCGGTGAAGCGCTCGGCCCACAGGTCGATCACCTTGCGTGCCCCGGGCACCCCCAGTGAGGCGAACGTCGCATCGTGCTCGGATGTGTAGAGCACCACGTCGCACCGGTCGCCGGGCATGGCCGGCCAGCGGTTGGTGAACCAGCGCACGTCGTAGGGTTCGGGTGCCTCCAGCCCGCCGGGGCAGAACGGGCACCCGGTGGATGGCAGGTTGGGGCGGGCCTGGCGAGTGCCCACCACGTGCACGACGGTGCCCAGGTGTGGGTCGACGCGCACATCGGCGCCGGGCTGGCTCGTCACGACGTCAGAGTACCGTTCGGCTACCGTCTCCCACGCGGCACGGCGGCCGCAGAGGAGCCTTGCATGATCCATCTCCGCGGTGTGAGTGCCGACGTCGTCATCGACACCGCGTCAGGTGTACCCACCATCGTGTATTGGGGTGCGCCGTTGGGCAATGTCGACCTGCCCACACTGGCCGACGCGCTGGCGCGGCCCGTGGTGCACGGCGCGCTCGACGTGGTGGCACCGCTCAGCGTGGTTCCCGAACATGCTGCGGGCTTCGCCGGGCGGCCGGGGTTGCTGGCGCACCGCCGTGGTGGCTCGGCATGGGCACCGCGGTTCGCGCCCGCCGGAGTGGCCACCATCGCCGACGGGGTGGTGGTGAGCGCTATCGACCCCGTGGCCGAGGTGCGCCTCGACACCCGCATCTGCCTGCACCACGCCCTCACCGTGCAGTGCACGCTCACCAACCTGGCCGCCACTCGCTACCTCATCGACGCGCTCACCGTCACGCTGCCCGTGCCCGCCCACGCCAGCGACCTGCTCACCTTCACCGGCCGCTGGACGCGCGAACTGCATGCGGCGCGTGAACACTGGGCCACCGGCAGCAGGCTCATCGAGAACCGGCGCGGGCGCACCTCGCACGAACATGTACCCCTGCTGTTCGCAGGCGAACCGGGCTTCGGCGAATGGGGCGGTGAGGTGTGGGGCGCACATCTCGCGTGGAGCGGTAATCACACGGTGCTGGCCGACTGCCTGCCCGACGGCCGACGCATGGTGCAGATGGGCGAGTTGTTGCACCCCGGCGAACTCGCCCTCGAACCCGGCGAGCAGTACGTGACGCCCGAGGTGGTGGCGGTGTATTCGGCTGGCGGGCTCACGCCTGCAAGTTGGGGCTTCCACCGGTCGCTGCGGGCGCAGCCGAGCCACCCCAGCCGCCCACGGCCGGTGCTGTTGAACACCTGGGAAGCGGTGTACTTCGACCACGACCTCCCACGGCTGCAGGCCTTGGCCAGTGCGGCCGCAGCGTTGGGTGTCGAGCGGTTCGTGCTCGACGACGGATGGTTCGGTTCGCGTCGCAACGACCATCAGGGCCTCGGCGATTGGTGGGTGTCGCCCGAGGTGTACCCGCAGGGGTTGGCGCCACTCATTCAGCACGTTCGCTCACTCGGTATGGAGTTCGGCATCTGGGTGGAGCCCGAGATGGTGAACCCCGACAGCGATGTGTACCGGGCACACCCCGAATGGGCGCTCACCACTGCCGGCTACGAGCCGGTGCTCGGCCGCAACCAACTCGTGCTCAACCTTGCCCACCCCGATGCGTTCGCGCATGTGCTCGGCCTGCTCGATGCGTTGCTGCGCGATCACGACATCGCCTACGTGAAATGGGACATGAACCGCGA
>JBAXQV010000348.1:0-2038 GCA_037131575.1 Actinomycetota bacterium
TCCAGCGACACCCTGCGCTCGCGTTCACGCACCGGTAAGCCGGCCCGCCAACTGCGCACGGCGTGGACCGACGAGTGGGACAACCCGGCCAACCCGCAACCGCTCGGCATGCCGATGCAGCCGATCCTGGTCGGCGAGGCACTTGCCCGTATCGACCGCGCCGCCTTCCGCGAAGGGTCCGGCGCCGAGCAACTCACCAACTACTTCGTGGGCCAGATCGTGGGCACCATGAACGCTGTGAAACCCGCCGCCCAGGTGGTGTACGAGATGATCGACGAGTTCATCGAAGCCGTGCAATCGCTCAGCACGCAACTCGAAGCCTGAGCCGAGCGGCGCCATGCTCAGTCGCGACCAAGCCATCGCCCAGCTCACAGCCGAGGGCCTGCCCTACGCGCTGCACACCGAGGCCGGCACCCACGGCCCGCTGAAGGTGTTCACCAATGCGCCCGCCACCCTGCGCGACCTCTACACCGACGCCATCAGCGACCAGACGTTCATCGTGTACGACGACGAGCGGTTCACCTTCGCCGAAACGTATGCGCTCGCCAGCCAGATCGGCCACCTGTTGGTGCACCAGTACGGCGTGCTCCCCGGCGACCGGGTGGCCATCTCGATGCGCAACTTCCCCGAGTGGGTCACCACGTTCATGGCGGTCACCTCCATCGGGGCCATCGCAGTGGCCATGAATGCGCTGTGGCAGCCCGACGAGATGGAGTACGGCCTGGTCAACAGTGGCGCCAAGGTGTTGTTCGCCGACCAAGAGCGGCTCGACCGACTTGCTCAGTGCTCGGGTGAACTCTCGGTGCGGGTGGTGGCAGTTCGCCCCACGGCACTCACCGCCGGGGCTGTCGACCTCGCCGACGAACTCGCCCGAGTGGGTTCGGTGCCGATGCCCGATGTGGCCATCGCTCCCACCGATGCGGCCACCATCTTCTACACCTCGGGGTCGACCGGCCACCCGAAGGGTGTGGTGGCATCGCATCGCAACATCATCAGCGCCCTGTTCAGCTGGGAACTCGACGCTCGTGCCGCGGTGCTGCAATCCAAACCTGACGGCCCCATCGCCAAGGCCACTGCCGCCACCGACCGGCCGGTGCAAGCGGCCACCTTGCTGGCGGTGCCGCTGTTCCACGTCACCGGCTCGCACGCCGTGCTGCTGCAGAGCTACCGCACCCAACGCAAGCTCGTGTGCATGTACAAGTGGGACCCCGAAGCGGCAGCCGAACTCATCGAACGCGAGCGCGTCAACACCTTCGTCGCCCCCGCTGCAATGACCGGCGACCTCGTTCGCGTGGCGAAAGAAACAGCGCGCGACCTGTCGTCGCTGCAGTACGTGGGCGGAGGCGGCGCACCTCGCGCTCCCGAACAGGTGCGCCAGATCGACGCCTCGTTCAAGCGGGCGATGCCCAACACGGGCTGGGGCATGACCGAGACCAACGGCATCGGCTCGGGCATCGCCGGCCCCGATTATCTCGGTCGGCCGGCAAGTTCGGGCCGCTGCTCGGCAGTGCTCGAGCTACGCGTGGTCGACGACAACGGCACCGTGCTGCCCGCTGGCGAGCGCGGCGAGTTGCAGATCCGCGGCACGTCGATGTTCAGCGGTTACTGGAACCGGCCCGAGGTGAACGCCGACGTGTTCGTCGACGGCGACTGGTTCCGCACGGGCGACGTGGCCTACCTCGACGACGAGGGCTACCTGTTCATCGTCGACCGCATCAAAGACCTCATCATCCGTGGTGGCGAGAACATCGGCTGCGGCCAAGTGGAGGCCGCGCTGCTCATGCACCCGGCGGTGCGCGAGGCGGCGGTATACGCAGTGCCCGACGAGCGACTCGGTGAGGAAGTAGGTGCCACGGTGTTCGCCACCGACCCACTCGATGTCGACGAGTTGCGCGCCTTCCTCGGCAGCCATCTGGCCCGCTTCGAAGTGCCTCGCTACATCGTGACGGTCGACGAACCACTCCCGCGCACAGCGTCGGGAAAGATCCTCAAGCGGCAACTGCGCGACGAAGCCGTCGCCACCCTCACCACGCCCTGA
>JBAXQV010000349.1:0-2025 GCA_037131575.1 Actinomycetota bacterium
GTACCCCACGTCCCTCGCCACATCGTCGAGCGCATGATCGCCCGCGCAACGCGCCTGTCACGGTGACGGTGACGCTCTGCACCTTGGGCATGGGTGCCGACCAGCGACCCGACAATTCCGGAACCCGCCGACCCTGGTCCCGGACTTCCGGTCAACGCCGACCACCGTCACGACAATTCCGGAACGCGCCGACCTTGGTCCCGGACTTCCGGTCAGCTCTGGAAGCCGACAGTGCGCTTCTGGTGCTGACCGGAATCTCGGCCAATGCGCTGAATTTCGATATCGCACGAGAGCAGCGGGTGGCACGGCCTCGATGTCTCGCGACATCACACGAGAGCCGGGTGCGAGAATCGAACTCGCGACAACCGCATTACAAGTGCGGTGCTCTGCCAACTGAGCTAACCCGGCGCGGACGTACCGAGCCCCGACACACAACCCGTGCCGCAGATCGGTCGACCTCGCCCCACAGACTAGTGGGCACCCGCTTCTGCCGTTGCGCCGCTCCATGCGTCGACCACCTGGGGCGCGTGACGCGCTTCGGTTCAGCGACTGCAAACCCGATGTCGGGCGCTCAGGCCCCGATGACCGCGAACCAGCGGCCTTCGTTGTCGGGGAAGGCGAACGATGCGGTGCCGCCGTGCTCGCCCAGTTCAGTGGCCTGCACACCCTTGGCCACGAGTGCGGCGTGGGTGTCGGCGAGGTCGTTTACCCGGAACGCGATCGACGGAGTCGCCAGATCCAATCCGCTGGGGTTGTCCTTCATGAGTGCCAGCGGGACCAACTCGAAGGCAAAATCCTGATCCGAGAATCCGACCTGCACGATGGAGAACGGGCCCGCCTGCTTGCGGCCCTTCTCGACCATGCCGACCTGCTCGGTCCAGAACTGCAGGCATGCAGCCTCGTCGGTCACGTACAGCACCACATATCCGACCTTCATCACGCCCTCCCGAGGTTTGGTGGCCGGGAGTCTAGGTGCCGCCAGGTACAGAGCGAGTGGGTACGGGGCCACAGCCTCGCTACACACCGAACCCGCGGTGTACCTTCGGCGCCATGGCAGGAGGAGCAAGCGACACACCGACCGTCGGGCTGATCGGACTCGGCAACCTGGGCAACCCGATGGCGGTGAGCGCCTTGGCGGCCGGGTACCCCATGGTGGTGCACAGCCTGGCCCGGCACGAGGCCGACAACCTGCTGGCCCAGGGCGCGACATGGGCCGACAGCGTGGCCGAGGTGGCGGCGCAGAGCGACGTGCTCATCACCGTGTTGCCCGGCCCGCGCGACGTGCGCAACATCATGATCGGCACCGGCGGGGCGCTCGACCACATGCGTCCGGGCAGCACGTTCATCGACATGAGCACATCGTCGGTCGACGTGGCCAACGAGATCGCCGCCCTCGCCACACCCCGTGGGGTGGCCGTGATGGAAGCACCGGTGTCGTTCCTCGCCAAGGCACCCATCGGCGACTCCCGAACCACCGCCTCGTTGCAGATCTTCGTGGGTGGATCACCCGAGTTGTACGAGCAGCACCTGCCCCTGTTCCGCGCCCTCGGCGGTCTTCCCGACCAGATCTACTACGCGGGCCCCAACGGCGCGGGCTATGCCATCAAGGTGCTGTTGAACCTGCTGTGGTTCGTGTACGCCACCGGCACGGCCGAGGTGTTGGCCATGGCATCTCGCCTCGGCCTCGACCTGCGCATGGTGCAGCGGGCACTGTGCGCATCGCCCACCCAGTCGAACTTCTTGCAGTACGACGTGAACAGCGTGCTCGAACGCGGCGACTACGACGAAGGCTTCACGCTGGGCCTGGTGTGCAAAGACATTCAGCTCGGCCTGGCGTTGGGCACGGCTACGGGTGTCGACATTCCGGTGGCGCAACTGGTGGAGCAGATCCATCAGCAGGCACTGCAGCAATATGGCCCCAAGTCGGGCGAGATGTCGGTGGTGAAGCTGTACGAAGACGCGGCAGGCGCACCGTTCCGGTGCCCGCCACTCGCGCAATGACGGAGGAATGGCACGGCTTCTGCC
>JBAXQV010000350.1:0-2016 GCA_037131575.1 Actinomycetota bacterium
GGCGGCGCGCCACCCCGGGTTCGCTGGTGGCCACATCTTTCTGAGCACGGCCCCGTACAAGGATCGAGAGGCGATCTACGCCATGTTCGGCAGGCTCGGTGGCCCCGAGGCCGAAGAGGTGGCGCGAGCCTTCTGGGAGGCACCCTCGGAGGAAGCCATGGCCGCGCTCGCCCGGCAGTACGTGAAGGTGTGCGGCCCGCTGTACACGCAGGCACCCGGCAACCACTTCCTGAACAAGCGCACCATCAACACCAACGATGTGCTCACCCACTTCAACCACGGCGAGATGCGCACCATGAACCTGCTGCCCGAGTTGGCGGCAGTGAGCGAGCCCGTGCTCGTTGCTCACGGCGAACTCGACCCCGTGACGCCGATGGTGGGCGCCGAACGAATCGTCGCTGCGCTACCCGCGCACCTCGTTCGCTTCGAGCGGTTCGTCGCCTCAGGCCACGGTGTCTTCCGCGATGAACCCGATGCGTTCTTCCCCGTGTTGCGCTCGTTCATCGACGAACACGCCGGCGTTTGAACGGCGACACGATGCCGGGTCAGCCCGGAGCCGCGTATAACCAGTCGAACATGCCGAGAGCATCGGCACCGGCGCCTGCCATGAGGCCGAATATCTCGTCGCGCTGAACCTGCTCGGGTCCATCGGGAAGGTGGAACGTGGTGGCGTTGGCGAACGATCGCTGCTGGACGTCGGCGGTGCGTTCGAGCCGCAGCGACTCGTAGGCGGCCAGTGCCGCAACGGCATTGTCGGTGGTCGCGAGACAGGTGCGCAGTGCGGCGGCGTCTTCGATGGCCTGGCATGCGCCCTGTGCCATGAACGGCAGCATCGGGTGGCAGGCATCGCCGAGCAAGGTGACGCGCCCATGGCTCCAGCGGGCGAGTGGCTGGCGATCGTGCAGCGCCCAGCGGAACATGGGTTCCTGTACTCGCTGCAGTAGATCGCGCAGCGTGGGTGCCCAGTCGGCAAAGCGGTCGCGCATCACCGCAGGGTCGCCGGGCTCGTTCCACGATTCCACGTCCCACGAGGGATCGCCCGAGATGGCGACCACGTTGAGGTAGCGACGATCGCGGCCCACGAAGTAGGTGACCACATGGGCGTCGGGGCCCACGCGGTTGGTGGCTTCGTTGGGGAAGTGCTCGATGGCCTCGCGCGGTACCAGCGCCCGATACGCCACGTACCCGCTGAACCGAGTCTGTTGCGGGCCCATGAGGGCCGTGCGCACAGCGGAGTGGATGCCGTCGGCGCCCACCACGATGTCGGCGCTCACCCGCGTGTCATCGGACAGCGCCACATCGACGTGACCGTCGGCCTGGTCGACGCCAGTGACGCGTGCGCCGAAGCGGATGGGCAGATCACCGCACGCCCGGCGGAGAATGTCGATGAGGTCGGGTCGGTAGATGCTGAAGTAGGGCGAATGCCACCGCTCGAGAGCGTGGTGTCCCATCGGGGTGGCGATCAGTTCGTGGTCGTCGTGCCACCTGCGCATCACGATCCGTTCGGGTGTGGTGCCGATGGCGGCCAGTTCGCCGGCCAGGCCCAACTCGTGCAGCACCCGCGACCCGTTGGGGCTCATCTGGATGCCAGCCCCCACCTCGCCGAGTGCTGACGCGACCTCGAGCACCTCCACCTCGTGCCCGTCGCGCCTCAGGCTCAACGCTGCCGTGAGCCCACCAATGCCTGCACCAACGATGACGACCCGCACCCGACACCTCGATTGACATCGGCGGGAGCCGACGATCGAGCGACGGTAACACGGAGCCTTGGTGCACGCGAACAAGCCGTGTGCCACCCCGGCAGTCGTGAAGTTGTGGAGAGGCGAGGCAGTGATGAACACTTGTCGGCCGTGTGTCGCGAAGGGATCACATCATGATCTGGGCCATTGTCGGTGCTCTGCTCGCCATTCCCTTGGGCGCGTTCGTGCTGCGTCCCCGAGTACGCACGTGGTTCGGTGGCGATTTCCAGGGGCTGAAGATCGAATCGTTCGTGGGGCCCATCGTGACGCTCACGGT
>JBAXQV010000351.1:0-2014 GCA_037131575.1 Actinomycetota bacterium
CGAGGCCAGTGAGGCTGGCACCTCGTGACCATCAATCCCGATGACCTCGCTCGGCTGGAAGACGAGCGCCGGTTCTTGCTGCGGTCGATCACCGACCTCGACCGCGAGTTCGAAGCCGGCGACCTCGACGAGGTCGACTACCACACCGTGCGCGATGGCTACACCGCTCGTGCGGCGGCCGTGATGCGTTCCCTCGACGAAGGCGCCGCCCGGTTGCCGCAGCGCAAACCGATTCGCCGAGGGCGAGCGGCCGCCTGGATTGTCGGCGTCGTGGTCATTGCCTCATTGAGCGGTTGGCTCATGGCACGGGCCTCGGGGCAGCGGCTATCGGGGCAAACACTCACCGGTGGCCAACCGGTCGACGAGATCACCACCAAGCTCACCGAGGCGCGGGCAGCATTGGGTACCGACCCCAGCAAAGCTGTCGGGTTGTACCAGGAGATCATCACCCTCGACCCCAAGAATGCCGAGGCGCGCACCTACACGGCATGGCTGCTGGCCTTGAGTTCTACCAATGTGAGCCCCGACGCTGCCTCGCTCGCCCTGAAGCAGGCGACGAAGCTGTTCACCGAGGTCACCACCGACACGCCCGATTACGCCGACGCCCATTGCCTCTTCGCGGTCACGGCTGGCCGCTGGTACACCACGCCCGATCCGGATCTCGCCAACGCGCAGGGCAAGCTGTGTCTGGCCAACAACCCGCCGGCGGGTATGCGCGGCATGATCCAGCAGTTCGTCGACAACCTCGGCGGCGGCACCAGCAGCAGCGTGGCTCCCACATCCACTCCCTGAGCGGCCGCTCACTCGGGCGGCGGCCACGCCTGGGCATGAGTGATCTGCTCGCCGTCGCGTTCGAGCACCCACACCGATGCCTTGCGCCAGTCGGGTGGGCCGATGAAGCGGCAGCCGCGCCGTTCGAGTGCGCCGATGGTGTCGGGAATGACGTCGCCGTGACTGCACAACACAGCGCCATCGGGCAGCGACACGATGAGGTCGATCACCGGCGCGAAAGCCGACCCCTCGAGGAGTCGGTCGTCGTCGGCGATGGGGAGGCCCGTCGCCGCGGCCAGCGGTTCGAGCGTCTGGTGGCAGCGGATGTAGGGGCTGGTGAGCAGCTGGCTCACACCCAGGTCGCGTAATCGGGTAGCCAGCGCCTCGGCTTGCCGCCAGCCCGGTTTGGTGAGCGGCCGCAGCGAATCGTCGCCGATCCAGTCGCCCCGATTTCCCGCCTTGGCGTGGCGGACCAGATAGATGCTCACGCTTCGCGAGTGGCCTGCATGTGCCGATCGGAGAGCTGCTTCACCACATTGATCAGCACCACGGTGGCCGCAACCGAGAGCACACTGGCGGCGACGATGAGACCGCGGTGGTTGGCCAACGACTTGGCGAGTGTGTCGGTGCTGTTGTTCACGCTCACGCTGGCGAAACTGCTGATGCCGCTGGCAACACCGACCAACACGCCCACCAGCCCGAGCACGAACCAGACGATGATGAGTGGGTTCACCTTGGAGCGCTTCCACGACTGATCGCCCGGTGCCACGGTGGGGTCGGACGCCCGCCAATGCTCGCCGAGCATGAGGAAGGTGATGATGTTCAAGGTGCACCCGCCGAGGATCCACACCACGATGGTGAGGCCCGACTTCCATGTCACGCCCAATCGGCCGAGTGCCACCAGGTTGCTGGAGAGACGGAAACTCCACAGGATTGCCAGCACGATCACCGCCACCGAGATGAGCGTGGAGAACACAGAGACGCTGGTGAAAGGTGTCAGGGCATCGGTGAGTTCGGTCTGGGTGATCTTGTTGTCGAGATAGTCGGTCGCCTTGCTCACCAGGCCGAGTTGCATCACCACCAGCACGAGGCTCATCAGCGCGCCGAGGCCCTGCACGATCATGAGGGCACGGGAGATCGACTTGATCGGCTTGAAGGCTGCCGGGTTCACGCCTTGCCCGCCGTAGGTCACATACCCGGGTGGTGGGGCCATCATCGACGGCGGGCAAGGCGTGAACCCGGC
>JBAXQV010000352.1:0-2008 GCA_037131575.1 Actinomycetota bacterium
TCATCCCGACAGTGTGGCAAACAGTGGGACCATCGACCGATCACACGAGTGCTGCAACACCTCTACGCTCGGCGCATGCACACCGAACCGAACCTCGACACACTCGACGAGATCCAACGGCGCGTGCTGTGGCTGGCGGTACGGATGGTCGACTACGCCAACCGCGAGCGGGTTCCAGCCCCAGTGCCGGCCGGGCGTGAGGCCGAGTTCGCTGTGAAGGTGGGCGGGCACATGGCGTCGAGCGCATCGATGGTGAGCATCATGACGTCGCTGTGGTTCGGGCATCTGAACGGCAACGACAAGGTGGCGGTGAAGCCTCATGCCTCGCCGGTGTTCCACTCCATCAAGTACCTGATGGGTGAACTCGATGCGAGCTATCTCACCCGGTTACGCGAGATCGGCGGGCTGCAGAGTTACCCCAGCCGCACCAAGGACCCCGACGTGGCCGACTTCTCCACCGGTTCGGTGGGCCTGGGCGTGGTTGCTCCGCTGTTCGCCGCCATGGCACGGCGCTATGTCGATGCACACTTCGGCGCCCAGCCGCCCGCGCGTTTCATCGCCCTGGTGGGCGACGCCGAACTCGACGAAGGCAACGTGTGGGAGGCCATCGCCGACGCCGCGCTCGCCGGCCTCGGCAATGTGATGTGGGTGGTCGACGTGAACCGGCAGAGCCTCGACCGCGTGATTCCCGATCAGAAGATCAAGAAGTTGATGGAGTTCTTCGAGGGCTCAGGATGGCACGTGGTGGAGGCCAAGTACGGCCGCTTGCTCGAAGCTGCTTTCGCGCGGCCCGGGGGCGATGCCCTGCGCCGCCACATCGATGCCATGTCGAACGAGCGTTACCAGAGTCTGTTCGCGCTACGCGGCGCCGACCTCCGGCCAGCCTTCTTGCACGATGCCGATGCCGATGTGCGGGCCTTCGTGGCCAACATCAGCGACGACGAACTGGTGCCGCTGGTGCAGAACCTGGGCGGCCACGACCTCGGGGTACTGCTCGATGCGTACCGCACCTGCGATGCAGTCGCCGACAAGCCGAGTGTGGTGTTCGCCTACACCATCAAGGGTTGGGGGCTGCCCATCGCGGGCGACCCGTTGAACCACGCGGCGTTGCTGTCGCCTGCGCAGATCGACGCCGTGCGCGCCGAATACGGACTCACACCCGACACCGAGTGGGATCGATTCGACCCTGCCTCGGCAGCGGGCAACCTCTGCGCCGCGCAGGGCGGTGAGGTGAACAATGTGCCGTCGCAGCCGCGCCCCACACTGCCCGTGCCGTCGGGTGTGGGTGTCGCCATCGGGGCCAAGCCGGTGAGCACGCAGGAGACCTTCGGCCGGTTGCTCACGGGCCTCGGGTTGGTCGATGGTGTGGCCGAACGCATGGTCACGCTGTCGCCCGATGTGAGCGTGAGCACCAACCTCGGCGGGTGGATCAACAAGTTCGGCGTGTTCCACCCCGAACCGCAGCCCGACTACCTCGGAAGCGACCGCCTCCTGCGCTGGCAGCAGGGGCCGAGTGGTCGGCACATCGAGTTGGGCATCAGTGAGATGAACCTGTTCCTCGCCCTGCATGCTCTGGGGTTGGGGCAAGAACTTCATGGGCAGCATCTCGTACCGATCGGCACCGTGTACGACCCGTTCGTGTGCCGTGGCCTCGATGCCCTCATCTACGGCTTGTACAACGCAGCGCGGTTCATCGTGGTGGGCACACCCGCTGGCGTGACGCTGGCCCCGGAAGGTGGGGCCCACCAGAGCACCATCACACCCTCGATCGGGCTCGAACTCCCCGGCCTCACGTATGCCGAACCGTGTTTCGCACAGGCACTCGACTGGTTGCTGTGCGATGGAATCAGCCGCCTCGGGGCGCCCGATGGTGAGAGCCTCTACCTCCGGCTCAGCACGCGGCCGGTGAACCAGCAGCCGTTCGTCGACGCATCGCAACGCCTCGGCGAGACCACGTTGCGCCACCAGGTGCTGGCCGGCGGCTACCGCCTCGTGGAACCCGACGCGA
>JBAXQV010000353.1:0-1997 GCA_037131575.1 Actinomycetota bacterium
GGTACCAGTGCACGAAGATGCCGAACTTGGCATCGTCGAACCAGACGGGCAACCGACGCTCGCGCAACGACTCGAACGTGCCCTCGTACCTGCGCATCGCGTGCGACTGTACAGCTCAGGCGACGTGAAGGTACTTCTTCAACGCATTGCGGATGACCTCGCTGATCGACACGTCGTCGGCGGCAGCGCGGGCGTCGATTGCAGCCTTGAGCGCAGGGTCGATGCGCACCGGCACCACCTCAGCCGGAGCGGTCCCGATCATCGGTCGCCCCCGTCGACGGGCCTTGAGCACGTCGATGTCGAACTCCATGACCTCGAGATCGGCTGCCATCGAGGCAATTTCCTCATCGGTGACCTCGCGACCAGTGGCAGTACGGTGGGTGGGCGGCTTAGTCATGCATACCTCGGTTCGCAAGGAGCGGAAAGAACGCTTGGCGGAGCGGCATTGCGTGAATCACCAGCACTCGCTCGTCGGCCAACTTGAGCCAGATGACCTCGAGAAGGTTCCCCGATTTGTCGGACCCGATGAGCAACACTTTGGGCGGGTCAGCGTCGGGTTCGAGGTCGACAATGGCGATGGGGTGCTCGACCGCGTGCTCGATCTCCAATGCGTCGAGGCCATGCTTGAATGCCGAACGGTGTAGCTCCACATGCCCTTAACGTATTACACAAATCTTTCGTTCACAACCAGCGGATACGGATGCACTGTGAGCTTCACTCAGTCGAGGGTGGGGCGGATGAGGAACTTCTGGCCGGTGGCTTGGCGGGCATAGGTGTGGATGGCATCGAGGCTCAAGGCCCCGGCGAGCGACACCTCATCGGTGTAGTGGCTGGCGAAGGTGGTGGTGAGTTCGGCCACCACCCGCTCGCGCAGGCGCAACATGCCGGGCACGCCGAGTTTCTGCAGGAACGGCGTGAGCAGCCAACCGCCGATGCTCCAGGCCATACCGAAGTTGCGCACCACTTCGGTGGGGCCGCGGTCGAGCCCGCCGTAGATGTACACCTGCTTGTGCACGGTGGAGCCGTAGCGGCTGTATTCGGTTGCGGTGGCGTTGGCGGCGGCTTCCATGCCGCTGAGGATCTGGCCCGCCAGGCGACCGCCGCCTGTGGCATCGAAGGCGAGGGTGGCGCCGGTTGCGATGAGCGCCTGGGTGAGGTCGGCCATGAACGTGGAGGCACTCGAGTCGACCACGTACTCGGCACCGAGTTCGCGCAGCAATGCCACCTGCTCGGGGCGACGCACGATGTTCACGAGCGACACACCGTCGGCGAGGCAGATGCGCACCAGCATCTGCCCGAGGTTCGACGCGGCGGCAGTGTGCACCAGGGCGGTGTGGCCCTCCATGCGCATGACCTCCACCATGCTCAATGCGGTGAGCGGGTTGACGAAGCACGACGCACCGTCGGCCGGGTCGGTGCCGTCGGGCAGCACGAGGCAGCCCATGGCAGGCACGCAGCGATACTCGCCGTAGGTGGCGCCGCCGATGAGTGCCACGGTGTGGCCGATGAGTGCTTGTGCGTCGGGCGTAGTGCCGGCGGCCACCACCACGCCGCATCCTTCATTGCCAACCGGCATCGACTCGCCCACGCGGCCGGCCAGCGCCGCCAGCACGGCGGGCGAGATGGGGGCCGTCACCACCGGGTCGTCGGCAGGGCCCGAGGTGGTGGCCTTGCTCACATCGGCCATACCGAGCAGCAAGCCGAGATCGCTGGGGTTGATGGGCGCCGCCTCGATGCGCACCAACACCTCGTGTTCGGCGGGCTGCGGCATCGCCACGGTGGCGATAGACAGTTGGAGCTCGCCCTCTGCGGTGACGAGCGAGCGGATCTGGCGCATCGTGGTGGGCAGGTCGGTTGGCATGGCGGGCGCTCCCAGGGTGTCGAGTGCGGTCACCCTACAGAGCCGCTCGTTCAACACATCGCAAGCATGAGCGCGGCCGTCACCAGCCGAGGGTGCCCGCGGCTCCCTTGAACGGCCCGACGACCTCGCTGGTCAC
>JBAXQV010000354.1:0-1987 GCA_037131575.1 Actinomycetota bacterium
ACGCCGGGAACAGCTCGGGCGTGGTCGACGGTGCAGCCGCCATCCTGCTTGCCAGCCCCGAGGCCGCCCAGGCCCGCGGTTGGAAGCCACGGGCGCGCATCGTGGCAATGGCGAACATGGGCGACGACCCCACGCTGATGCTGAACGCTCCGGTCCCGGCGGCCCGCAAGGCCCTGGCCAAGGCCGGTCTCAGCAAGCACGACATCGACATCTGGGAGATCAACGAAGCGTTCGCCGTGGTCGCCGAGAAGTTCATCCGCGACCTCGAACTCGACCGCGACAAGGTGAACGTGAACGGTGGGGCGATGGCCCTCGGTCACCCGATCGGCGCCACGGGAGCGATGCTCATCGGCACCGCACTCGACGAACTCGAGCGCACCGGCGGCCGCTATGGCCTGGTCACGATGTGTGCTGCCGGCGGTATGGCCCCCGCCATCATCATCGAGCGCATCTGACGCTCTCGCCGTGCTTCCCCGTCGATCTCGCCGGGGAAGCACGGTTGCGGTGAACGCAACATTCGCTGACGCGGCCTTGGTTGACGGGACTACTATCCGCAACACGCACCGAAACCGGTTCGACAACAAGGAGCACCGCCATGGCGTTGACCGACGACATTCCCGCCCACCTGCTCGGCAATGGCCGACCAACGCAGGAGGAGTTGACGCTTGTCGACCTGACCGTGCGCGGCACGATCCCAGCCGAGCTCGACGGGCGCTATCTGCGCAACGGTGCCAACCCGTTCACGGGAATGAGCGAGCACCCGTTCCTCGGTGACGGCATGGTGCACGGCGTTCGCCTGCGCGACGGCAAGGCCGAGTGGTACCGAAACCGCTACGTGCAGACGCCCTTCATCGCCAATCCGGCGCTCGACATCATGGACCCGAGCGCCATGATGGACATGACGTGTTCGAAGGCGAACACCCATGTCGTGGGGCACGCCGGAAAGATTCTGGCCCTCGAAGAGGGCCACTTTCCCTATGTGCTCGACGGCAACCTCGGCACCGTGGGGCCCACCGATTTCGGTGGCGTGTTGAAAGGGGCCTTCACCGCGCACCCGAAGATCTGCCCCATTACCGGTGAATTGCTGGCATTCGGCTACGGACAGTTACCGCCGTACCTCACCTACCTGCGCGTCTCTGCCGACGGCACCATGGTGCAGCGCGAAGAGATCACCGTCACCGGCTCGACGATGATGCATGACTTCAACATCACCGAGCACTACGTCGTGTTCATGGATCTTCCGGTCGTGTTCGATCTCGACATGGCCATCAGGGGCGAAATGCCCTTCCATTGGAGTGAGACCTACCCGGCCCGCCTCGGTGTGATGCCTCGCACCGGCACCGATGCCGAGGTGCGCTGGTTCGATGTGAACCCGTGCTACGTGTTCCACCCGATGAACGCCTACGAAGATGGCCAGAAGATCGTGCTCGACGTCGCCCGCTACGAACACATGTGGAAGGGCGGCACGATGGACTTCGCGGTCCCGATGCTATGGCGTTGGACCATCGACACCGTCACCGGCAAGGTGTCCGAGGAGCAGATCGACGACCGCTCGGCCGAGTTCCCACGGGTCAGCGACGCCGTCATCGGCCGCAAGCACCGTTTCGGCTACGAGATGTCGATGGGCGACGCCGGCTTCGGCGAGGTGGGCGAGGGCGCCATTCTGAAGTACGACCGTGAGTCGGGCGCACGCACGTCGATCGAACTGGGCATGGGCAGGGTGAGCGGTGAGGTGGTGTTCGCGCCTGCTGACAACGCCAAGAACGAAGACGACGGCTACCTGATGACGTTCATCTACGACGCACCGAGCGACACCAGCGAATTCGTGATCTTCGACGCCGCCACCATGAGCCCCGACCCTGTAGCCACGGTGCCGCTGCCCCGCGTGCCGTTCGGCTTCCACAGCAGTTGGGTGCCCAGCAGCAGCATCACCGACGGCCAGTAGTAGGAGCGGTGCTGTCCCGATCGGCGGCCGGCGGCCTGCAAT
>JBAXQV010000355.1:0-1975 GCA_037131575.1 Actinomycetota bacterium
GGGCAGGGGGCGGGGGCTCGTGGCGTGGCTGGTGGCGGCCAGTAGCCTCACGCCGTGACTCGGTTGCGGATCGCGCTTGCCCAGATGAACCCCACCGTCGGCGATCTCGACGGCAATGTGGCCAAGATCATCGCGGCCTATGACGAAGCGGAAGCGGCCGGGTGCGACATCGTCGCCTTCCCCGAGTTGGCCATCACCGGCTACCCGCCCGAAGACCTGGTGCTGAAGCCGGGGTTCGTGGCCGACAACCGCACGGCACTGCACACCATCGCTGCGCACACCGGCCGGTGCGTGGCCGTGGTGGGGTTCGTCGATGCCGACCGCGACCTTTACAACGCCGCCGCGGTGTGCGCCAACGGCACCGTGCTCGGCACCTACCGCAAGCGACTGCTGCCCAACTACGCCGTGTTCGACGAAGCCCGCTACTTCACGCCCGGCGATGCCAACGACCCGTACGAGCTGTACGTGATCGGTGGGGTGAAGGTGGGCATCAGCATCTGTGAAGACGTGTGGAGCCCCACTGGCCCGCTCGCCCAACAGGCCGCCGGCGGTGCCGAGTTGAACATCAACATCAACGGCTCGCCGTACCACGTTGGGAAGGCGCACGATCGTGAGCGCATGCTGGCCACTCGCGCCGCCGATGCCAGTTGCGCGCTGGTGTACGTGAACCAGGTGTGCGGCCAGGACGAGTTGGTGTTCGACGGTGGGTCGGTGGTGTTCGATGCCGAGGGTCGCCTGCTGGCCCGGGCGGCGCAATTCGCCGAGGAACTGCTCATCGCCGATGTGGAGATCGAGCCGGTGTATCGCAAGCGGCTCATCGATCCTCGCGGTCGCGCCACCGATGCCGAGATGCCCACCGTGTTCGTGTCGGCAACGCCCGTACCGCACGCCACCCCGCTGCCCGGCAGCATGGCCGAAGCGCTCGACCCCGACGCCGAGTTGTACGAGGCGTTGGTGTTGGGCACCCGCGACTATGTGCGCAAGAACGGGTTCACCGATGTGGTCATCGGCCTGTCGGGCGGCATCGACTCCACGATCGTGGCCTGTGTGGCCGTCGACGCGCTCGGTGCCGATCACGTGCACGGCGTGAGCATGCCCAGCCGGTACTCGAGCGACCACTCACGCAGCGATGCCGCCGACCTCGCCGAACGGTTGGGGGTCGACTACCGCACGGTCGCCATCGAGCCCGCGTTCGCTGCGTATCTCGACATGCTGGCACCGTCGTTCGAGGACCGGCCCGCCGATCTCACCGAAGAGAACCTGCAGAGCCGAATCCGTGGCACCACGCTGATGGCACTGTCGAACAAGTTCGGCTGGATGGTGCTCACCACTGGTAACAAGAGCGAGATGGCGGTGGGCTACTTCACCATCTACGGCGACTCGGTGGGCGGGTACGCGGTCATCAAAGACGTGCTCAAGACCCGCGTGTACGACCTGTGTCGCTACGTGAACCGGCGCGCCGGTTACGAAGTGATCAACGAGAGCATCATCACCAAGCCGCCGTCGGCCGAGTTGCGGCCCGATCAGCGTGACGACCAGAGCCTGCCGCCGTATGAGGTGCTCGACCCCATTCTGCAGCTCTATGTGGAAGCCGATCGCACGGCTGCGGAGATGATCGAACTCGGCCACGACGAGGCGTTGGTGCGGCGCATCACTCGCTTGGTGGACGTGAACGAATACAAGCGCCGCCAATGCCCGCCAGGGGTACGCGTGAGCCTGAAGGCATTCGGCAAAGACCGCCGTCTGCCCATCACGCACCGCTACCGGGGCTGAACAGCCCGGCCTCGCGCCGGAATGAACAGCCCAGCCGCGCGCCGGGCCGACCGGGCTTACCCCAGTAGCGCTTCTTTGCACAACGCTCACATTGCGCTCGCCTGGCTCTTACCGACGCAGGCGCATGATGGGAACACGAAAGGAGACGCCATGTCTGACCAGACCCCCGAGTCGTGGCTTCCCGCCGACGACGTCCCCACCG
>JBAXQV010000356.1:0-1971 GCA_037131575.1 Actinomycetota bacterium
GACCAGGTGACCGGGTTGAAGCGGTTCGCCACTCGTGCAGCCGCCGCACCGGTGCGCATCGACGCCACCGGCTACGGCGTCGAGACCGATAGGTCGCGCACCACCCTGCCCCCTCTGCCGGCCGGTGCCGTGTTCGACGACGAAGCGCAGGCCCGCTACCGCGAGTTCAGCGATGCCCGCCGCGGCGCGGCCGATTTCATGCCGATCGACGGCCAGTTCGCCCGCTACCTCACCGACGTCTACTCGGCACCGCCCGTCCCGCGTGAGGCGCTCACCGACGAGTGCGATGTGCTCGTCGTCGGGGCCGGGTTCGCAGGGTTGCTGCTGTGGCACCGTCTGCGCGACGCCGGGTTCGCCGACGTTCGTTTCTGCGAGAAGGCAGGCGATGTGGGTGGCACGTGGTACTGGAACCGCTACCCGGGCGTGGCGTGCGATGTGGAGGCCTACAGCTACCTGCCGTTGCTCGACGAGACCGGCTACATCCCGTCGATGAAGTTCGCCTCGGGCTTCGAGATCTTCGAGTACTGCCAGTCGCTCGCCGAGCGCAGCGGCTTCTACGACCACTGCCTGTTCCACACCGCTGTCGAGGGCCTCACATGGGACGAGCCGACGCGCCGGTGGACGGTGCGTACCGACCGCGGCGACGCGATGCGGGCCCGATTCGTGGTGCTGGCCAACGGCATTCTCACCACACCGCAGCTGGCGCGTATCGACGGTATGGAGACCTTTGCGGGCGAGTCGTTCCACACCTCGCGCTGGCGCTACGACATCGACCTCACCGGCAAACGAGTCGGCATCATCGGCACCGGCGCCACGGCTGTGCAGGTGATCCCCGAGATCGCCAAGGTGGCCGGCGAGCTGCTCGTGTTCCAGCGCACACCATCGACCGTCGACGTGCGCGACCAGCGGGCCACCACGGCCGAGGAGGCCGAGGCGTGGTCGCACGACCCGGGTTGGGCACGGGCGCGGCGGCGGCGCTTTGCCCGCATTGCCGCCGGTCGCACTGCCATGCAGGCCAACGACGACTACCTGTCGGGCAAGGTCGACACGTACAAAGAAGTGAAGCAGCACGAACGGCCGCTCACGATGGACGAGATGGTGGAGGCGCAGTTGCGCACCAACTTCCGCATCATGGAGCAGATCCGCGCTCGGGTCGACGCCATGGTGCACGACCCCGTCACCGCAGCGGCGCTGAAGCCCTACTACCCCTACGGCTGCAAGCGGCCGACGTTCCACGATCAGTACCTGCCCACGTTCAACCTGCCGCATGTGCACCTCGTCGACACCGCCCCGCTCGGTGTGCAACGCATCGACGAGCACGGTGTGGTGCACGACGGCCGGTCGTACCCGCTCGATGTGCTCATCTATGCCACCGGCTTCCGGTGGATGGCGGCGGCCACGTTCGACATGGTGATTGGCGCCGACGGCCACAGCCTTCGCCAGAAGTGGACCGAGGGCGGCACCCGCACCTTCCTCGGTGTGCACAGCAACGGCTTCCCCAACCTGTTCGTCATCACCGGCCCGCAGGGTGGCGGAGGCAGCTTCAACTTCACCGACTCGATCGAACTGCACGCCGAGTACGTGACCTGGATGCTCGAGCAGCTGCGCGCCGGCGGCCACGACCGAGTCGACGTCACCCCCGAAGCCGAGCACGCCTACGCCCAGCACTGCCGCGAAGCCGACCTCGCCACGGCGCCATTGCGCAACTGCCTCACCTATTACAACGGTTACGGCGACGCCGAGCCCGGCAGCCTGGCCTACTACGGCGGCGGCATGTGGCACCGCTGGCGCACGCGAGCCCAGGAATCGCTCGAGCCCTATCTGTTCGGCTGACCGTGCCAGAGCTCGCAGTGCGCCGGTTGCCGCAGCGGCCGTTCGGCGGTAGCGTTATGTCCAGCGACGCGGGGTGGAGCAGCTCGGTAGCTCGTCGGGCTCATAACCCGAAGGTCACAGGTTCAAATCCTGTCCCCG
>JBAXQV010000357.1:0-1953 GCA_037131575.1 Actinomycetota bacterium
ATACACAGGGGGTTGATCGTGCATTCGAGTCGGCGGCGTATGGGGATTGGTGCAGTTGCCTTGGGCCTGTTGTGCGTGCCGTTGCTCGCTGCGTGTGGCAGCAGCGGCAACGCCGTGTCGGATGCGGATCTGCGCAACCCGATGAAAGGTCCGATGGCGCAGCTGCTCGGCTACGACACCTCGCCTGCCGAGCAACGCGCCCAGCAACTGCAGGTAGAGCAGGTGAAGGCCGAATGCATGAAAGCCGAAGGTTGGGAGTACTCGCCGGTCGACTACTCGGCCCAAATGGGAACGTACTCGGAGGAGTACGACATGCAGATGAGCGACCCGATCGGCTACGGCGAGAAGTACGGCTACGGCGTCGTGCGCGGGTACGACATGCAGACCGAACAGCAGAACACCGATGGCAGTGGGGAATCGTTCGTCGACCCCAACCAGGACTACATGATGACGTTGTCCGAAGATGAGATGCAGCAGTACCAAGAGGCGCTGTACGGCCAACAGTTCTTCGACGATGGCGGCATGTCGGCAGGTGGCGACGGTTCCGAGGACACCACGCCGGTAATGCCCAAACTCGAGGACCAAGGTTGCTCTGGGAAGGCTCAACTCGAAGTAGTTGGAGACTCCGTGTACAGCAACGAGGACCTCATGAACCGGCTCAATGAAATGGGAACCGATGCCGAGAACGATCCCGATCTGAAGGCAGCAACCGAGAAGTGGGTGGCGTGCATGTCGAAGATCGACGAGACGTACACCTGGAGCACACCCGACGAGATCCAGTCGTACCTCTACGACAAGCTCTCCCAAGCTCAGGGGTTCGGCAGCATGCCGGTCGATGACGGTTCGGGAGATTCATCCGGCGACGGCACGACCGAGGAAACCGTCGCTATGAGCGAATCGAACTTCGACGAGAACGGCATGCCGGTCGTCGATGAGGCCGCAATCGAAGACCTGCGCAAGGAAGAGATGCAGATCTGGACCGACGATCAGACGTGCTTCGATTCGTCCAAGCTGTACGAAGTGCGCCGTGAAGCCGAGCAACGGATCGCCGATCAACTGCTCGAAGAGTTCCCCGAACTCGCCAAGAAATAACGGCCATGGCTGACCAAACCGGAAGTAGCCGCCGTCGCCGCAACCTCGCCCTGGCGGTGGTCGCCACCGCCGTGGTGTCGGCCGGGGTCGGCATCGTCGTCGGACGCTCATTGCAATCGCCGGCCGATGCAGCCGCGGCTGCCAAGGCTCCGGAACCCTCGCGGATCACCGTGCCCGTCGAACGGCGCACGCTGGTGTCACGGCTGATCGCCAACGGCGATGTCCAATACACCGAACCGACGCCGCTACGCCTTGCCGGCGCCGTCGGCGCCAGTGCCGGCAGCGCCCAGGTGGTCACCAAGGTCCCCGCCCTCGACCAGGCCCTGGCCGAAGGCGATGTGGTGATGGAGGTGTCCGGTCGCCCGATCTTCGTGTTCCAGGGTGATCTGCCGACATACCGCGGACTCGAACCCGGTAGCAGCGGCCACGACGTGCGCCAACTGGAAGAGGCGCTGCTACGTCTCGGCACGTTCATCGGCACGCCCGACGATCGCTACGACGATGGCACGGAGAGCGCCATCGATGCGCTCTACGACCGCAAGGGATACAAGAGCGAAGGCCCTTCCGACGATCAACGGGCCCGACTTCGCACTGCCGAGAAGGCGGTCGCAGACTCGAACAAAGCACTCAACTCGGCCCGCCAGGAACTCGCCAAGGGCAGGGCAGGCCTGACCGGTTCGGGTCTGCTGGCTGCCCAACAGCAACTGCAGGGCGCCCGCGATGCTGTGCCGACCGCAGAGGCCGCCGCCGTTCGCAGCAATGCCGATGCCACCGCCGGCGTCGTCACCGCCACGGCCCTGCGCGATGGCGCGATGAAGGCACGCAACGCGGCCAAGGCGCTGCGCGACGCGGCCATTGTCC
>JBAXQV010000358.1:0-1947 GCA_037131575.1 Actinomycetota bacterium
CGCATATACAGTACCAATACAAGCACGCCAAATATGCCTTTAATGGGACTTGCCACAATGGAATATCGCACCTAACCACAAGCACAGGCGAGGGGCGGGCCCTAGCGACCCTGCCCTCTCGGCTGCGCACCCTTGGGTTTGCATTCATGTGGCTGCAGCGGTGCAGTTGGCCGTCGCCGGCGGTGGCGCCGACCGAGTCGTGGTGATGGGCCACAGCTTCGGCGGTGCCGTAGCGGTGCGAGTCGGGGTCGGTCTGCACGGCATGGTCTCAGGTGTCGTGACTTTTGCGACCCAGTCGGCCGGTTGCGAGATCGCCGGAGGGCTCGAGGAGACGCCGCTGCTGTTGTTCCACGGTGAGCGCGACGAGATCCTGCCGATCGAGGCCAGCGAAATGGTCCGGATGATCGCCGGGGGCGGCGAGTTGGTGCGCCTACCCGGCGACGGTCATCTGCTGGCCAAGAGCGGCGATGTGATGTGGGAGCGACTCGAACAGTGGTTGCCAGCACCGCTCGGGCTGTGAATGATGGCCGGTCGGCCGACTGTCCGTCGGGCTAACGCACCGGTTGGCCCGCAGGTTGGCCCGCTGGGACCTGGTCGACGACCGAACTACGCCGTGCAGACGTTCTGCGCAGCAGGATCGGTCGTTCGATGAATCGGTAGGACGCATACGACACGAAGAACGACAGTCCCAGCTTGGCGATGTTGCGGATCATTCCGTGGCCGCTGATGAGCACACCGTCGGTGAACAGTTCGAAGATCGGGAAGTGCCACAGGTAGAGCGAGTACGACATCAACCCGAGCGCCGCCAGCGGGCGCCAGGCGAGCACCCTGGCGAGGGGGCCGTCGAGTGCGACGAGGACGTGACCGAGCACTACGGCGATGCACAGTCCGGTGATCACATCGTGAATCGGGCCGAGCGTGCGCGGCCACCGCGGCTGCAGGTAAATGTCGGCCAGGGTCCAGGCCATGCAGATCATCGGGATCGTGTGCCTGGTCAGCCATGCGGCCACCTGTGGCCACGTTCCTGGGCGCAGTGCATAGGCGAGCGCGATTCCGGTTCCAAACAGATGCAGATCGAGCAGTGGGTTGTGCACGACAAGCGGCACCTCGCCCCAGATCATCAGGCCAACGGTGCGCACGGTCGCGCAGATAACCGATACGACCACGGCGCCGACAGCCACTTGGCGATGCGACCACCGGCGTCGCCAGACCGCCCGCAGCACGAACGGGAGCACCAGGTAGAACTGCATCTCGAGCGACAGCGACCAGGTGTGGCCGAAGAATCGCTCGGTGGCATTGGGATTGAA
The DNA here is from genome assembly GCA_037131575.1 of Actinomycetota bacterium. Taxonomy (GTDB): domain Bacteria; phylum Actinomycetota; class Acidimicrobiia; order Acidimicrobiales; family Ilumatobacteraceae; genus VFMC01. Next base: position 1,308 of record JBAXQV010000358.1, read on the forward strand.
CGAGGTGATGTTCGAGATGTACAGCACTGTCGCCAGCGCCTCACGCAACGTCGAGGCGAGGCGTTCGCGCGCGAACAACACCAACGTCAGCAGGACCGCTGACACCAGGACCAGTAGTGCCGGCACCAGCCGGGACAGCCGACGCGTCATGAACTTTCGGAAGTCGATGTCGCCGTGTGTCTCGAGCTGGCCGATGAGAATTGTGGTGATCAGATAGGCGCTGAGAACGAAGAACCAGTTGACCCCGATGACCCCGCCCACTGCAAAGCTGAGACCCATGTGGAACGCCACCACCGACAGAGCGGCAAGCGCTCGCAATCCGTCGAACGGGGCGATCCGCGTGGCCGCCGACTGAGGGGTCGGCTCGATCATGAGAGCACCAGCGAGGTCGCCAAAACCGCGAGATGTCCACCGTCCATCACGGGTGCATTGTCACGCCGGAAAACCACGGCGTTGCTATCGGCACGAAATTGCCGCAACTTGAACGCGCGGGCAGGCGAGGAGGGGTCCGGTGACCGGTTCTCCAGCTTCGAGAGTGGGTTGTCATCGGTGATACCGAACGATCACAATCCCCGAACCCCCGGCGCCGCCGGTCGGCGACGTTGATCCAGTACTAGAACCGCCGCCTCCGTCGCCGACC
>JBAXQV010000359.1:0-1935 GCA_037131575.1 Actinomycetota bacterium
ACCATCTGAACGGCACCACCATCTGCGACCGGCGACCACGCTCGGTAGATGTTTTCAATCGGTAGTCACGTTTGGTGCCTGGTGCTCAACCGTTGTTCATTCTACGTTCACCCGAACCGTGTTGGCTTGTGCTGTGCTCGTGGCACGTTCGCTCGCCAAGTTTTGACTCGCCAAGTTTTGAGAGGTGTCGACTCATCATGAAGTTCTCCCGTCAATCGTCGAGGTATCTAGCAGCCGCACTGGCATGCGTTGCGGGCGTGCTCGTCGCTGGCCTCGGTACTGCCGGCGCAGCCGACACCACCGTGCCGAACGCTCCAGCCTCTTCGGTGCCGGCCGGCGCCGATGGCTCGGGCAGCGCGCAGCAGCCCGAGATCATCGAGAGTTGGGCCCTCACGCCGTCGGGCGACGGTGGTACTGGTGGCACCCGTTCGGAGCTGAATTACGAGTCGGCCCCGGGTTCGGTCATCAATGACGCAGTGGTCTTGTACAACTACAGCAACATTCCCATGACGTTCCGTGTATACGCCACCGACGCGTTCAACAACGGCGACGGTCAGTTCGATGCCCTGCCCGGCGACAAGCCCGCCAAGGAAGTGGGCACCTGGGTGAGCATCCCGCAGGAGAACGTCACCCTGCCCCCGGGCAAGATGGTGAACATCCCCATCACCGTCAGCATTCCCGTCGACGCAACACCGGGCGACCATGCGGGTGCCATCTTGGCGTCGAACACCACCGAAGGTGCGGTCTCGATCAACGACTCGGGCGGGCAATCGCAGGTGGCGGTCGACCGCCGCACCGGTACGCGCCTCTACATCCAGGTGGCCGGTGCGTTGAAGCCGCAGTTGGCCATCACCAAGGTGTCGAGCACGTACCACACCTCGCTCAACCCGCTGAACGGCACCACCGATGTGAGCTTCCGAGTGGAGAACCGTGGCAACACCCGCCTCACAGGTGTGCCGGTGGTGGAAGTGGGCGGGTTGTTCGGTATCGGTAAGGAGACTGTGAAGATGACCAAGCTGGTTGAGCTGCTTCCCGGGCAGTTCGTCGACTTGAAGACCACGGTCACCGGCGTGCCCGCGCTCGGTATCGCGTCGGTCACCGTCAGCATCAAACCCGAATCGGTGGAGGGTCGGCCGATGGAAGGCGTGTCGGTGGCTACCGGGAGTTCCACGTCGTTCGCCCCACCCGTCACGCTGCTGTTGGTGTTGTTGGCCGTGTTCATGGTGCTGCTCACGATGAGGGCCTACCAACGCCGCCGTGACGCTGCACTCGCTGCAGCACCTGCGGCAGGCTCGGCGCTCGAGCCCGAGCGGGAGCACCAGCCCACGTGACCAATCCGGCGCGCTCGATCATGAGGGTGCTCGCGGCCGCCGCCGTGTTCGCAGTGGTGGCAGCGGGCGCTCCCGTGGCGCGCGCCGATTCCACCGTATCGGGGCCCAGCGTGGCGGTCGATCGCAAAGAAGTGAAGCCTGGCGACCCGGTGGTGCTCACCATCTCAGGGTTCACCAAGTCGTTCGTGACCGTTGCCTTCTGTGGGAACGCAGCACGCCAGGGCTCGGCCGACTGCAACATGGCCGCCAGCGCGGGGTTCGATCTCGACTTCGTCGACGCGCCCACGGTGTACAAGCTGAAAGTGGCCACACCACCGAAAACGTGTCCATGTGTGGTGCGTGTATCGAATGGTTCGCTCGGCGAGATCGCCGTGTCGGAACCCCTCGGCATCGAGGGCATTCCCGACGGCCCGATCGTCGACCCACCCAGCACCGACGGCTTGGTGGAGGGGTTCATCACGGCACGTGCGGCACCATCGGGCCTCATGGAAGCGTTGCGCACCCAGTTGGGTGGGCCGGCCACCTACGAAGCCACGGTCACGGTCCACAACCGCTCGGCGGTACCGCTGCGCAACATCAAGATCGGCGCATCGGTGGATCGTGG
>JBAXQV010000360.1:0-1932 GCA_037131575.1 Actinomycetota bacterium
CATCCTCACCGTCGTCTACGCGATCAAGTACTGGTTCTAGGCAAGTACTGGTTCTCGGCAAAGCGTTTTTCCTCGCATTTCTTGCCTCGGCATGGAACCATTCCGGATAGCAGTGCATCTCTGCACATATGGGGGATCTGGTGGAACCTGTCAGCCAGGTGGCACAGGGAGACGATGTCTGGGCGGTGAGAGAGCCGTTCCCCTCGTTGTATGCCCGCGAGTATGCGTCGTTGGTTCGTTTGGCGATGCGTTTGGTCGACAATGTCGAGCAGGCCGAAGAGGTCACTCAGGACGCGTTTGCTCGCTTGTATGTGCGGTACGAGCAGGTGCGTTCGCCGTTGGCGTATGTGCGGGTGAGTGTGCTCAATGGTGCACGGCAGGTGTTGCGTCGGCGCCGTTTGTTGCGTCGTCAGCCCGAGGCGCGTGTGGAATCTGGTGCACTGGAGGCGAATCATGTGGTCGATGCGGTGCGCCGGTTGCCTCGTCGCCAGTGTGACGCGGTGTTGCTGCGCTATGAGCTGCAGCTGAGCGAGGCCGAGATCGCGGCGGCTTTGGGTATGTCGCCGGGAACGGTGAAGTCGACGTTGAACCGGGCGTTGGCCCGCCTGAGAACCGAGATCCCGAGATGAACGCGAACGAGCACGACTTGGAGCAGGTCGACCGTCGGCTGTCGGAGGCGTTCGGGCAGAAGGTCGATGTTGGCGGTGGGCCGTCGATGGGTGAGGTCGATCGGCGTGCGCGTGCGTATCGGCGGCGTGCCGTTGGCCTGCGTGTCGCGTCGGTAGTAGTAGTGGTGGGCCTCATCGTCGCCGCGGTCAGCCTCCGATCGGGAGGGGGCGACGACACTGCAGGCTCGCCGAATGACGCGAAGGCGTTGGCCCAACTCGAGGAGTACTGCGGGAGCACCACCATGCCCTTGGGAACCTATGGGAGCGGGGAGAGCGTTCGCAGCATGTGCGACGTCTGCTTCGGGCAGGGGCTCGTATCGGGCCAGGAGGTGTCGAGCACTGGGCCAGGCTGCAAGCCCGGCGAGACCGTGCCACGGCGCACCTGCGAGGCAATGCGCGCTCCCTCGTCCTCGCCCTCGCCGCCGACGACGACAGCCGATATGCCGACCCTGGTCGTGGTTGAACCTTTCCTGAATACGGCGGTCGAGAGCCGTACGGTCGATTGCCTGAGCAGGCAGGGCTACCGGTTCGTGTTCGCGCCTCCTGGCAGCGCCACTCGGCTACCGAGATCGGGGGTGATGGTGCCCTCGGGTGGCTCCAACGCCGTGGCGCGAGAGGTGATGAATCTGCTCGGTCTCGGCGAGTTGCCCTACGACCCGCAGTTGATCGGTGACGTGCCCGGGGTGCCGCTCGCCAGCATCCTGGCGTACGTGGTGCTCGGCGACGACGCGGCCCAGCAGATGGGCGTCGAGTCGGACGCGTCGCCACCGCCGACAGCCCAAGCAGTGGGGGACTACCCCGCAGCCTGCAAGGGGTCTGGGTCCGGTGAAACGACACGGGTGCCGCCGACGACTCCCCAGCGTTACGTAGTGGTGGTGAACCCTTCGGAAGGTGACATTGCCGGGTTCCATGTGAACCAGTGCCTCACGGCTCTCGGCCTTCCATCTGTTTCTGGGCCACCGGCCAGCAGAACCCGGTTGCCGAAGTCGGGGGTGATGGTGCCACCGGGCGGCGACAGCGCGGTAGCGCAGCGGGTGATGGACGCTCTCGGTCTGGGCGCCTTGTCGTACGACCCCCAGTTGGTTGGCGACCTGGGGTCGATGCCGAGCGACAAAATCCTTGCAGTGGTGGTACTCGGCGACGATGCCGTGCAGCTCACGCCGCGGGCCGTTCATCAGTTGCTCGGGCTATCCCAAGTGCCGTATGGCGCTGCAACACGAACAATTGGAAATAGTTATACTAAAACCAACATCAGGCTTTTTGG
>JBAXQV010000361.1:0-1929 GCA_037131575.1 Actinomycetota bacterium
GGGCGGGGCGGCGCGAGGTAGGGGCTACCAGGGGCGGGAGCGGAGGTACTCGCCGAGGCCTTTGGCTTGGGGGTCGAACGCTGTGCTCGAGGCGACGCCTTCGCCGAGGTAGCCGACGATCACGAAGTTGAGGGCGTGCAGGTTGGGGAGTTCGTAGCGGCGGATCTCGAGGCCGTCGGCTTCTGGGATCAGCCGGGCCAGAGCGTCGGTGGTGAGGTGATCGTGCAGCCAGTGGTACCCGGAAGCATCTCGTGCGTAGATACCAACGTTGGCGTTGCCGCCCTTGTCGCCCGAGCGCGCAGCGAAGTAACGCCCGAGCGGCTCTCCGAGTTGCGGGCCGACGCCGGCGGCACCAGAAACACCAGCGACATCGGGCACCGCCGCGGGGTCGAGCGGCCCGATGATGTCGACGCACAACGGGTCGGCTGCCACCACCTCGTGCCTGCCATCGGCGTGCACCACCACGTGGGTCACCTCCTCGTTGGCTACCAGCGCGGGCCAGTACACACCGTACGGCTGGGCATCGCCGGGCGGTGACGAAACGAAGAAACCGGGATAACTCGCCAAGGCCAATTCCACCGCAGCAGCCGAGAACGCACGGCCCACGAGGCGCTCGTCGTGGCTCTTCACGTGGATGTGCAAACGCCCCGATGCGGCTTCCTGCCCAGGTGCTTCGGATGGTGCCTCGACCAGCCGTTCATCGACCTCGTCGAATCGCTCGACACCACCGAGGCGACTGAACAGCGCCGCCGACACCCACGTCGCCTTGGCTGGTTGGTCGAGGCCAGTGAGCACGAACGTGACCCGATTGCGGAACCCGCCCTCGAGGTTGATGCACACCTTGGTGGTGCTCGGCCCCGGGGTGCCGCGGGTGCCGGAGATGCGCACACGGTCGTCGCCGGCCTGGGCAAGGCGGATGGTGTCGAAGTGGCTCACCACATCGGGGTTGGCGTACTGCGGCGCGCCGATCTCGTACAGCAATTGCGCGGTGACCGTGCCCACATCGACCAACCCGCCGGTGCCCGGATGCTTGGTGATGATCGACGAACCATCGGCGTCGACTTCGGCGATGGGGAAACCGAGCGGCAGCGACGGGTCGGGGATGGTGCCGAACCAGCTGTAGTTGCCGCCGGTTGCCTGCGCGCCGCACTCGATGACATGGCCAGCCACCACCGCACCGGCGAGGCGGTCCCAGTCGTGGGTGGCCCAGTTCCACCACCAAGCGGCTGGCCCCACCACCAGAGCGGCATCGGTGACCCGTGGGCACACCACCACATCGGCGCCGTCGGACAGTGCCGCAGCGATACCCCAGCCACCCAGGTAGGCGTTGGCCGAGACGGGCGTACCAACCAGCGGCGCGCCCGTGTCGAGGTGCGCCAGTTGGGGGCGGAGGCCATCGATGCGGCCCATCAAGTCGTCGCCCTCCACATGGGCAACCTTCACGGTGAGGCCGAGCTTGGCGGCGATCTGGCGCACCCGTTCGGCGCAGCCCGCAGGGTTCAACCCACCGGCGTTGGTGACCACCTTGATGCCCCGCTCGATGCACGTACCGAGCACCTGTTCCATCTGGGTGAGAAAGGTGCTGGCGTACCCCAACTCGGCGTTGCGGGCGCGTTGCTTGTGGAGGATGAGCATGGTGAGCTCGGCCAACCAGTCGCCGGTGAGCACATCGATGGGTCCGCCGTCGACCATCTCGCGGGCCGCCGACAGCCGGTCGCCGAAGAACCCCGAACAGTTGGCGATACGCACCGGGCGGGTGCCACGTTCGGCCCCACTCACTCGACGGCTCCGTCGGCCTCGTCGGCGTCGATCTGCACGAGGCGTTGCCCCGAGTCGAGTTGCTGGCCGGCTTGCACGAAGATCTCGGCCACGGTGCCAGCCGACGGCGACACCACCTGGTGCTCCATCTTCATCGCCTCCATCACCAGC
>JBAXQV010000362.1:0-1916 GCA_037131575.1 Actinomycetota bacterium
GTCGGCAGCTGAGCGTGCTGCGGTGGCCATCGTGCGTGCCCTTCAGGACTGGGACGCCGATCGCGCCGGCCTGCTGGTGCTCGACGAGCCCACGGCCTCACTCAACCGCCGCGAAGTCGATGCCCTGTTCCGCGAGGTGCGTCGTGTCGCCGAACTGGGTGCCGGGGTGCTGTTCGTGAGCCACATGCTCGACGAAGTGCTCGACCTCGCCGACCGCGTGACGGTGCTGCGCGATGGGGAAGTGGTGGCTGCAGGAGTGCCCACGACGCAACTGAACGAACGGGCGCTCGTCGACCTCATCGTCGGCCGAGCCATCAGCGATCTGTATCCCTCGGTCACCGCCGCACCGCGAGGTCGTCCGGTGCTCGAGGCCGAGATGGTGTTCGGCATCACGCTCCGCGGCGTGTCGTTCAAGGTACACGAGGGCGAAGTGGTGGGTGTGGCCGGCCTGGTGGGGTCGGGTCGCGACGAGATCGCCGGTGCGCTCGCCGGGGTGACCCCACGTTTTGCCGGCAAGGTGTTGGTCGACAAGAAGAAGGTGTTCGCCACACCTCGCGACTCGTTGCGCGCCGGTATCGCGCTGGTGCCAGCCGATCGCAAGGGGCTGGCACTCGACCCCGAAGACAAACTCGTCGACCATGTGCCCTTGCCGCGGCTCGGGCCGTTGCAAGGGCGTTTGGTGTTGCACCGTCGCCGCCAGTACGCCGATGTGACCGAGTGGGTGGAGCAACTCGATGTGCAACCGCCGCGCCTCGACCGGCGGATGGCGAAGTTCTCGGGTGGCAACCAACAGAAGGCGGTGTTGGCTCGGTGGTTGCGCACCGAACCAACGGTGCTGCTGCTCGATGAACCCACCCAGGGTGTCGATGTGGGGGCCAAGGCGGCCATCTACCGGCAGATCACCGATGCTGCGGCGAACGGACTGGCTGTCATGATCACGTCGTCGGACGCCGAGGAACTCGTGCATCTCTGCGATCGGGTCATCGTGTTGCGCGCCGGCATGGTGAGCGCCGAATTGGCTGGGTCGAGCCTCACCGAGGAACGATTGGTGGCCGAAACGTTGGGGGCCACCTCCGACCGCAAGAACCAGAAGGTGTCGCGAGAACCGGTGTTGTTCAAGGTGATTCGCTCCGACGACGATGTGGCCACCACCGACTCTGCGACAGCACCTGGCGCGCCGGAGGTAATCGATGAGGTACCCGCTGTCGGCGGGAAGTTGAACCTGTGGATCCGGCGTACGCTGGGCAGACTGCGAAAGAAGAGTTGAGCGCGATGCAGATCGACGAACGCACAGGTGAGGTGGTGCGTCGACCCACCTTGAAGAAGAACAAGGTCACGCGCCGCCACAAGGTCGTGAACGAGCGCGTCGAACGGTCGAAGAAGATCGACAGTCGTTTCGACACCCGCCGGTCGCCCATCAAGTGGAAGATGTTCCATCCGCGCAACATCGGGGTGATCTACCTTTACGGGCTCATCTGGTTGGTGTTCTCGCTGTGGATTCCCGATACCTGGATCACGTGGCTCACCCATCGTTCGGTGCTCAACGCCAACGCCATCCTCATGGTGGTGGCACTGGGGTTGCTGGTGCCGTTGGCAGCGGGCGTGTTCGACCTGTCGATCGGCGCCACCATCTCGGCATCGGCGGTCACGGGGGGGTGGGGCATGGTCAGTGCCAAGTGGTCGGTTCCCGTCGCCATCGGGGTGGCACTGCTCCTGGGCGTGGCCGTGGGTGTGCTCAACGGTTTCCTCATCGTGAAGATCAAGATCGACTCGTTCATCGCCACCCTCGGCGTGAGTTCGGCTCTCACGGCCTACGCCGTATGGCGCTCGAACAACCGCTCCATCCTCGGGTTCCCGGCCAGTTTCAAGAACCTCAGCACCGAGTTCGCGTTCGGGTTGAACAAGACCGTGCTGTA
>JBAXQV010000363.1:0-1897 GCA_037131575.1 Actinomycetota bacterium
GGGGTCTGCCAGTTGGCAGCGACCACCGGCGACTGTCCGACCACGGCGATCACCACATCTTCGAGGCCTGCCTCGTAGACGGTGAACCGGAACTGCGGCAGGGTGTCCATCTTGTCGAGCCGATGGTCGACAAGCGTCGTGTCGTGGTGCTCCCAACCTGACTGGTTCTCTTCACTGCCGCGGTGGTGGTCGACGGCGAACAGCACCGTGCCGCACGAGCGCGCCGCCCCGCCCAACCAGATCGTCGAACGGCCGCAGTACGAACCGATCTCGACGAACGGCAAGCCGGGCAGCAACGAACCCGCCGCAACCGCTGCCGCGTAGAGGGCATCGCCCTCGTCGGGCGGCATGAACCCTTTCGCCGAGACGGCGTGGGCCTTCAGAAACGGGTCGATGACCGCGGGGGACGAAGCGGATTCGCCGTGGGTGTGATCGCCGCCGGGGCGGCTGCTCACCACTGATCCCAGTGAATGATCGAATCGGCCGACGGGCGCGCGGCCGGCTTGAAGTCTGTTCCGACCGTGTAGGCCAGCGGGCTGAGGCAGATCTGCTGCACTTCGCCGAACGGGATACCGAGCACTTCGGCGGCGGCCTCTTCCATCATCAGGTGCACCGTCGTCCAGCAGGTCCCCAGGCCACGAGCGCGAGCGGCAAGCATGAAACTCCACATCGCCGGCATCACGTTGGCGCCCAACGAGGCCGACATCATCGCCGGGGCGTTGTCGAGACGGCCGTAGGTGCACGGAATGACCAACACCGGTGCCTCGCCCATGTGCTCACCGAGGAAGTCGGCCGACACAGCGCTGCGCTGCTGCTGCTGGTTGGCGGCCGCCTCGCCCTTGTCGATCGAGCCGATGTAGACGCCGTCCATCGACGAGTAGATGCCGTAGCACTGGCGGTAGATGTCGCCGAGCGCCTTGCGCTTGGCTTCGTCGCGCACGACGATGAACTGCATCGTCATCGAGTTCGAACCACTCGGCGACTGCATCGCCAGTTCGACGCATTCGCGGACGGCGTCATCGCCGACCGGCCGGCTGAAGTCGAGCCGCTTGCGCACGGCGCGGGTGGTGGAGAGCAATTCATCGGGAGTGAGCGGGAGCAGGGCCATCGCCGCACCCTAATCTTTCGGGCAGGCCCGGATGAATGCGAGACTGCAACCGTGGCTACTGCGCTCGATGATCTGTTGACACTGCTCGACCTCGAAACGATCGAGGTCAACCTCTTCCGTGGGCGATCACCCGACGAAAACCGTCAGCGCGTCTTCGGCGGCCAGGTGGCCGGCCAGGCACTGGTCGCCGCCACTCGCACCGTCGAGACCGGACGGTTCGTGCATTCGCTGCACGCCTATTTCCTGCGCCCGGGCGACCCGACCACCCCAATCCTCTACGAGGTCGACCGCATTCGTGACGGGAAGAGCTTCAGCACCCGGCGCGTCGTGGCGATCCAACGTGGTCGGGCGATCTTCAACTTGCAGGCCAGCTTCCATGTCTCCGAAGGCGGCCCGGACCACCAGATCTCAATGCCCGAAGGCATCCCATCGGCCGAGTCGCTACCCGATTTCAAGACTCGGATGGCGCCCTACAAGGAGCGGATCGGCGAATGGTACGACCGGCCCCGCCCGATCGACATCCGCCATATCGACAGCGATCCATTCAGTCGCCAGGGCCGACCAGCCACCGGCCAACGGGTATGGATGCGGGCCGACGGCCAACTTCCCGACGACCCGACCCTGCATGCCTGCATCGTCACGTACGCCAGCGACATGACCTTGCTCGACACGACTGTGCTGCCGTTCGGGCTGTCGTGGGAGAGCCCCGGAATGCAGATGGCCAGCCTCGATCATGCGATGTGGTTTCATCGACCGTTCCGTGCCGATGACTGGTTGCTGTACGACCAG
>JBAXQV010000364.1:0-1879 GCA_037131575.1 Actinomycetota bacterium
CGGTTGCCCGTCTGGTTCGACGATGCCAAGTTCGGCATCTTCGTGCACTGGTACCCGTCGTCGGTGCCTGCCTACGCGCCGCTCACCGCCGACCCGTTCACCGTTGCGCGCGAGCAGGGCGACTACATCGCTTTCACCGAATCGCCCTACAGCGAGTGGTACATGAACTCGCTCGCCATCGAGGGTTCGTCGGTGTACAAACACCATCGGGCCACCTACGGCGACAAGCCCTACGACGAGTTCGTCGCCGAGTTCTATGACGCGGGTGCTGGCTGGCAGCCCGAACGGTGGGCTGAGCTCTTCGCCGCCGCCGGGGCCACGTATTGCGTGATGGGTGCCAAGCACCTCGACGGTGTGTTGCTGTGGCCGAGCGCCACACCCAACCCGGTGAAGGGTGCGGCGTGGACGGCACCGCGCGACATCGTCGGTGAAACCGTCGACGCCGTACGCGCCGCTGGGTTGCGGGCTGGCCTCTACTACTGCGGTGGCCTCGACCTCACCTTCCAGGGTCTCGGTTTCCACAGTTGGATGACGCTGTTCGCGGCCATTCCGCAGAGCGATGAATACCGCGACTACGCAATGGCGCACTATCGCGAACTGATCGAGCGATACGCCCCCGACGTGTTGTGGAACGACGTGGGTTTCCCGGGTTTCGGCGAGGGTGCAGCGCCGCTGATGGCCGAGTACTACGCCGCCAACCCCGACGGTGTGGTGAACGATCGATTCGACCCACTCGGCGTGGCCCAGGGCCGGGCGCATGCCGATTTCGTGACCCCCGAGTACTCGCTCGAACGCATCGACGCGACGAAAAAATTCGAGGTGTGCAGGGGCATTGGTACCAGCTTTGGCTACAACCAACTCGAAAGCGAATCGACTTATCTCGATGCGACGACCCTGATCCGCATGCTGGTGAACATCGTGGCCGATGGTGGCAACCTGCTGCTCAACGTGGGCCCGCTCGCCAGTGGGGAAGTGCCCTTTGCGCAACAGCAGCGACTGCTCGCCATCGGTGCGTGGCTACGGGTGAACGGTGAGGCCATCTACGGGTCGCGTCCGCACCCCACCTCCAGGCTGGCCACGGCCGAGGGGGTTCCCGTGCGATGCACGGTAGGGGTTGATGGCAACACCTACGCCATGGTGCTCGGCCAACCCGAAAGTCGCAATGTCACTATGGCCGGACTGCCTGCCGGCGAGGTGTCGCTGCTTGGCTATAGCGGAGTGCTGGCACGCACCGGCGACACCGTGCAACTACCCATCCGGCCCGCCGACCAGCCGGCGTTGACGCTGCGCATCACCCCTCACTGAACTCTCGGCCGCACCGAAGGAGCAACACGATGGAACTTTCGTTCTACAAGACCCTGTGGGGTGCGGTGGGCAGCGGCACGCCGTATGCCACCTTCCGCGAGGCTGCACCCGTCATCGCTGCCGAAGGGTGGAAGGGCGTGGTGTTCGCCCAGGTGGCCCGCGCCTTCGACCCGGGCTTCCCACCCGATGACGAACTCACCTCCATCTGCGCCGACCACGGCCTGGGCCTCGTCGTGACGGTGCACACCTGGCGCTCGGCGCTCGACGACCTGCTGGCCGAGTTCCGCACCAACCTCAGTGCCGCAGCCGCCATGAACCCGCACCACATCGTGTGCCAGACCGGGCGCGATTCGTTCGACGATGCCGAGCGCAGCGAGTTCTTCACCCAGGCTCTGGCCATGGAGCGCGACCTCGGGGTGGTGGTGGCCCACGAAACCCACCGCGGGCGGCCGTTGTTCAACCCGTGGGTCACGCGACGAGTGCTCGCCGAGTTTCCCGAACTGCATGTGGTACTCGACGCCAGCCACTGGGTCACCGTTGCCGAACGCCTGCTCAGCAGTGAAGACGATGTGCT
>JBAXQV010000365.1:0-1870 GCA_037131575.1 Actinomycetota bacterium
GCATGGATCGTGTGATTGGTCGTCATGACCAGCACGATCATCCCCTCGCGTGAAACCGGGGCTCCGCCTCGCCCGCGCGAGATCTCAGCGTTGCCTGGTAAGAGCGACCGCATCTTCAATCGGATCACGTCGCTCAGTGGCCTCGCAGTGCTGGCCACCATGGTTGGCGTCGGGCTGTTCCTCACCATCGAGGCACTGCCGGCCATCAAGGCCACCGGACTGCCGTTCATCACTTCCGCTGAGTGGAAGCCCGATGCGGGCAAGTTCGGTATCGCCGGAGTGCTGGTCGGAACCCTTTCCATCGCCGTTGTGGCTGTCATCATTGCGGTTCCCATCGCCATGGGTGCGGCGTTGTTCATCACCGAGATCGCTCCGACATGGATGCGGTCTACCCTCGTGGCGCTAGTCGACCTGATGGCTGCTGTGCCGAGCGTCGTGTATGGCCTGTGGGGGCTGTTCCTTTTGCAGGGCCAGGTGATTGGTGTCTCTCGTTGGCTGAACACGTGGCTCGGGTGGTTACCCGGTTTCGGCGTCGCTGGAGTCAACCCGGACGACCCGCTATCGAGTGCCAGCGTCTACAGCGCGTCGATCTTCATTGCAGGGGTGACCGTGGCAATGATGGTGATGCCGATCTCGTGTGTGGTCATGCGTGAGGTGTTCTCACAGGTTCCGCCCGGGGAACGAGAAGGTGCGTTCGCTCTCGGTGCGCCGCGATGGGGCATGATCCGCGTGGTTGCGTTGCCGTTTGGACGAGGCGGCATCATCGGCGGCACGATGCTGGGCCTCGGCCGGGCACTCGGTGAGACGATCGCAATCAGCCTGATCATCTCGCCACGGTTCGATGTGAACTTCAACATCCTCGAAGCCGGCGGCAATGCGGTGGCGCCACTGATCGCCAACCGCTTCAACGAAACCTCCGGCGTGGCATCTTCAGCGCTCTTCGCTGCGGGCCTGGTGCTGTTCGCAATGACGCTCGTCGTCAACTTCACTGCGTCGTGGTTCGTGGCTCGGTCCCGTTCGGGTGCAGGGAGCGACGCATGAGTTCGCTCGCCTTCACGGACACTCCTGTTTCGATGCCGCAGCCGCTCGCTGCTGACCAGGGCCATGACGCTCATCAGACCCAGACCGTGAGCACCGAGGCCGAGACGATCATCCCCGTCCGCTCCGTCGGTGCCGAGGTCGCGCAGCTGCCCCGCCCGATCGGTCGCTGGACGCGTCGCGATGCCTTGACCTTGTTGGGAGTGGGCTGTAGCAGCGTCGCAACGACGATGTTGATCTTCGGTCGCTTGACGTCGCTATCGGGGAGCTTCGGGTTTGTCATTGTTGGGTTTCTGGTGTTCCTCGCCACCTACGCCGTCTTGACCTCGATCACCGAGCGCCGTCCGACGGTGGTCGACAAGGTCATGACGGTGCTGCTCGCAGCGGCGACTGCCGTGGCGTTCTTTGCTCTGGTAACCGTCGTGGTGTTCACGGTGGCCAAGGGTTGGAGCGCGCTGCATCACCTCAACTTCTTCACCGAGGACCTCAGCGAGACGCTCCCGAACGACCCGGTCGAGGTCGGCGGCATTCTGCACGCAATCGTCGGCACGTTGATCATGATGCTGTTGGCGCTGATCTTCACCGTGCCGCTCGGTTTGTCGTGTGCGGTCTTCCTCAACGAGTCGCGTAGTCGGATGGCCACCTTCGTTCGGACCGTGGTGACGGCGATGACGGCACTGCCATCGGTGCTGGCTGGCCTGTTTATCTTCGCCCTGTTCATCTTGATTCTGGGCTTCGAACGTTCCGGCCTGGCTGCGTCGGTGGCGACCAGCATCATGATGCTGCCGATCATCATCCGCTCGGCAGACGTGGTGTTGCGCCTCGTTCCCGG
>JBAXQV010000366.1:0-1867 GCA_037131575.1 Actinomycetota bacterium
CTCACGGCCATGACGATGGCGAACGCACCGAGGTTGGTGGCGGCGTAGATGATGAGGTAGGTGACCACGGCCTTCAACGATGCCGCAGCCGTGTCGGCATTGGCCACCGCGAGCGGCATGAGAATGAAACCGCCCTGACTGATGCTCGAGTAGGCGAGCATGCGCACGATGTTGGTTTGGCGCAGCGCGAGCACGTTGCCGATGGTCATCGACAGCGCCGACAGCACCCACAGCAACGGCTGGTACACATCGGCTGCGTTGGGGAAGGCGATGAACACGAGCGACACCAGGGCCACGAAGCCGGCAGCCTTCGACGCAACGCTCAAGAACGCGGTGACCGGTGTGGGTGCACCTTCGTACACATCGGGGGCCCACTGGTGGAACGGAACAGCGCTCACCTTGAAGGCGAAGCCGATGATGACGAACGCAATGGCCACAACCTCGACACCGGTGATACGACCCTGCAGGGTGATGGCAGCGCCGATCTCGGTGAGCTTGGTCGAGCCGGTGACGCCGTAGAGCAGGCTCATGCCGTAGAGCATGATGGCGCTGGCGAACACGCCGAGCAGGTAGTACTTCACGCCCGCCTCGTTGCTGTGCGGGTCGCGTTTGCGCCATGCGGCCAGCATGTATGCCGGAATCGACAGGAACTCGAGCGCTACGAAGATGCTCACCAGGTCGCGGGCCGAGGCCATCATGACCATGCCGAGGATGCTGGTGAGCAGCAGCACGAAATACTCGCCCTGGTAGTAGTGACCCTCTTCGATCTCGTTCGAACTGAGCAGCACCACCACATAGCCGGCCAGGAGGAACAGGCCCTTCAGCACCAGCGCATACTGATCGACCACGTAGCGGCCATCGAACATCGAGCGCACATCGCTACCGACCACGGCCAGGGTGACCACCGGAATGAAGGCACCGAGCAGCACGAACCCGGCCAGGGTGGAGGTGATCCACTTCTTGTTCTCGGCCACGAACAGGTCGACCAACAGCACCAGGCAGATGCCACCGGCCAACACCATCTCGGGCGCGAGCGCGTGATAGTCGACCGTCGGTGCGGTGAACCCGCCAGCGGCCAGCAGGCCGGCGATCACTTCTGGAAGACCTTCACGAGTTCGGTGACCGCCGGGTCCATCACCTTGAACATCAACTGCGGGTACACACCGAGCACCACGATGGCGATGAGCAACGGGGTCCAGGCGATCCACTCGAAGATGTTCACGTCGTGGATGTCGGAGTGATGTTCATCGTTGGCAGCCGACGACAGGCTGTGCGCATGGCCCGATGAAAACTCGGGGTTGGGGGTGCCGAAGGCGGTGCGCTGGTAGAGCCACAGCAAGTAGCCAGCGGCGAGCACCGTGCCGAGGGCGGCGATGATCATGAGTGTGCGGAACAGCGAGGTGCTGAGCCCAGCGGCTGGGCTGTAGGCGCTGAGGATGGCCGGGAACTCGCCCCAGAAACCGGCGAGACCGGGCAGACCGAGTGAAGCCATGGCGCAGAAGCCGAGGATCCAGCCCATCTTCGGCATCTCGATGAGCATGCCGCGCAGGCGCTTGATCTCGAGGGTGTGGTAACGCTCTTTCACTGAACCGGCGACGAAGAACAACATGCCGGTGATGAGGCCGTGAGCCACCATGCCGAACAACGCGGCGTTGATACCCGTGGAGGTGAGCGTGGAGATACCGAGCATCACGAAGCCCATGTGCGCCACCGAACTGAACGCGATGAGGCGCTTCATGTCGGTTTGGGCGAGACAGCCGAGGGCGCCGTAGATGATGCCGATGACGGCGAGGATGCCGATGAACGGAGCCCACTTCACCGCCGCCTGGGGCAGGATGGGAATGGCGATGCGCACGAAGCCGTAGGT
>JBAXQV010000367.1:0-1860 GCA_037131575.1 Actinomycetota bacterium
GAGATGCGGCAGGTGGCGCGGTCTTCCATGAGGCCCACATCGTTGATGTCGGGCACCTTCGAACAGCCGATGCCCTGATCGATCCAGCGCACCACGTATCCGAGAATGCCCTGCGCGTTGTTGTCGAGTTCGGCCTGTACGTCGGCGGCACTCCAGTCGGTCGATGGAGCCACCGGAATGCGCAGCAGATCGTCGAGTGTGGCCCGTGGCCCGTCGACTGCCAGGCGCTCGGCAAGTTCGCGCTGGCGAGCCACCACATCGACGCGGTGATAGTGCGTGGCGTGCAAGGTGGCTGCGGTGGGCGAGGGCACCCACGCACAGTTGGCGCCAGCTCGCGGGTGGGCGATCTTCTGCGTCAGCATGTCGCCCATGAGGTCGGGGGCGGCCCACATGCCCTTGCCGATCTGCGCACGCCCGGGCAGCCCGCAGGCGATACCGGTGTCGACGTTCCAGTCTTCGTAGGCCTGGATCCAGTGCTGGGCCTTCATCTCGGTCTTGCGCACCATGGGGCCGGCGAGCATGGAGGTGTGGATCTCGTCGCCGGTGCGGTCGAGGAACCCGGTGTTGATGAACGCCACCCGGTGCCGTGCGGCGCGGATGCATTCGGCCAGGTTCAGCGTGGTGCGGCGCTCTTCGTCCATGATGCCGATCTTCACCGTGTTGGGTGCCAGGCCCAGCGCTGCCTCCACACGGGTGAAGATCTCGTCGGTGAACGCCACCTCGGCGGGGCCGTGCATCTTCGGCTTCACCACGTAGATCGACCCGGTGATCGAATTGGGCGATGCGACCATGCCGGGCATACCGGCCGCCGCGCACAGCACGGTGACCATTGCGTCGAGCAACCCTTCGGGCACGTTGTTGCCGTGGCGGTCGAGCACTGCCGGGGTGGTCATGAGATGGCCCACGTTGCGCACCAGTAGCAGCGCCCGGCCGCGCCGCACCACCGTGCCTCCGAGCGGCGCGGTGTACATGCGGTCGGGTACCAGCGAGCGGGTGAACGTGGTGCCCGCCTTCGACACCTGCTCGGTGAGGTCGCCGCGCAGCAGACCGAGCCAATTGCGGTAGCCGAGGGCCTTGTCGGCCGCATCGACGGCGGCGATGGAGTCTTCGAAGTCCATGATGGAGGTGATGGCCGACTCGAGCAGTACGTCGGCCACACCGGCGGCATCGGTGGCGCCGATGGAGTGAGCGCGGTCGATGACGATCTCGATACCGAGACCGTGGTGGGTGAGCAGAACAGCGGTGGGCGCGTGGGCGGGGCCGTTGTAGCCACTGAACACAGCCGGGAGGTCCAGGCCGCAGGTGCTGCCATCGCCGAACTCGGCAACGAGCGCGCCATTGTTCACGCGGTAGGCCACCACATCGCTGTGGGGACGGGCGGCGGCAACGGTGCCGGCGAGAGGGGCTACATCGTCGAGGAAGGCGCGTGCCCAGGCGATGACACGTGCGCCGCGAGCCGGGTCGTACGGGCCCGGAGCCGCAGTGTCGCCGAGGGCATCGGTGCCGTACAACGCGTCGTAGAGCGAACCCCAGCGAGCGTTGGCTGCATTGATGGCGTACCGGGCATTCATGATCGGCACCACCAGCTGAGGCCCGGGCACTGCGGCGAACTCGGGGTCGACATTGCTGGTGTCGATGGTGAAGGCGGGGCCGACCGGAACGATGTAGCCGAGGTCTTCGAGGAACGCACGGTAGGCGGCGGCGTCGTGCGGTTGGCCGGCGCGCTCGCGATGCCACCGGTCGATGGCCGCTTGCATGGCTGCCCGCGTGTTCAACAGTTCGGCATTGCGCGGGCCAAGATCGTCGACCAGAGCCGTGAGTGCCTGCCAGAAGTGGTCGGCACCGATGTTCGCTGCGGGC
>JBAXQV010000368.1:0-1858 GCA_037131575.1 Actinomycetota bacterium
CCGGCAGCGTCGAGTGCGACGTACACCAGCGCGCCACCACAGCCGGCCACTGCGTAGATCTGGCCGACGAGCACCATCGGTCGTCGACCGGTCACCACATCGCGGATCACGCCACCGCCCACGCCGGTCACCACGCCCATCAACACTGCGATGAACACCGACGCGCGATCGTCGAGCGCAACGCGCGTACCGAGCACGACGAAGGCACCCAGGCCAATGGCGTCCGCAGCGAGATAGAGCCGCCATTCGGTGGGGTCGAGAGACGGCCGGATGCGAAGCAGCACGATGCCAACCACGGCAGTGCCGAGCGCCACCACGACCGGCCACTTGGTGTCCACCCACATCACAGGCAGGTTGCCGATGAGGACGTCACGCATCGTGCCACCACCGACTGCCACCACCACAGCGAGCACGAGCGCACCGAGCCAGTCCATCGCGCTGTGGGCAGCAGCCATCACGCCCGATACGGCGAACGCGATGGTGCCGATGACCGTGAGAACGACCAAGGCGCCGCTGGTCGTGTCGACGCTCGCGAACATGGCTTGCGACCGTAGCAGCAGAACCCTCGACCGGAGACGGGCCCGCTCAGCTCACACACAAGTCGATAGTTCAGCGGGTCAGGACGGACGTGGACACTCGATTCACCCTGGCGCCGTCGCTACGTCACCCGCCGGGGCAATACACCCGCAACGACTCGGGCACGGCGATGTCGCCGGGAACCATTGGGTCACCCTCACATACGGCGTTCCAGTCCTGGAGAATCCAGACCTGACCCTCGGCCTTGAGGATCGCTGGTCGGCTCAGGCCCTTGTTGTCGGTGTACATCGCCGCCGCCCAACCGTCGACGCACTTGAGGTCGAACACGGCTGTGACGTCACCGCGAATCCCCTCAGCGACCGATGCCACGTCACACGTGGCGGTGCCACCGCCGTCTGGCACCTCAGTGCTCGGTGTAGGCGCCACCGTGGTGGGTGTAGGCGCGACCGTGGTGGGGGCGGGAGCCACGGTGGTGACGACCGGCGCCTCGGTGCTCGGTACCGGGACCGGGGCCGCTGTGGTTGCCGGAGACCCGGCGGTGCTGGCGACAGTCGATGATCCGTCGCCACCTGAGCTTCCACATGCAATCAGCGATGTGGCGGCGAGGGCGACGGCACCGAGGCGACGAATGACTCGAACGTTCACTGGATCCAACCTTCCTCTGGTCAAGCGGTCGGCAACGTACCAGGCGCTGGTGCGTTCCAAAGGTCCCAGAACACGTTCCCGAGAACACTCGCTACTGATTCACAGGGCGTTTCCCGACACCGGGTCGAACAGATGCACGCGTTCGGTGTCGACGGTGAACTCGACGACATCTCCGCGGGCAATCCGAGATCGAGGGTTGCAACGTGCCAAGAGCCGCGCTCCGACCGTTGGGTTCGCGATCTGGGCAGAATCCTCGGCAGCGTCAGCGAGTTGCGCACCCTGCGCTGCAGTCGCATCGGTGAGAACATGCACCAGCACATCGCTACCCAACTGCTCGACGAGATCGACTGGCAATCGCAGGCGCCGGGTTTGCGGCGCGGCACTGTCGAAGACCGCATCCTCGACATCCTCTGGGCGAATGCCGATCACCACCGCGCAGCCCTCCCAATTGGTCACCGCCTCGGACTCTGGCAGTTCCAACCACTGCGTCCCGAAGCGCACACCCAGCGCGCCATCGACGCGGGCGACAACACCGTCGAAGAGATTCATCGGCGGTGACCCGATGAAACCTGCCACGAACAAGTTGGTGGGCTTCGCGTACAGCTCGGCGGGCGACGCAGCCTGTTGCACCAGGCCGCGGCTCATGGTTGCCACGCGGTCGGCCATGGTCATGGCC
>JBAXQV010000369.1:0-1847 GCA_037131575.1 Actinomycetota bacterium
GTGGTGCCACTGGTGTAGTTGATGGTGGCGGTGGCATCTTCGTCGTACGTCCACGGGGCCGGGTCGGTGTGGAAGCGCATCAGGGTGGCATCGGTATCAGCGCCGATGATGAACCGGTGCTCGCATTCCACATCGGCCAATGCGTCGGCGAGCTCGGGGTCGATGAGCAGCACCCGGGCGCCTGAGTGTTCGATGATGTAGCGCACTTCTTCGGCGACGAGGCGGAAGTTGATGGGTACGAGAATGCGGCCCGAGCCGCTCACGCCGAACAGCGCGGTGAGCAGGCGCGCCGAGTTCTGGCTCACCATGGCCACCCGTTCGCCCACTGCGATGCCCAGCGCGTCGAGGCCGGCCGCCATGGCCCGGGCCTTTGCCGCCATCTCGGTGTAGGTGTAGCTGCCCCACGATTCAGCCGGTTGGTCGGGTTCGTCGACCACGGCCAGGCGGTGCGGATACACGAGCTCGGCTCGCTGCAGGAAATCATTGACGGTGAGTGCGACCTTCATGCCCCCAGTGTCGCGCATCACCACGCCACCCCTCGCCCCGGTCGGGGCATGCGGGGGATGAGGGGGAGGCGCGCAGTACCCTGATTGCAACATGACTGATGCATCACGCCCCAAGGGCGCACCGCGGGGCCGTCGGAGTCGCCCCTCCAAGCCGGCCCCCGAGGGCCAAGTATCGATGAGCCGCAGCGCACAAGCGACGGCCGAGATCGATCCCACCACCTACGTCCCCACCGGTTTCATCGAGCTCGGCGTGCCCGAATCGGTCGACCGTGGCCTGGCTGCTGCCGGGTTCGCGGCCCCGTTCGCCATCCAGACCAAAGCCATTCCCGTGGCGCTCACCGGCAAAGACGTGTGTGGTCGGGCACGTACCGGTTCGGGCAAGACGCTCGCGTTCGGGGTGCCCATGCTCGCCCGTATCTCGGGTGCTGCCGAACCGCGCAAGCCGCTCGGGTTGGTGCTCGTGCCCACTCGCGAACTCGCCCTCCAGGTGGCCGAGGTGCTGGCACCTGTGGCCTCTGCGTGCGATGTGCGTGTGCTGCCGGTGTACGGCGGCGCCTCGCGCAGCCAACAGATCGACGAACTCCAGGCTGGTGTGGAAGTGGTGATCGCCACCCCGTTGCGCCTCATCGACCTGCTGAAGGAGAACGAACTCGACCTCAGCTCGGTGGAGATCGTGGTGCTCGACGAAGCCGACCGCATGGCCGACGACGGGTTCACCCCGCAGGTCGAGTGGATCTTGCGCAAGTGCACCGCACCGCGCCAGACCATGTTGTTCTCGGCCACGCTCGACGGCGATGTGGGGCACCTCGTCACCCGCTACATGAAGGACCCCACCGAGGTGGCCATCGATGCGCCCACCGACACCGTGGGCACGATGCACCACCTCTTCCTCGCCGTGCACCATATGGACAAGGACAAGGTGGTGGCCGCTATCGCATCGGGGCAGTCGAAGACCATCGTGTTCTGCCAGACCAAGCGCACCTGCGACCGGGTGGAAGCCAACCTGCAAGACCTCGGCGTGCGGGCCGCGGCCATTCACGGCGACCTCACCCAGGTGGCGCGTGAGAAGGCGCTGCGCCGTTTCACCGACGGCGAACTGTCGGTTCTGGTGGCTACCGATGTGGCTGCCCGTGGTATCGACGTGGAAGACATCGGCGCGGTCATTCACTACGAACCGGCCGGTGATGTGAAGGACTACCTGCACCGCAGCGGCCGCACCGCCCGTGCGGGGCGCGACGGTTGGGCCATCACGATGGCCGAGTACAACCAGCACACGCAGGTGCGTATCTTGCAGCGCGGCATGCGGCTCGAGCCCACCCCGCCGATCGAGGTGTTCAGCAA
>JBAXQV010000370.1:0-1835 GCA_037131575.1 Actinomycetota bacterium
GCCACCACCGTGGTGGGCCGCTACGAAGGCCTGGCCTCATTCGAGGTCGACCACATCGACGCAACCTCGCGTCAGGCGTGGAGTGTGCTCGTGAGGGGCCGGTTACGGTGCCTCACCGACCACACTGGGCTCCCCGACCCCGACCCCTGGTTCATCGAGCACCGTGGACACTGGATGGCGCTCGATGCAACGAGTGTCAGCGGCCGTCGATTCACCGGCCGCACGAGCGACGACGGCTACTCGGTGGAATGGGAAATCGCTCCGGGCTGACTGGTACCAGCCAGCCGCGGCGATAGCCTGGCTCTCATTCGGGGCGTGGCGCAGCGGTAGCGCACCTGCTTTGGGAGCAGGGGGTCGGGAGTTCAAATCTCCCCGCCCCGACCATCATGGTGTCGATTCCATCACCTCACCGGGCCCGCGTCGGCCGACTCGACCTCGGCTCACCTCGGGCCGATGGCGGGTTTCGTATCGACCGTTTGGCAACCATCTGCCACTTCAGCGATCTGCACGTACTCGATGCCGTGTCGCCGATGCGTTTCGAGTGGATTCAAACGCTCGCCCACGACCCCCTGTGGCGGCCGTTGCTGCACATGCACCGCCCGCAAGAATCGCTGGTGCCGTGGGCCGTCGCCGCCCACCTCGAGGCCCTGCACTCCGACCCGGCAGCAACCACCTGGGGTGAGCCTGTCGACCTCGTGTTGTGCACCGGCGACAACATCGACAACGCCCAGTACAACGAACTTCGGGCCTACCTCGCACTCATGGCTGGTGGCCGTGTGGTACTTCCGGTGCGGGGTGGCGTGCTCGATGCCAGCGATGCAGCCGCGGGAAGCACGTGGCCCTACTGGAGCCCCCTCGGACGTGTACCCAGCGCCCTACGCGACCGCGGTTTCCCGGTGGTCGACGACTTCTTCGAACGTGTTGCCGAGGGCGTGGAGTCGCCGGGAGTAGGGCTGCCGTGGGCCAGCCTGCCGGGCAACCACGATCTACTCTGCCAGGGCGCTGCGTTGGTGAACGCTGCGTTGGCCCGCGTTGCCGTCGGCGCTCGCAAGGGGGTGCTGCCACCAGCGGGGTTCGCGCCCGCCGACCCACTCGCCTTGTTCGTCGACGAACCGCAGCAATTCCTGGCCGAGGCCACCCGCACCATCGTGGGCGATGTGAGCCGCCGACCCATCGACCTCGCCGAGTGGCTCGAAGCACATGTGGAAGCGGGCGCACTCGGCTACTCGGCTGCGCATGTGGCCCGGCAGTCGGCCGACGCTGTGGTGGAACTCGAGCAGGTGAGCGTGGTGATGCTCGACACCAACCATCCCGCCGGCAACGACCAGGGCAGCGTCGG
Source organism: Actinomycetota bacterium (assembly GCA_037131575.1). Classification (GTDB taxonomy): domain Bacteria; phylum Actinomycetota; class Acidimicrobiia; order Acidimicrobiales; family Ilumatobacteraceae; genus VFMC01. The sequence goes on from JBAXQV010000370.1 coordinate 1,340, forward strand.
TCAGGCCCAACTCGACTGGCTCGACGAGGTGCTCACCCGCATCGACGACACCCCCGGGCGCCTCGCCGTGCTCGCTAGCCATCACGGCGTCGACTCACTGGTGAACACCCATGGCGATGCCCCCGATCGACGCCTTGGCGATGCCTTGTTGGCCGTGGTGCATCGCCACCCGTGCGTGGTGGCGTGGCTCGTCGGCCATCGCCATGTGCATCAGGTGACCGCTCGGCCCGGTCCGGCCGGTGGCTTCTACGAAATCACGACGGCGTCGATCATCGATTGGCCGGTCGAGCGGCGCGTGCTCGAGATCTTCCGTCACGACGACGGTCTCATCGAGATCGTGTCGACAGTCGATTCACATGGTGCCGCCGAAGGAACCCTGGCGGCGCTGCACCGCGAGCTCGCCCACCGCTTCGGCGGGAGGCGGTTGAACACCATGATGGAGGGTACGGAAGACGACCGTGACGTCCGCATGTACATCCACCGCCCCCTCCCCTGA
>JBAXQV010000371.1:0-1831 GCA_037131575.1 Actinomycetota bacterium
CTCGAGATCGCCCTCGAACCCGGTGGCGAGGAGGGAGTGGTTCTCCCCTGGAGTCTCATGCTGCGTCGTGGTGTGGCCAGACGGGTCGAGCGAAGCCCACGTCGGTCATGGATCATCCTTGCCGCCGCGCTCTCCGGGGTGTTCACCGCCAGCTTCACCATCACGGTGCTCACCGTGTCGCTGGCCGACATCGCCCGGAACCTCGGGTCGAGCGCCGATGTGCTCACCTGGGCGGTCACCGGACCGAGCTTGGCCATGGCGGTCCTGGGTCCCATCGGTGGGAAGTTGGCCGATCGCTTCGGGGCCCGGCAGGTGTATCTCCTGAGCCTCACCGGGGTCACGGTGTTCGCGGCGGCGGCGATCTTCGCCTGGAATGCTCCTTCGCTCATCGCCTTCCGCTTTCTCGGTGCGGCGCTCGGTGCGGCCACCGGTCCCTCAGCGCTGTCGATGATCAATCGCAGTTTTGCCCCAGAACGTCGGGCGCAAGCGATGGGCTACTGGTCGATGGTCGGGTCTGGTGCACCGGTGTTCGGCGTCGTCATCGGCGGACCCCTCGTCGATGCCTTCGGCTGGCGTTGGATCTTCATCCTGCAGACCCCGATAGCGCTCGCCAGTCTCGTCATCGGATTCCTGGTGCTGCCCTATTCGCGGCGCGGCGAGCGTCAACCTTTCGACATCGCCGGCTCGACTGCACTTGCCTTCGGAGTCGGCTTCCTGCTCATCGCGTTGAATCGTGGGCCGGTGCTGGGATGGACCAGTCCGTTGGTACTCGCCGGATTCATCGGCGGCCCTTTGCTGCTCGCACAGTTCGTACGGATCGAGAACCGCACTCCGCATCCACTGCTGCCCATGCGGTACTTCCGGCGACGCAACTTCACGTTTCCGATCGTCAACCAGTTCCTCGCCAACTTCACCTACATGGGTGGCTTCATCCTCACCCCGTTGCTGCTGCATGACCTGCTCGGTTACAGCACCACCAAGGTGGGCCTCATGTCGATCGCCCGCCCGCTCACGTTCGCCATCGCCGGACCGATCGCCGGCTATCTTGTTTTGCGATTCGGCGAACGGGTGATCGGGATGTTCGGATCGGTGATGTTGGCGCTTTCGATGATGGTGCTCGCCATGATCGGTGTCGGCAGTGGGTTCTGGTTGATCGAGGGAGCGTTGATGCTCAGCGGGATCGGGATGGGAGCCTGTGCCCCAGCCATGATCGCCAGCCTGGCCAATGCCGTGGATACCCGCGACCTCGGAGTGGCGAGTGCGGCCTCACAAACGATGAGTCAGATCGGCGTGGTCGCGGGTATGCAGATCCTGCTGACGGTGCAGCTCAGCACCGCGGCGGGCTCGGGCAGTGGCTCCTATGCGATCGCCTACCACGTCGGTGCGATCACGGCAGTTGGTGCGCTCATCGCTGCGTGGTTCGTGCGGCGCACACGCCATGAGTCAGTCGAGGCTGCACTCACGGTCTGATGGGGTCACTGGCCGTGCTGCCTTGCTGTGTGACCCGGCTGTGTGACTGGGCGCTGCTGCTCGAATCAACCAGACAAGTCAGCTATTCGATCGTGCTACTCAATCGTGATGGCACGCACAGCTTCGGCAATTGCGACCGCTTCAGGGTCGGGAGTGCCGCCCGGGGCCTGCATGGTCATCAACTTGGTGATGTCTCCCTGCACGTTGATACGACCGCCCATGAATGCCTGCATGGCGGCGGCGAAGTCGAGGTTCACGAAGATGGCGCGGGCGGTGGCGAAGTCGACGGTGACCGTGAGATCGGGGCCATCGATATGGCCGTCCTCGATGACAATCTCGCCGTCGGTGGTGTCGATATGAC
>JBAXQV010000372.1:0-1829 GCA_037131575.1 Actinomycetota bacterium
ACCTAGCGCTGTGACATCAGGCTTGGCCGAGCGAGTCGCTGCCATCGTCTGCGAGACGAAGGTCCTTCGGCAGTCCCGGGTTGAAATGTTTTGGAAGCGTTCGACCAAGCCGTCGCGCGCCCATCGCGCACAACCCAACAGTGAGCAGGGCAGCAACAACAAACGCGGCGGCGTCATCGCCATTGAGCCAACCCTGGGACTGCCCGAGCGTCACGAGCGCCAGTGGCACACCCATCTGCGCGGATGCCACCAGTGAACTGGCCGGGCGGAACCCACCAGCAGCGCCCCCGACGATGTGCACAAACGTGGTGCCAACGACGAGTCCACCGGTGAGAATGAGCCCGTCGGTGGTGAACAGACCCTTCGGCTGAATGGCGGCACCGAGCACAACGAAAAACGCGGGGATCAGGAACCCTTCGCCAACGCCGAGGATCTGTTGAGTGAGCCGACCGGACACGCCGAGTGCGGAGACCGCGAGTCCGGCCGCGAACCCGGCGACCAACATCGAGGTTCCGAGTTTCGGTCCGATCCACGCGAGTGCGAAAAGCAGCAACAGTGAGATCCGCAGGTTGAGACTCCAGCCCTTCTCCATGGATGCAGCGTCCATATGCCTCCAGAAACGCGACCGCGAGAGTTGACGTAGCGAGATAAGCGCAAGCCACGCAATTGCGGTGACAGCGATGGAGGCAAGAAGCACCTTCACAACGGAGGACTGCGCAGTCACGAGCGGGAGCGCCACGATGGTGAGCACATCAGCCATCACGATCCACGCCGCAACACCAACGAAGTCACCCGGGAGGTCGCCGCCGGCGGCATCGGTGAGCACCGGCATAGCGATCGCCGCTGACGAGGTTGCGAGCACAATGGCCACAGCACCGGGATGACCGAGCCCGGCGGCATCACTGATGAAAATGGCAAGCGGTAGAGCGAGAGCGATGGTTGCGCCAAGAGCAACCAGCGCGCGTGGTGCAGCCCGTCGCATCGCCGGGTCGTGCAGACGTAGATGCAACCCGACAGTGAACATGAGCAGTGCGAAACCCGCATCATGTAATGCGGCAACGACCGGTTCATCGGGGTGCACGATGTTGAGTAGCTGCGGACCGACGATGATGCCCGCCAGGATTTCGCCAATCACCACCGGCAACGGAAAGCGCTTCCACACGGCGAGCAATGGTCCAAGTAACCCTGCTGCGACGATGACGGCGACAGCTCCCATGAGTTCACGGTAGTGGTGCATGCGCGCATAGGCACCGAGGTCATCTCGGTCCACGCTGCGTGAGCCGAGGTTTCACCATCGGCGGTGAGGGTCCTTGCACTACCCTCAGGGTCTGCGACGGGCGGTTCGTCGCAGGTACCTGGAGGATTCACATGAGTGACACGAAGCAGGGCGACGGATGGTGGCTTGCCTCCGACGGTAAGTGGTACCCACCCAGTGCCGTGCCGGCACCCACTGCCTCGCCGGCCCCGGAACCCACTGTTGAACCGACTGTTGAACCGTCGCTGCCACCAACCCCGGCACCAGCCGCTCCGCAACCTCCCGGTTACGGCCAGGCTCCCGCCTACGGCCAGACACCTGGTTACGTCCCCGCACCGATGGCGCCATCCTCGAATGAAGCGATCTGGTCGCTCGTGCTCGGCATTCTCAGCCTCACCTGTTTCGGTTTCATCGCCGGTATTCCGGCGGTTGTGCTTGGCTCAGTTGCCAAGCGCAAGATCGCTGAGTCCGGCGGCATGATCCGCGGTCAGGGCTTGGCCACCGCTGGTCTGGTCATGGGATGGGTGAGTATCGGTCTGTCAGCAGCGTTCGTGTTGCTCATGATCATCAGTGC
>JBAXQV010000373.1:0-1812 GCA_037131575.1 Actinomycetota bacterium
CTCCCCAGGCGTCCGAGGCAGTACCGCAGCACGGCGGCCAGTCGGTCATGCCCTTCGAGGTCGCCGTCAGGAACGATGATCGTTTCGCCGCCTTGTCGCAGCACCAGTTCGATCAGTTCATCGACTGCGTCGTCGGTGAGTTCGCCGGCCATGCTCACATCGGCGGGACCTCTTGAAGCAGTGGTGAGCCGGCCTTCAGCGATGTGCGCGGTCACCTCGAACGCTTCTTCCACCACCAGCAACTGCACGCGGCCCTCGTGAGCGAGGTCCCACACCTCATCGAGCCCGCCTGCGTACCGCCGTGCACTCCGTGCCTGCTCGAGTTCGGTGAGTGCCTTGTGGCGGTCGGCCTGCAGCCACTGTTCCACCAAAGGCCAGCTGAGTGCATGCAGGGTGGCCCAGCTCGAGCGATCGTGGTTCCCGGTGATCACGCCCACCGGCTGGAAGCGATCGATCTTCAACACTTGGCGAACCGTGCGATCGACGCCTGCCACTACCGTCGGAAGGGTGAAGGCCTCGAGCTCCGCCCGAACGGCATGGCTGACGGCACGAGTCCACTGCGCAAGCGTCTGGCCTTCGGCACGAATCAAGGGCCACCGTTCGTCGTGGTCTTCTGCGACGCGGTGCCGGTCGCCCACGAAGAGCTGCACCATCGATTCGCTCACCGTCACCAGGCGGAAGACCGCCGTGCGGTTGAGGTCGGCAACCATGTCGCGCGTGGCGAACGTGTCGCCCACCACGCAGCGGGTGCGCACCGGGGTGCTGAGCCGCACCACTGCCGAGGTCTCAGGTGAGACGCAGATGGCGATGGCGGCAGCGGTGGGTTCGGCCACGCTGGCGGCGATGAGGTCGTCGAGCTGCAGCCCGATGGCATCGCGGGCGGCCACGGATACATGCCCGGTGAGCCGACGCTGGGCGCTGTCGACCAGCCGGAACAACTCCCACATGTCGTCGGGGTGCATCGTGCGCCCGGGCTGGGTGGAGTGGAGCAGTGTGACGCTCGGGTACGAGGTCTGAGCTTGGAGGTGACGCAGGAGGGCGCGGTTCATGAGAGGGTCCTTTCTTCGACGAACGAATTCAGTCGAAGGTCTCTCCCGCTGGACCGCTACGAGGCAGCGATTCAGTGACGGAACCGAGATCGAGAAACCCGATCTGTGCTGACGGCGCCGTCGCTACCAACCACGGATGACTGGTAGGGGATACTCCCCTTCCATGTCAATCATAGCAGGCTTTCCGAAACATGCAACAAAAACCAGTGCAATATTGTCGATGCTCACTGGACGCCTGTCATGGGGCCGACCTCAGGTGTGAGCGACCAGCGAATGAGCTGTGTCACGACTTGCCCGGCTGGGCGCACCACCAGGGTTTCGCTCACGGGCAGATACGGCAGGCGGAGTGGCCAGCGCGCCCAGGCGGGGAGCAAGGCCACTGCTGCGCCGGCGAGCATGAGATAGGGGCCGCGGGCGGCCATGGGCAACGGAGGCTCCACGAGTAGGTATCGCGCCGCGTCGCGAGCCTCGCGGGTGCTCTGCAGTTCGTCGCGGAAATCGCGCAGCTCGCCTCGGAGTTCGCGTACCGACGTGGGTGGGTGGTTCACTCCCAGCTTGCGGGCCACCAGCGCCACGTCGTGCACGTACCGGTCGGCCTCCACCGGCGTGAGCGGGCGACTACCGTAGCGCTGATAGGCGGTGAGAAAACTGTCGATCTCGGCAATGTGCACCCAGCGCAACAAGTGCGGATCGTTGGCCGCGTAGGGGTGGCCGTCGCCATCGTGCACCGCGTCCATGAACGAGTGGTCGGTACCGCTGCCGA
>JBAXQV010000374.1:0-1794 GCA_037131575.1 Actinomycetota bacterium
CTTGTCCTGGACTGCGAAGCAGCAGGTGGTGGCATCTTGGACATCGCACGCCGCGCCCTCGGACTGCATTCGCACTGCGGCCTCGGCGACCTCGTCGGTGCTGTCGACCTCGACACCGATGTGGTTCAGGGTGCCGGGTTGACCCTCGCCGACGATCAGCACCAACTTCAGCGGAGGCTCGGCGATGGCGAAGTTGGCGTAGTTCTCGCGCACCTTGGCCGGCGGGGTCCGGAACAACGTTGTGTAGAACGCGATCGATTCGTCGAGGTTGCCGACGTTGAGTGCTACTTGGACTCGCGACATGGTGTCCTCCTGTGTTCGCAGCCGAACCGAGCGACGCTTGGCCGCCCGATCGGTCGTGTCAGATGCGTTCGATGATGGTCGCGGTTGCCATGCCGCCACCAGTGCACATTGTCACGAGTCCTGTGGACAGATCACGGCGCTCCATCTCATCGAGCAGCGTGCCGATCAGCATTGCACCGGTGGCGCCGATCGGATGGCCGAGGGCCATTGCCCCGCCGTTGACGTTGACCTTGTCCCACGGCACGTTGGTATCGCGGAGGAACTTCATCAGCACCGCGGCGAAGGCCTCGTTGACCTCAAACAGGTCGATGTCGGCCAAGGTCATACCGGCCTTGGCCACGCAGATCTCGGCGGCCTTGCCCGGGGCGGTGAGCATGATCACCGGTTCGGCACCGGCAACGGCGGCCATGGTGATCTTCGCCCGCGGCGTCATCCCATGGGCCCGGGCGTAGTCGGGAGAGGCGACCAGCACCGCCGCGGCACCGTCGACGACACCCGAAGAGTTACCACCGTGATGAACATGGTTGATCGACGTCCATTGCGGGTACGCCTTCAGCGCCGTCTGGTCGATGGTGATGCCGCGCTCGGCGAGCGTGTGTGCTCCCATACCGGCGAAGCTGGGCGACAACTTGGTGAGGTCGGCCAAGGTCGTGCCGGCACGGGGGTGCTCGTCATGGTCGAGCGCCAGGGTGCCGTCGTTGTGGAAGATCGGCACGAGGGAACGGTCGAAGCGGCCCTCGGCGATCGCTACGGCTGCGCGGGCCTGGCTGTCGACGGCGAGCTGATCGAGCTCTTCGCGGCTGAAACCCTCGACGGTGGCGATGAGGTCGGCGGAGATGCCCTGGGGAACCATGTCGTACTGGTCGCGCAGGTGGTTGTTGTTGGCGGTGAAACCGTCGACGTGCATCGGCGACGGACGCGACATCGACTCGACGCCGCCCGAGACAACGAGATCTTGGAACCCGGCGAGCACGCCCATCGCCCCGAAGTTGACCGCCTGCTGGCCCGACCCGCAGAAGCGGTTCAGGGTGACGCCGGGGGCTTCGATCGACCAGCCCGCATCGAGGGCGGCCATGCGGGCGATGTCCATCGAATGGTCACCGCTGCCGGCGCCACAACCCATGACGACGTCGTCGACCTCGGCGGTGTCGAATCCGTTACGGGCCTGCAGAGCGTTCAGCACCTGGGCGAGAATCCGCTGCGGGTGGATGTTGTGCAGCGCTCCGGTGTCCTTGCCCTTGCCTCGCGGCGAGCGGACTGCGTCGATGATCCAGGCTTCGTTGCTCATGGGTGACTCCCCGTGGTCGTGCGGGCGCGGGTGCCCGCAGCGCGTTCCTACGGTTCCAACGTAGTCGGCCCGCCCGCCGCGACTGCGAGTGCATCGAGCGTGAGCTCCATGTTGCGGCGGTTGTGCGTGGCGCGGTCGTTGACGCCGCTCACGAGTCCACCAACCCACGAGGCGCCTCTGGCGCGGTAATCGATCCAGGAATG
>JBAXQV010000375.1:0-1792 GCA_037131575.1 Actinomycetota bacterium
CCGATGGCCCGATCGTAGAGCTGCCGGCTCACCACCAAGCGGAAGTCGTAGCTGACGCGATCGATGAGCGGCGAAGCGCCCCGTTCGAGCTTGCCCAATGTGCCGGTGGGCCCGGTGAGCACACCATCGGGCGACGCAGCCAGCGCTGCGGCCGTGACACCGGCGAACGGCAGAGCCGTGGTGGCGATGGCAGCCGTGACCGACTCGACCGAGTGGAAACCGAGATCGGCGCCCAGCGCTTGGGCAAGCCCGGCAGCGATCATCCAGTCGGGTCGGCTCGTGCCGTGCGGGGTGACCTTCTGGCTGAGCGTGGTGACGCGGCCTTCGAGGTTGGTGGTGGTGCCGGCCTTCTCGCCATAGGCGCTTGCCGCGAGCACCACATGGGCGAGCTGCGAACTGGGGTTGAGGAAGGTGTCGACAGCGATGATGCGCCGTGCCCCGGCCAGTGCCCGGCGGGCAAGGTCGGTGTCGGGGAAATCGCTGAGCGGGTCGGCACCCACCAGGATGAGGCATTCGATCTGACCATCGGCCGCTGCCTGCAGGCTGCGCCGGGTGTCGAAACCATCGGGCCCGGTGTACATGCCCACCTCGAGCGCGCCCACGACGTTGCCGCGGCGAAACGCCGGCAGCACCTTGGCCTCGGGCGCTGCCGACAGCAGCGCATTGAGCGCTTCCACCGTTGCCGGGGTGCTCTCTGCCAGGTTGGCGCGGCCGGCAACGATGACCACCGGCCCCTTGGCGAGTTGTGCTGCCACAGCAGGGTCGGCCAACGCGTTGGCTACCGCTGCGCGCTGTGTGCCCGGTTCGTAGCCGAAGCTCTTCCAGGCGTACGTGGTGAGGCCGCTCTGCTTGGGCATGAACTCGATGATGCGCGTGTGCTTGCGCACGGCTGCGTCGCGCAGACGCAAGTACAGCACCGGCAGTTCTTCTTTGAGGTCGGGGCCGAGCAGCACCACGGTGGCGGCTGCCGCGGCATCATCGATGGTGGCCCGGTCGAGGCCGAGAATGGCGGCGGGCAGGCCGTCGCCCATCTGCGCATAGATGTTGGGGGTCTCGATGACCTCACGGGCCAGCTTGGCCCAGGCGAATGCGTCTTCGTTGGTACCGCGGGCGCCGCCGATGACGGCGATTCCGTTGGGGCCGCCCGCAGCCTTTGCGTCGCTGATGAGCGCCGCAGCCGAAGCCAACGCGGTGGACCAGTTGGTGGTGACGAGGCCGTCGGCGGTGGCCACCAGCGGCGAACCGAGGCGGGCGTCGCTGTTCACCGCTTCGAAGTCGAACCGGCCGCGGTCGCACAGCCAACCCCAGTTCACCGGGTCGCTGTCGACACCCTGGTAACGCACCAGTTCGTCGCGGCTCGATTGCACCACCACACGACACCCCACCGAACACGAGGTGCAGGTGCTTTCGGTCTGGTCGAGATCCCACGGGCGGGCCTTGAAGCGGTACGGCTTCGCGGTGAGCGCGCCCACCGGGCAGATCTGCACCGTGTTGCCGCTGAAGTAGCTGGCGAACGGTTCGTCGGGGAAGGTGGTGATCTGCGTGTTGTTGCCACGGCTGGTGAACGAGATGAGCGCATCGCCGGCCACCTCGTCGGCGAAACGGGTGCAACGGTCGCACAGGATGCAGCGCTCGCGGTCGAGGAACACCAAATCGCTGATCGGGATCGGCTTTTCGTAGTGGCGCTTTTCTTCCACGAACCGGCTCTCACCGGGGCCGTAGGCGAGGGTCTGGTCTTGCAGCGGGCATTCGCCGCCCTTGTCGCACACCGGGCAGTCGAGCGGGTGGTTGG
>JBAXQV010000376.1:0-1755 GCA_037131575.1 Actinomycetota bacterium
GCCTTCACCCGACCCGCCCATCCGTGAGCGAGGACTCCGCATAGGGGGGTCGTGGCTCACGAAGCCTCGAGCTCCGTGAGCCAAAGCACCGCATGCGGTGTACAAGCTCACGAATGGCCGGGTCGGGTGAAGGCGAGCAGGGCCGCGCCGGGCCTTGGTGAAGGCGGTGCGGTGCGACGGCTTGCCGGCGTGATGCCGGGTGGGTGGCTAGGCGATGCCGAGTTTCTTGGCGGCTCGAGATGCGCTGGCGGGGCCGGCGAGTTGGCGAAGCAGCAGGAGGCCGTCGATGACTGCGATGGCCGCTTCGGCTTCGGCCCGCCGACGGGTGGATGATCCGGTGAGGAAGCCTTCCAACCAGCCGACCCACGCTTCGATGAGATGCGGCACCAAGGTGGTGAACGGTTCGCGCCCTGCAGCAGCGAGACCGTTGGCTTCGAAGAACAGCGCGAAGGTGCGGTCGTGCTCGGGGCGTGTCAAGGCTGGCCACGCGGCACGGGCGAGTTCGAGGTGGTCGTTGGCTGGCTGGGTGAATGCCTCGCCCAGCGCGTCCTGCAGGCGGATGCCCACAGACAGAACAACTTCGGTGAGGAGGTCGTCTTTGGTGGGGAAGTAGTACACGATGGTGCGGTCGTTCATGCCCAGTCGTTTGGCGAGCCGACCGAAGGTGAGCTGGCTCAGACCATCATCGAGCGCGGCGGCGAGAGCGCCCTCGAGAATGTCGGCTTTGGTGTGCTTCTGGCTCATGACAACCTTGACTGTAGTGATCACTACGAATACGGTGTAGCAGTGGCTACAACCGGCCCGCTCCACTGAGGGAAGTGCACCATGAACCTTACGCCTCAAGCCGCCGCCGACCTGTTCCGGCAAGCGCCCGAACGCTTCCTCGATGTCGGCGGTTCAGAGGTGGCCTACCGGCGAGTGGGTAGCGGACCCGATGTGTTGTTCGTGCACGGCTGGCCGGTGAGCGGCGCAACGTTTCGTACGCTGCTGCCGTACTTGGCCGACCACGTGACGTGCCACCTCATCGACCTTCCTGGCGCGGGTTCGAGCCGCTTCACTGCCGACTCACCGATCTCGCTCAACGTTCATGTTCAGAGCGTGCGCCGTGTGCTCGACCTGCTCGAACTCACCGATGTTGCCGTGGTGGGCCACGACAGCGGCGGCATGATCGCTCGTCATGCCGTTGCCGGTGACCCTCGATTGCGAGCGATGGGGTTGATCGACACCGAGCAGCCCAATGGGTTGACCTGGCGCTTCAAGTCGTTCGTGGCCATCCGCCACATGCCGGGGCTGAGTTCCGGGCTCGGTTGGGTGTCGGGCAAGCCGCGCATCAGGAGTAATCCGCTCGTGTTCGGCGGTGCCTTTGCTGATCGGTCTCTGCTGAACGGTGAGTTCGAGGAGTTCTTCCTGGAACCACTGCACTCATCACCGCAGCTCCGGAACGCTGCTGGCCGGTTGTTGAAGAGTTTCGACAAGCACTACGTGAGCGACCTCGCCGGCCTGCATCGGCGGATCGACGTGCCGGTGCAGTTGGTGTGGGGTGAGCACGACCAGTTCTTCCCGGTCGAATGGGCGAAGTCGATGGTGGGCACCTTCCCCGATGCTCGCCTTGCCGTGATTCCGGGGGCCGGCCTGTTCTCACATGAAGAGAAGCCGGCCGAGGTGGCTGCCGCCTTGCTGCCGGTGCTCACCGCCGCCCCACCCCCCGCCTCACCCGGTTCCGCTACCGCTCGTCCGTGAGCGAGGACACCCCAT
>JBAXQV010000377.1:0-1743 GCA_037131575.1 Actinomycetota bacterium
ACACACCCTCAGCGGGGGCCGCGGATCAGTTGGCCGGGGAGAGCCCCGGTGAACTGGTCGTGGTCGACGGTTTGGATACCGGCGACGAACGTGGCGGTGTAACCGGAGGCCCGCTGCACCAGCCGCCGACCCTGAGCCGGAAGGTCGAACGCCATGCGTGGTGCGTGGAAGGTGAGGCCGTCGAAGTCGATGACGTTCAGATCGGCGCGCAGGCCCGGCGCTACCAGGCCGCGATCACTCAACCCGTAGAGCTGGGCGGTTTGGCTCGTCTGTCGCTGCACGATGTATTCGAGCGCGAATCTCGGGCCGCGGGTGCGGTCGCGAGCCCAGTGGGTGAGCATGAACGTGGGTGTGCCGCCGTCGCAGATGGCTCCGCAGTGCGCGCCGGCATCGCTGAGGCCCATGCGTGTGTGCGGATGGTTGGTGGCGGCATAGGTCATCGACAGATCGCCGTAGCTGTAGTTGAAGAACGGCGCGTAGATCATGCCGTTACCGTCGTGCGCGGTGAGTTGGTCGAGTACCACCTGCATCGGCGCAACACCCGTGCGCACCGAAATGGCTGCCACCGACTGGTCAGCGTCCGGCTCGTAATCGATAGCCCCATCGGCCACCGGCCACACCTTGTGGAGGTTGTCGAGCACCACCTTGGCGAACAGGCCGCCATCGGCCGGCACCTCCTCGATGATGCGTCGGCGCCGTTCGGGTTCGGCGAGTGCCGCCAACCGTTCGGGCATGGGGAGGTGCGCCACCTCGGTGTAGGCCGGATGGAACAGCAGTGGGTGCACGCTGCCGTGCAGGCAGTAGAGGATGCCGATACTGCGCCCCGCCACCTGTGCGTAGAGCGGCAGGCTGTCGGTATGTGCCTCATCGAGCAGGGCCAGCACCTCGCGCCATACCTCGGAGGCTTGATCGGGCTGGTTGAGGTTCACGCTGACGGGTTGGCCGGTGAGCTGTGCGAGCCGACGCATCCACGGCCATTCGTCGACGGGCAGGCGGGCGTGTTCGGGGGCGAACTGGAACACCCCGTGCCCCGCCCGCCTGATTGCGTCGCCGATACCGAGCAGTTCGCGTTCGTCGGCGGTGGTGCCTGGCACCAGTTCGCCGTCTTTCGAGCGGTGCAACGGAGTGCGGCTGGTGCTGAACCCCAGTGCGCCGGCCCGAAGGGCTTCGTGTACGAGTGCGCTCATGGCGTCGATGTCGGCGTCGGTGGCGGGCTCGTTGGCTGCGCCTCGGTCGCCCATCACGAACCCGCGTAGCGGCCCGTGCGCGATCTGCGCGCCGACGTCGAGCACCCGCGGTTTGGCGGCCAGAGCATCGAGATACTCGGGGAAGCTCGTCCACTGCCAGGTGATGCCTTCGGTCATCGCGCTGCCGGGGATGTCTTCCACGCCCTCCATCAGTGCGATCAGCCAGTCGTGCCGGTCGGGTGACGCCGGGGCGAACCCCACACCGCAGTTGCCCATCACCACAGTGGTCACCCCATGCCAACTCGATGGCGTGAGATAGGGGTCCCAACTCGCCTGTGCGTCGTAGTGCGTGTGGATGTCGACGAAGCCGGGCGTTACCAGCAAGCCGTCGGCATCGACCGACTGGTAGGCCGCAGTGCCGGTGCCGGCGGGCTCGATGGCGGTGATGAGTCCATCGTCGACCACCACATCGGCATGGCGAGCAGGGGCGCCGCTGCCATCGACGAGCAGACCGTTGCGGATGACCAGATCGTGCATGGCCTCAGTCTCGCGCGCC
>JBAXQV010000378.1:0-1729 GCA_037131575.1 Actinomycetota bacterium
AGGTCGGCCAGCGAAGCCAACTCGGTGACGTGCTGGTCGTGCTCCACATGTTCGAGGTCCCAGAGCAGGTGATACGGCACGTGCACCGCGTGCCCGCCGAGCGCCATCACCGGCAGGATGTCGCTGCGCACGCTGTTGCCCACCATGCAGAACCGTTCGGGTGCCACCTCCCACCGATCGAGCAGCCGGGCGTAGGTGGGCACATCTTTCTCGAGCACGATCTCGAGTTGGTGAAAGTGGTGGGCGAGGCCGCTGGTGTCGATCTTGTGGGTCTGGTGCACGAGGTCGCCTTTGGTGATGAGCACCAGGGTGTACACGGCGCCGACGCGTGCGAGCACCTCGGGCACGTGCGGTAGCAGTTCCACCGGTGCTTCGAGTTGGGTGCGAGCCATGTCGACGAGTTCGCCGATGACGCTGGTGGGCACCCGTTGTTGGGTGATCGACAGTGCGGCTTCCACCATGGAGATGGCGAACGCTTTCACGCCGTAACCGAAGGTGGACAGGTTCTTGCGCTCCACTGCGGTGAGGGCGGCCTTCACATCGATGCCCTCGGCCGCGTACGGGGCGACCAGTTCGACGAACCGCAACTCGTTGGCGCGGAAACCGTCTTCACTCACCCAGAGCGTGTCGTCGGCGTCGAAGGCGACGATGTCGTACGACAGTGGTGCAGGCGACGACATGGCGGCTCGTTCAGTCGGCCCGATGGAGGGCGTTGAGGTAGTTGTACACGGTGATGCGGCTCACGCCCATGGCGTCGCCCACGTCTTCCACGGCACGGCGCAGGGTGAACGCGCCACGCTCGTCGAGCAAGCGAATGGCGCGCTGTTTGTCTTCGCGGCTGAGGAGGGGAAGCCGGTTGCCGAGGTCGCGTTCGACGCTCTCGATGAGCCGGTCGAGTGCGCCGTGGAGGGGTGCCATGCGCACCATCACCAACGCATCGCCCTCCCACATGAGCGGCAGGTCGCTGGCCTCGCGTTCCTCCACGGGCACGAGTTGCGCGCCGAGTGCCTCCACGATGGGTTTCACGGCGAGCACCACGGGGTGGCGGGGTATCGACGTCAAGCCGGTGCCCCCGGTGTGTCGGTGCCTGCCGAGCCGTCGACCAGGGTGATGTCGAGGTTGAGGTGCGTTGCGCCGTTGGCGAACGCGGCGGCCACGATGGCGTTCGACACGTCGCCCACCTGCGCCGCCGGCACCGTGCACAGCGAACCGAAGGGGCCGAACTCCACGTCGATGCCGAAGGCGCGCACGGCTTCCACCGCCGACATCACATGGGGGCCTGGCCGCCCTTCGATGAACGGCTCGATGGTGAACTCGATGCGCAGCACGCCGCCATCGTACGGGTCAGCGCATGCCCATCACCCGTTGCAGGTCGCTGGCGCGGGCCACGCAGTCGCGGCCGGCGGCGTCGAACGCCTGGTTCAACCGGTCGAGCGCGGTGCGGAACGTGGTGTTCCAGTCGGCCTCGAACTGGTCGCGGGCTGGCCCCACCCAGGTGGTGCCCTGCAGGGTGGTGGTCACGGTGCTCATCACCGACGTGATGGTGTCGATCTGGCGTTGCAGGTTGTGGCCGAGCGCGGTGAGTTGCTCGGGGTTGGCGCCGAACATGGTCATGGTGGTCCTCCTTGGTGACGAGTCGCTGTGGCACGACTGCCCGCAATGAGCGGCAACCGGCAGCGCCGTTCGGAAACGCCCGGTCAGCGAAGGGTCAGCGAAGGGTCAGCGAAGG
>JBAXQV010000379.1:0-1721 GCA_037131575.1 Actinomycetota bacterium
GCTCCGGTGTTGGCTGCAGGCACTGACGGCAAGGTTGTGGTGGATCCCTGGGCGCCGGGCGCGCTCGCGGCTCTCGGTGCGCGTCGGCCCGAGAGCGTCCTGGTGATCGGTTCTGGACTCACGGGCGTCGACGTTGCGCAGCATCTGATGGCGCGCGGCGCCACGGTCACAATTTTGTCGCGCCACGGCGAACTCCCGCATCGATTCCGCGACACGGGCGCACCGGCAGAGTTGTTTCACCTCGATGCGCTCGGTGACACGAACACTCTGGAGCAGGTGCGTGCCGCACTCGGTGCAGATCTCGCGCGTGCTCGCGAAGCCGGATTGAACTGGAGACAGGTGATCGACGCAGTGCGGCCGCGCACAGCCCGACTGTGGCGCTCGCTGGGGTGGGAGGACCAACGCCGTTTCCTGCGAGAGGACTTGCGGCAGTGGGAGATACTGCGCCACCGCATGCCGGCGACGACCGCTACCGCGATCGATGCAGCAATCGACGGTGGCCAACTGATCATCGAGGCGGGCGAAGTGGCCGACGTGTCGCTGCGCAGAAGCGGCGTCGAACTGGTCGTGACGACCAGCGAGGGATCAGTTCGTCGCCGCGGTGACGCGGTAGTGGTCGCAACCGGGGGTGCGTGGGATCGGCGTTCGTTGCAACGCTCCCCCCTGTGGGCGAACCTCCTGGCTTCGGGTGTCGCGTCGATGCACCCGTGTGGCATCGGCGTTCGACTCGATGCCGACGGCCACCTCATCGACGAGGCCGGCGCCACGGTCCAGGGCATCGTATGTATCGGGTCGATCCGTCAGGGTGAGGAGTGGGAGACCACTGCGATCCCCGAGATTCGCGCCCAAGCCGCCGCCACAGCGAAACTGCTCGCCGACGACACGCGCGACCGTCCGATGAGAGCACCCCGTCTGATCACGACCACCGCGAAAGTGACCGGTGGCAACTCTTCATACGCCGAGGGTGTGCGTCGCTTGCTGGCCGTCCAGGACGGTGCATCGGTAGCTTTCGCCGCCGCGATCGCGGAAGATCCCCACCACGCGCGTTCGCATGTCGCGCTGGCGATGATTGCAACGGAACGTCCCGACCGCGCAGGCGGTCCCGACGCGGTCAACGGCCATCTGGCCCGAGCGCGGGCGGCGCTTTCGCATGGCAGCGACGAGGACCGCAGCCACGTCGAAGCCATTGCGACGTGGTGCGAGAAGGGAAACGCCGCAGGCACTGAATCACTCATCGACCATCTCGACCGCGTACCGGATGACGCCGTCGCATTGCTGGTGCTCGCCCCGTCGATTGCGTTCGCGGGGGCCGGCGAGGCATTGCCGGACGCGTGGCAGTACGTCGAGCGGTTCACCGGTGTGCATGGCGAGGCACCCTGGTATCTCGGGTTACGCGCTTACGGGCGAACCGAACAGGGCCTTTGGTATGACGCAGCCGATCTCGCCGATGCCGCGCTGGACCTCGATCCAGGCAACGGCAACGCCGCGCACGCGCTGTCCCACGTGCACTATGAGACCGACGCGCACGGAGCCGGACTGAAATGGCTGACGGAATGGATCACCGGTCACGGCAGCACGCAGCGTTACGTCCCGCACTTTCAGTGGCACGCCGCGCTACACGAACTCGCAATGGGCAACGCCGCTGCGGCAGCGCGCCGGTACGCGACGTCTCTCGCGCCGCCCCACTCTCGAGACGTGCGCTGCTTGGTTGATGCCGGTTC
>JBAXQV010000380.1:0-1714 GCA_037131575.1 Actinomycetota bacterium
ACATATCGCCGCGAACGACGTTCCACAGTTGGGGCAGCTCGTCGAGGCGAGTAGCCCGCAACCAACCCAACCCGGGCACGACGCGCGGATCGTTCTCGCTGGCCAACATCGCACTGCCGGCAGCCTCGGCATCGAGAGACATGGTGCGGAACTTCACCAATCGGAACGGCACGCCGTCGCGTCCGGTGCGCACCTGGCGATAGAACACCGGCGAGCCGGCGCGAACCCGCACATACAGCGCGGTGAGGGCGATGGTCGGCAGGGTGAGCGGCGCCGTGGCCACCACAGTGAGGAGATCGAGCCCGCGCTTCAAGTGTGCGTTGTGTGATGCCAGCGACTGAGTGTGCAGCCGAACGAAGGGCATACCGGCCACTTCGCGCACTGCCTGCAGGCCGAGCAGCGTGTCGCGGGCACCGATGCGCTGCATGATGCCCACACCATGCCGGTCGAGTTCGACCCACTGTTCGGGTCGCACGTTCACGAACGCCTGCTCGTCGAGCAGCAACACGTCGGTGACGCCGTGCAACTCGACTGCGGCGGCAAGGGTTGCCGGATCGTCGGCGACGGCCACCACGGTGGCACCCGAATGATGGCTGTCGAGGTGGCGCAGGGCGCGTTCGCGTGCGCCTGCGCGCCCCACGAGCAACACCTGCGATGGGCCGCGATGGCGCGTCATCAACCAGCGGCTGAGCTGCCGGTTGCCGGTGAGCACGACGGAACCGATGAGCCACAGCGCGAACAGGTTGAGCCGCGGCATCAGGTAGCGGTCGAGCACCACGAACGCAATGGCATCGACTGCCACACCGATGGCCATTGCCAGCATCACCCGAGGCAGCCAGGCCCGTTGCCCGAGCAGCGGTTCACGTTCGTGCAGCCCGGCGAGGTAGCCGATCGACACGTGGATGACCGTGGCGATGGAGAAGCCGATCATGTAGTGCGCAAGCGGGTAGGTGGGCCAGTGCAACCCGAAACGCACGAGGTTGATGCCCACCATCACAGCGAACAACCCCACCGCATCGCAGAGGAACAACCACCGGAAACCGCGGGCGCGCAACCGTTGCGATGGCGATACCCGCATGCCGGCGGTGTGTGGGTCGAGGGTGCGCATCTCGGCGCAGTCTACGACAGCACCCGGAGGTGGTCGGCGGGCACTGCGATCGTTCGTCGCCCGAACAACACCAGTGCCGCGGCGACGCAGAAGATCCAGATGTAGGAGTGCCAGAGAACGAAACTTTCCATCGAGCTCTCCGTGAGCACGCCGGCCAGCAACATCGCCCAGAACCACGACACCACAGAACGGCCCTGCCACACGAATACCGCCACCCCGACGACGGCGAACATCACCACGGCGAGATAGAACGCCAACCCGACGGCGCCCAACCCCAGGGCTACCTCGAGCACCGAGTTGTGGGCGCTGCCATACGCCTTGCCGAGGTGCGCGTACGTGTCGGCTGTGAGATCGGGTCGCTCCCAGAAAGCCCAGTACCCATAGCCGCGCCACGGATGCACGGCGATGAGGTGGCGAACATCGGCCCAGATGGTGCGTCGGCCGGTGAGCGTGGGGTCGCGGCCCACCAATGAGGTGAACCAGTCGAAACGGGCGAACAGCACGGCTGCGCCGGCAACGGTGAGCGCACTCGACCCACCTGCCACCACCCAACCCGGCACACCGCGTCGGCGCAGCCACCACACGAGCGGTACCAGGGCACCCACC
>JBAXQV010000381.1:0-1706 GCA_037131575.1 Actinomycetota bacterium
TTCAAAAGCTGGACAGTGCTGCTGGCGATTGCAGCCTTCTCGTTGAGCCTGATGGGCACATTCCTGGTGCGTTCGGGCGTGCTGACCTCGGTGCACGCCTTTGCCACCGACCCCAGGCGCGGCATTTTCATTCTTTCCTTCCTGGTTGTGGTGATCGGCGCGTCTTTGTTGCTGTTTGCCTGGCGCGCGCCAAAAATCGGCCTGGGCGGCGCTATTTTTTTGCGAGGCCCATGACCCGGCCGGCCTTGGCTGGCTTGGGCAGCAGGCGGTGCGACGCCCACAGGGTTTCCAGCCGCTCACCCACCGGCAGCGGCCAGGGTGCGGAGCGGCGCGTGGCGTAGTCGATGTTCATCACGATGGTCTCGTTGGTCGAGGCCAGGTAGCCCAGGTCGGCGTGATGCATCTCGTGGAACAGATGGACCTTCTTGGCGTCGCGCTCGAGGAGCTGGGTGGTGAAGCGCATCGGCGCGCCTTCCTTCATCTCGCGATCGTAGGTGACGTGGGTTTCGAGCACGAAGGTCATGCCGAGCTTGCCGTCGACGTAGCGCCGGCCCAGCCCCATGTTGCGCATGAAGGCGCCGGAGGCCTGGTCGAAGGCGGTGACATAGAAGGCCACGTTCATGTGGCCGTTCCAGTCGACCCATTCAGGCAGCACGGTCGAGCGGTGGGTATCGAGCGGGGCACGCGTGACGAGGTCGGGCAACTCGTAGGGCAGCGAATCGAGCATTGAGGGGAACCTATTTCTTCTTGGGCAGGCCGATAAGCCGGCCGGCCTGTTTCGGCACCGGCAACGTGGCGTGCGCCGCCGCCATCTTCTCGATGCGCTCCATCGCGAAGCCGGGCCATGGCGCCGAGCGCCGGCTCGCATAGTCGATGTTCATCAGCATCAGCTCGTTGGTGGCGGCGAGGTAGCCTTCGTCGGCGTGATACATGGCGTGGATGTAGTGGATGCGCTTGGCGTCGTGGTCGAGGATCTGCGTGGTGATCCTGAGCGCATCGCCCTCCTTGACCTCGCGGTCGTAGGTGACGTGCGCCTCGAGCACGAAAGTCATGCCGATCTTGTCGCGCGTGTACTCGAAGCCGCAGCCGAACTGCTTGCACATCGTGTCGGTCGCCTGATCGAAGGCCACGACGTAGTAGCCCACGTTCATGTGGCCGTTCCAGTCGATCCACTCCGGCTTCACGGTGGCGCGGTGCAGGTCGAGCGGCGCGCCGGTGTCGAGTTCGATCATGGGGTATGGAGCTAATTTCATGCGGGCGGACCGTAGCGAAAGGGCCCTCCGCACCGCAAGTTCTCTTCGACGCTGTTTCAGGGAGAGTCGGGATGGCTGGAAGACCGAAAGCCGTGGTGTTGGGCGTGGGCGCGGAACGCGGCGTGGGGGCGGGCCTTTGCCGCCGCTTCGCGACGGAGGGCTATCACGTGCTGGTGGCCGGCCGCACGAAGGCCAAGATCGAGAAGGTCGCCGAGGCGATTCGGGCGGCCGGCGGTTCGGCGGCCGCCGTGGTGACCGACGGCACGCAGGAGGCCGACGTCATTGCCCTGTTCGACCGGGCGATGGCGGACGACGCCGAGGGAGTTCCAGCCGACCTGCTGGTGTTCAACATGGGCAACAACCAGGCCGTCGACTTCCGCGAGATGACGGCACAGCATTTCGAGGACTCGTGGCGGGTCGGCTGCTTCGCGGGCTTCCTGTTCGCCCGCGAGG
>JBAXQV010000382.1:0-1674 GCA_037131575.1 Actinomycetota bacterium
CAGCACCACCATCGCCCGAGCCGTACGCGTGGGCACCTGCGCACTGTTCTGCATCGCCGAGCTGATGGCGTTCTGGCAGGCACTGCGACGCTTCACCGTGGGCGCCCACGGCAAGATCTGGTTGGTGGAACCGCTGCCGTGGCGTCCATCGGTCGCCCCGCTCGCCCTCGTCGCCGTCCATCTGCTCGCCACTGTGGCGCTGTGCACCATGGTGCTGGCAGCAACCCGCAATCAGCCAGGTGTTGTCGACCCAGCGATCTGAGCGATCACATCGTGCGGGGCCAGCAGAGTGTCGAGTTCGGCAACAGCATCGGCGCGGCCCTCGATGAGCGCGACGAAATGTTGCAATTGCAACTGCAATGGCTCACCCACATGGCGAACCACCGGAATCTCCATGATGGTCTGCTGGCGATAGCCGGCATCTTCGTCGAAGAGACTCTCGTTCACATGGCGGTACACCGTTATCGACTGACGCACGAGATCGACCTCGAGTTCGCGTCCTAACTCGACCGCACGGAACATACGCACCTTGCGCTGCGCGATGCGCGACACCGACAGGCTCGCGATCTGGCCGCGTGAGAACTGCAGCGACGTGTTGGCAACATCTTCGCAGCGCTCGCGGCTGCGCGGTTCGAAGTAGCCGATCGAACCGTTCACCACACGCGGGTGCTCGCCGAACACGCGCAGCACCAAGTCGACATCGTGGATGAGCAGATCGGCCATCACCCCGGTGCGGATGCGTTCGGCGTAGGGCGAATGGCGCACGGTGGCCACATGCACCGGATCGCGCAGGATCTCGCACGTGGTGCGCACTGCCGGGTTGAACCGTTCGACGAACCCACACATCAACACCGTGCCCGCAGCGCGCGCCGCTGCGACGATGGCCGTTGCGTCGGCCAGGTTCTCGGCCAACGGCTTTTCCACCAGCAGCGGCAGACCCGCAGCCACCACTTCGAGCGCGAGCTCGCGGTGTAACGCAGTAGGCGCCGCAATCACCACCGCATCCACCGACTCGAGATCGGGGGCCTCACGCCACGGTACGCCGAAGCGTTCGGCGACCGCCTGGGCCGCCGGATCGGGGTCGGCAATCCACGCCAGCTCGGTGTTGAGCTGGGTGGCGATGACGCGCGCATGGAGCGAACCCATCGAGCCGGCGCCGATGAGGCCGATACGCACGGTCAACGCTCAGCACCCATCAACGCTGCAGTGACCGTGACGATACGTTCGACATCGGTATCAGACAGTGTGGGGTGCACCGGTATCGACAAGCAGCTGGCCGATACCGATTCGGCCACCGGCACCGGTTCCACCACCACCTGCTCGTGCCCGCGGTAGCACGCGTAGTCGAAGACCGGACGCGGGTAGTAGACACCGCTACCGATACCGGCTGCCGCCAACCCCGTCGCTAGGCCGTCGCGATCGAGCCCGCCTGCTTCCGCCGGGTCGACGAGCACGGTGAACTGATGCCACACATGCTCGCGTCCCGGAATTTGGCTCGGCAGGGTGAGCCCCGGCACATCGGCCAGGCCCTCGATGAGCGCCGCGGCATTCGCCCGCCGCCGCACCAACTGCTCGGGATAGTGGGCCAGTTGCGGTACACACACCGCGGCCTGCAAATCGGTGAGGCGGTAGTTGTTGCCGGCTATCTCGTACTGGTAGCGGGCACGCATGCCC
>JBAXQV010000383.1:0-1673 GCA_037131575.1 Actinomycetota bacterium
GTGTCGACCAGGGTGTCGCTCGGGATCTCGACCGGGGTGTCGTCACGCCGATCGAGATGATGTATCTGTTGGCCTTCGCTGTGGTGGCCGTAGCGATGCTCGGGTATCTCGGGCATCTCCACGCTGCCGGGGTGCAGGTGAACAATGCTGCGCAATTGGCGGCCCGTTCGGCATCGTTGGCGCGCAGCAGCGGTGCAGGTATCGCCGCCGCACAATCGGCCGTCGACCGCTCACCCTTCGCCGCGCGCTGCACCCATCGGCCCACCACCACGGTCGACTGGACACCCTCGCCGGCCGGCACCTGGCAGGGCGGCACCGTGCGGGTACGGGTGTCGTGCACGCTGGCCAACAACACCATCGCCGGTTGGTGGATGCCCGGCCAGCGCACCATCACGATGACCGACAGTCAGCCGATCGATCGGTATCAGCGATGACCGCGTGCGTCCCAGCACCCGCCGCTACTGCTCGTGTTCAGGCTCGAGTTCCTGATCGAGCTCGAGTTGCTGACCGCGATCGGGGGTCGCTGTCGGTGGTGATGTTGTTCCTCGTGACCATCGTGTTGGCTGGGGCGGCGTTGATCGTCGACGGGGGCCGGGCCCTGGTGGCTCGCCGCCATGCCGCCGATACGGCAGAAGCGGCCGCCCGATTCGCAATGTCACCCCGTCGCGTTGCGGCCGGCTTCGACCCTGAACATGCAATCCGTGTTGCCCACGACTATGTGCTGCGCGCCGGTGTGGCAGACGGTGATGTGGTCATCGCCATGCGCACCGACGCTGCCGGACGGCCCGAAATCGTCGTCACCATCACCGAACGACCACGCACGATCTTTCTCGCGCTCACCGGCGCCGAATCGATGACGGTGCGCGCCACCGGTGCCGCCATCGCCCTCTACTCGACCTGACCGCCGCCACGCTGCTGCCATCGCCACCACGCCACGCCAGCCACGCCACGACACGCCACGCCAGCCACGCCACGACACCGGAGACATCACCCATGCGACGCTTCCTCAACCTCATCACCCGTTGTGCAGCCGCTGCTGTGCTCATCGTGCTCTTCGTCGGTGTACCGCTGCTCGTCGTGCGCATCCTCGGCCTTCCCGGGGGTTCGTCGTTCTCCGGGGTCGACACGCACCATCTCGACGAGCGGCTGATCATCCGCATCGGGTGTGCCGTGTTCTTGCTGTTGTGGGTGTGGTTCGCAGCGACCGCCGTGAGCGAGGTGGTAGCGATCTGGAAATGGCGCGCCGCCAATCGGTGGGCACCGAAGCGCAAAAGCCGGTGGAACCGGCACCGTGATGAGACGTTGGCCCACGATCACAGCGGCGGCACTGGCGGCGACGGCGACGGCACTGGCGGCGGCACTGACGACGGCGACCGCCTGGGCGTATCGACTCTGGGTGGGCCAACGACCGCGGGCGATAGGGGGACGAATGCAGACAACGAGGTGCGCCGGCAACGCGCTGCATTGGCTCCAACGAGCGTCACCCCATCGGGCTGGGTGCGTCATCTCGTACGCGTGGCCCTGCTGTCGTCGGTGATCGCGCCCAGTGCCGCGCTTCCAGTGGGGTGGGCAGCAGCATCAGCGATGCCGAGTTCCGCCACTGCCGGTGCGCATGCCGTCGGCGTAGGTGACCCGTCGGAGTGGTCGATCGATGCTGCGCGCCGGGCGATGCA
>JBAXQV010000384.1:0-1659 GCA_037131575.1 Actinomycetota bacterium
GCGACTACGCGTTCGACGCGTTCCGGACCGATACCGAGGCCTGGTGTGCGCTCCTCGACCGGCCGGCGATGGTCGGTGCGTCGATGGGCGGTCTGGCAGCGATGTGGACCGAGGGCTCTCGGGCCGCAGCCGGACTCGAACCTGCGGGTCGGTCCGTGGTGCTGGTCGATATCGCCCATCGCAGCGAGGTCGCCGGCGTGCAGCGGATCGTCGACTTCATGACCGGTAAGCCAGAAGGGTTTGCGTCCCTCGACGAGGTCGCCGATGCAATCGCCGGCTACCTGCCGCATCGCCCGCGACCGACCAACCTCGATGGTCTCGCCCGCAACCTGCGCCTCGGCGCAGACGGCCGGTACCGCTGGCACTGGGACCCGGCCTTCATGGACCGCGATCGGCGGCCGCGCAGCAGTACCGATTTCGAGCAGTTCACCGAACTGGCACGGCGCCTGACGATGCCGGTGCTGCTGGTACGCGGCCGGATGAGCGATGTGGTGACCGAGGAGACAGCACTCGAGTTCGCCCAGATCGTGCCGCACGCCGAATACGTCGATGTTGGCGATGCCCATCACATGGTGGCCGGGGATCGCAACGATGCCTTCAGCAGCGCGGTGGTCGAGTTCTTGCTGCGTCACCGCTGAACGCGTCGGTCACGACAGTGTCCTCTGCCATGCTGACCTCGTGAGACTGACCGTCACCGATACCGCCGAGGCTGCCGCCACCGCTGCAGCTCGGGCGATCGCGAGGCGACTCGCAACCGCAGTGCGCGACAGGGGGCGGGCCTCGGTGGCCTTCAGCGGAGGGAGCACCCCGCTGGCGATGTTTCGAGCATTGGCCGGCATGCGGCTTGCATGGGACCGCATCGACGTGTTCCAGGTCGACGAGCGTTGCGCTCCGGACGGTGACCGCGATCGCAATGCGACGATGCTGATCGAACTCCTCATCAAACCCACCGGGATCGATCGACGTGCCGTACGGCTGATGCCGGTGACCATGGCCGACACTGCGGTCGCTGCTCGCCGTTACGGGGCGCTGGTCGCCGCCACCGAACCGTTCGACGTCGTCCATCTGGGACTCGGCAGCGACGGCCATACGGCCTCGTGGCCGCCGGCCGACACGGTGATCGACGCTGTCGAGCCGGTGGCGTACAGCGGCGAGTATCAGGGCCGCACTCGGATGACGCTGACCCCAGGGGTGGTCAACAGGGCGCGCAGCCGGGTGGTGCTGGCGGCAGGTGCCGACAAGGCGCCGATCATCGAGCGATGGTTCGCCGGCGACCCAGCGTTGCCGATCTGCCGTGTGCGTCGGTCCGCCACGGCGGTGTTCATCGATCGCGCGGCCGCCGGCCGAAGCTCATTGCTTGACCGGCTGAACGGCTGACCGGCTGACGGGCTGAACGGCTGATGGGCTGAACGGCTGATCGCCTGACCGGAGCTGGCCGGTTGCCGACTGATGTGCTGGCCGAGTACCGCTAGCGTCGGCGTCGATGAACGCCACCGCATCCCACTACGAACATCGGCCGCTCAGCGAAACCCCACAGTGGCAGCAGTTGGTATCGGTCGCAATGCCGGCGTCGCTGCGCGAACTGTTCGCTGCCGATCCGCGTCGGGCCGAACGCTTCACCCTCGAGGCCGGTGATCTGCGAGTCGACTACTCGAAGAA
>JBAXQV010000385.1:0-1644 GCA_037131575.1 Actinomycetota bacterium
CCTCAATGATGCGGCCGTCGGTGGCGACCTTCTCGCCGGGGCGAACCACGAACCGCATGCCGACGGTGAGCGACTCGAGGGGGATCTCGGTTCCGTCCTCGAGGCGGGCGGTCTTGGCCCCGAGCTCCGCGAGTCTGCGGATGGCGTCGCCGCTGCGGCGTCGGGCCCGGGCCTCGAACCATTTGCCCAGCAGGATCAGGGCGATGATCACGCCAGCGGTCTCGAAGTACACATGCGGAACATTCGTTGTCGAGCCATCGCCCATGCCCGGCATTGATCCCATCGACGCGTTGCTCTCATCGGCGGCGCCGAGGAACACGAGTGCGATGGTGGACCACAGCCAAGCTGCGAGTGTGCCCATCGAAACGAGAGTGTCCATGGTGGCGGTGCCATGGCGCAGGTTGATGGCCGCGGCCCGATGGAATCCCCAACCACTGAAGAACACCACGGGCGTGGTGAGAGCGAACGCCACCCACTGCCAGTTGTGGAACATGAGTGCCGGGATCATCGAGATGAGAAGGGTGGGCGCCGTGAGCACCACCGCCACGATGAGCCGGCGGGTGAGTACCGAGATGTACTTCGCTTCGAGCGCCGCCTGATCATCGACCTCGGGTACTGAGTATCCGAGGCTCTCGATCCTCGCGACGAACGCATCGGTGTCGACCACTTCGGGGTCGAACACCACGGTGGCTCTCGCTGCTGCGAGGTTCACGTCCGCTCGTTCCACGCCTTCAAGCTTGCTGAGGCCTTTGCCGATGCGAGTGGCGCACGCCGCGCAGGTCATGCCCTCGATGGGCAGATCGACGCGCGTGGTGGCATCTGCAGCAGTGGCCATACAGCAAGTCTACGGAGAGGAAATCGGCTTCACCTTGGAGGTCGCGCCATGGCCACGACGATGCGGCCGTCGATCACCTCGGTGAGTGACGGGTCGTAGACATAGCCCTCGGGATGAGCGAATCCGGCGAGCGCATCGGGTTCATCGGCGCCGGTTTCAAGGATGAACCGCACCAGCGCGCCCTTGAGCAACTTGTTCCAGTGGTTCACCGTGGTGAACGAGCGAGGTTGTCCCTTGGTACGGACTGCCTCGTCGAGGAACTTCACGCTCATCGTCCGCGTGGTCGCGTCGGTGGGGCACACCCAGGCGTTGTCATGCTCCTTCGGCAGCAGGTTCCACAGCACCCTGCCCGCGAGCATCGGTGAGAGCGCCTTGGTGAGTGGTGCTCGCCACAGCAGTGACACGTTTCCGACGCCCGGCAGAGAGCCGCCCATCTTGAGCTTGTAGTCCGGGATCGGGTCGCCCGGCATCACGGCACCGAACAGGCCGCTGAAGATCACCACGTCGGAATCCAGACGACTTCGTGCTCGTTTCGGGAGGTTCGCTGCATCGAGAGCGTCGTAGAGAACGCCGTCATAGCGGTCGATGGCGGCTGTGGTGGGGGAGCGCCGCAGCACCCGGTTCGTGGCAGTGCTCGCAGCGAGCGCGGAGCCCTTCACACTGAGCAGTTTCGCCCTGTCCGCCTCGGGTGCACGCATGGCTGCAAGCAGTGCAGCGATCACTTTCTTGCGGCTCGCATCGAGGGCCGGGAAGGAGCAGGAATTTTCGCTCCAGACCGGCCCATCACCCCCGGGACGCTTCCCCTCGGA
>JBAXQV010000386.1:0-1629 GCA_037131575.1 Actinomycetota bacterium
TATGGTGGCCGCGTTGTGCGTGGCAAATTGGGGGTAGACCACATCAGACGCGTCGAAGGTGCTGCCGTCGTGGAAGGTGACCTTGTCGCGCAAGGTGATGGTCCACTCGGTGAGTTCGGCGTTGGGCACCCACGTGGTGGCCAGTTCGGGGATCGGCGCGAAGTCCTTGTCGACACCGATCAGCCGATCGAACACCATGTTGATCGTGGGCCAGAACCTGTTGCCGTCGTAGGGGTCCATCGTCTCGGCACCACTGGCGGCGAAGTACGCAACTCGCAGTACACCCTTGGTACCGCTGTCGCCACCGCCACAACCGGCGAGGGCGACACTGCCAATGAGCCCTGCCGCCAACAGTGCAGTCGCTCGACTTCGCCTGTTCGGCCGGTCATCATGCGTCTTCAGCTTCATCGGTGGTCCTCCCGGCGGACTCGCAGATCCCACACTAGTGTCCGCCGTCGAAGCCCAGTTGAACACTTGGCCAACAGCGGAGAACCCCATGCGCGTGGTGTCGTACAACATCCAGTACTCGCTCGGCCGCGACGGCACGTACGACCTGCCTCGCACGGTCGACGCCGTTCGCGGGGCCGACGTGATCTGCCTACAGGAGGTCGACCGGCACTGGCCCCGTACCGCAATGGCCGACCAGGCCACCGACATCGCCGCGCTGCTCCCCGATCGCTACTGGGTGTTCGGCCCAATGATCGACGTGGACGCGAGTGACGTCGGCACGGACGGCCGAGTCCACAACGTGCGCCGCCAGTACGGCCAGATGGTGATCAGCCGTTACCCGATCGTGTCGTCGCGCACCTTTCCCCTACCGATGCTGCACACCGGGGCACTGGCCAACGCGTGGTGTTGCGCTCTCGAGACCGTCATCGCAACACCTGAGGGCCCGGTACGAGTGGTGAACGTGCACCTCACCGACATCAGCAAACTCAACCGGATGACACAGGTCGTCGACCTGGTACGCCGGTTGCACGAGGCCCCGATCGAAGGCGGCGCGCGGTGCGGGACCAGCGACGACCCGGAAGAACGTGAGCACTGGCTGTACGCCGACCTGCCGATGCCGCAAGCAGCGATCGTGTGTGGCGACTTCAACGACCAACCTCATTCACCGGTGCTCGACGTGATGCACCGGGCCGGCTATCGCGATTCGTGGTCGCATGCCACGGCACGCACACCCAGCGAGGTCACGTTTCGCGCCGACCTCAGCCAGGGCGCACCCTACGACCTGCGGATCGACTTCATTCTGGTGAACCACGGGGTTGACGTGATCGACGCCGAGATCGACGGCGACTGCGAAGCGTCGGACCATCAGCCTGTGTGGGCCACACTGCACGTGCGACCTGGCTGAGTGCCTCGGCCAACACCCTGGACGCGGGCCTGCACCCGGCCAGCGTCGTTCGACAGTCGCCATATGCTCGCTGCATGAGCCGTAACCAGGAGTCGGCGGACGACAACGACTGGTCGCCCGCCACCAGTAAGCCAGGCGAGTTGTACACAATCGAGGGTCGCATCCGCATGACCGGCGCGTTCGCTCGAGGCCTGAAGTACCGAGACCCCCGAGGCCGCGCCTACCGACGCTCGATGCAGCGAACGGCGCTGTTGTTCGTGATTGCAGCAGTCGCC
>JBAXQV010000387.1:0-1623 GCA_037131575.1 Actinomycetota bacterium
TGCGCATGGATGCACACGACGCTGTTCGACTCGGACGCGCTGGCGCGGCGAGCGGTGCATGCCCTCGATTCCGAGGCGGTGCGTCAGCAACTGGCGGTGCAACTCACCGACCAACTGGTGAAGAGCGGGAACCGCAGCATCATCGCGTTCCGTCCCGCCGCACAACTGACAGTGGAAACGCTTGTCGACACCGACGCGTTCAAGTCGCTCTTCGCCAGCGCCGTACGCCGTACCCACAGCGCGTTGCTCTCGGGCACGGCAGATGACGGCCTCGACCTGTCTGACTCGTTGGGCTTGCTCGCCTCTGGCCTGTCGTTGAACCAGGACAAGAAGGCTTCGGCCGCGGCCGCGGCTTCAGCGATCACCACCGATGTGGGCACGACGACCGAGGCGGGCACGACGAAACCAGTGAAGGCCACCATGGCCGAGGTGGTCGACCGGATCGCGCACTTGCCGGTGTGGGACTGGCAAACCGAGCTCAACGTGCTCGGCTATGTGCTGTTCGCACTAGCGGGCCTCACGGCGATCGGTGTGGTGGTGGTTGCCTATCATCGACGCCTCGGCTTGATGCGCGTGGGCATTGCGGCGATGGTGGCTGGTGCATCGGTGATTCTCGTGGTGATCATCGGCTCACGCTTCGCACAGGCTGCCGTGTCGAGCGCCCCGCTCCGTCGTGCTGTCGAAGACACGATCTGGGCGGCAACTGCCGATCTACGCGCGGTGGCGCTCACTCTGGCCCTTGTGGGTGCGGTGGTTGCCGCAGCGGCCTCGCCGCACGATCGGTTCGACCCCGTTGTGGCTCGTGCGAACGCTGTCGCTCGCTACCGCGTGCTGCGAGCGTCGACATGGGGCACCCTCGGGTTGGCTGCCGCTGCTCATCGACCCGCACTACGGCCGGCAATCGAGTGTGAAGGTGCCTGGCTCGGGGGTGCAGTTGGTGCTCACCGACTTCGCATCCGAGTTCGTAGTGCCGGGTGCCGAAGTGCCCGACCAGAGCATTGTCGATCGTGCTGCCAAGTTGGCGGCTTCGGCACCCAGCAACGGCAAGGGCAAACGCGAGGTGTACCTGTGCCACAACTATTGCGAGCTCGGTGCGGTGAAGATGGTCGACGAGATGGTGGCCGTGCGCCAGTTCCTCGAAACCAACCCGAGCGAGATCGTGATGATCGTCGTGCAAGATGCGGTGTCGGCGGCCGATATCGCTCAGGTGTTCAACGATGCCGGGCTGCTCGATGAGGTGGCCACGCTGGTGAAGGGGCAGCCGTTGCCCACGCTGGGCGACCTCGTCGATGCGGGCACGCGGCTGGTGGTGTTCGCCGAACGCGGTGAAGACGACGCGCCGGCCTGGTACCCGCGCGCCTACGACTGGTTCCAGGAAACGCCGTATGCCTGGAAAGAGATCAACAGTTTCACCTGCGCACCGAACCGTGGGAAGCCCGACAACCCGCTGTTCCTCGTGAACCACTGGGTGGGCCGCTCGCCTCCCGACCCGGCACTGTCGAAGAAGGTGAACGGGCGAACGGTGCTCGAAGCACGTGTGGAGCAGTGCCTCACCGAACGCGGTATCACCCCGAACGTGATTGCGGCCGATTTCGCCACCAGCGGCGACCTCATCGCCGTCAC
>JBAXQV010000388.1:0-1621 GCA_037131575.1 Actinomycetota bacterium
GCCCCGATGGGGTCCCGTTTCGCGTACCGTCAGGGGTGACATGACCGTTCCCGTGATGCTCGTTGCTGCACAGGCCGCACCCGCAGACCTTCCAGTCGATCTGGTCGCCGCGTGCGGCGACGACCCGGGCTGGGGCTGCGAGCGCGTCTTCGACTGGACCGGTTCGAAATGGCTGAGCAACGCGGTGGAGTGGGTGCTGGCCAAACCGCTCACGATCCTGCTGATCGTGCTCGTGGCTGCGATTGTGGCCCGTCTCGTCCGCTGGCTCATCACTCGCTCCCTGCGTCGGCTCATGGCCGCTGCCGATGGAGGCTCATCGAGCAAGCTCGGCCGACGCACTTCCTCGGTGCTGCTCTCCGCTGGAGACGACTCCCTGCGAAATACCGCTCGGGTGGGCACCCTGACCGCCGTGTTCCGTTCACTTGCCACCGCGCTGGTCTGGTTCGTGGCCATGGTCGCCATCTTCGATGTGCTCGGCGTGAGCCTCGGGCCGATTCTCGCCACGGCCGGCATCCTTGGCGTGGCACTCGGTTTCGGTACCCAGCAGATGGTGCGCGATTTCATCGCCGGCTTCTTCATCGTCACCGAGGATCAACTGGGCGTCGGCGACACTGTCGATCTCGGTGGCGGCGCCAAGGGAGTCGTCGAACGGGTCTCGTTGCGAGCCACCCATCTGCGCGATGTCGAGGGCACGGTCTGGCATGTGCCCAACGGACAGATCACCCGCGTGGCCAACCGCTCCCAGGAATGGGCTCGTGCGCTCATTGATGTCGTGCTGCCGTACTCGGTCGATGTCGCCCGGGCCAGTGAGGTCATGAAGGCCACCGCCGACGCGCTGGCGGCCGATCCTGATTTCGTCATGGCGATTACCGACGCTCCTGAGCTCTGGGGTATCCAGGAGTTCTCCCCGGCCGGGGTCGAGGTGCGACTCGTCATCCGCACCCTGCCGGCCGGACAATTCGCAGTGCTTCGCGAGCTACGGGCGAGGCTCAAAGTGGCATTCGCCGATGCCGGCATCGAGTTCGCCTATGCCGGCGGGCCCACCCATGTGGTGCTCACCGATCAGCGGGGCGAGGGCTCAGGCCTGGGCGGGATCGTCGGGATCGGCGGCGAGGCTGACAGTGACAATTCCTTCGGCGGCCAGATCGATGGTGACTGACGTCGCGTTGGCGGCTTCCTGAACATCAGCCACGACTGATTGCAGTGCTGCGGCCCGGGCGCCCGTGTCGGTCACGGCAATGAGGTCAACAGGCCACTTGAGCGAGCGCTTGGCCTCGGTCTTGGCCCGCCGGGCGGCGCTGAGCACCTCAGCGCCCATGGCGAAGGCCAGCGGGTCCCCATCGGCGGCGTGGGTGCGCAATTCTGAGGCATCGGGCCATGGTGCGGTGTGCACCGACCCGTTCTGCCACCAGGACCAGATCTCCTCGGTGACGAACGGAAGGAACGGAGCGAACAGGCGCAACATGGTCGACAGTGCCAACTGCAGTGCGGCCTGCGCACTGGCAGCGCTGTGCTCGCCGCGGCTGCCGTAGGCCCTGGTCTTGACGAGTTCGAGGTACTGATCGCAGAACAGCCAGAAGAACGACTCGGTGCGTTCGAGTGCCCGGGCGTAGTCGTAGCC
>JBAXQV010000389.1:0-1613 GCA_037131575.1 Actinomycetota bacterium
ATGCGGGCGATGTGGGTCTGGTGGCGGTGACCAGCCAGTACACCTCCACCGTGGCGGTCGACCGGGCTGGCAATGCGTTGGCCAACACCATCATGTGGATGGACGGCCGCGGCGCACCTCACAACCACGCGAAGCGCGACCCCGAATCGCTGGGCCGCTGGGTCGACATCCACGGCTTGGCACCCTGGGGGAACGACGACATCGGCCATGTGGGCTACTTCCGCGACGTACGCCCCGATGTGTATGCAGCTGCGTACGCGTTCGTGGAGCCGATGGACCACCTGGCCGGCCGTCTCACCGGCAACGTGGTGGCCACGCACTGCACCATGTTCCCCATGCTCAGCACCGACAACCGCACGTGGGGAACCACCGAGTACAGCCCCGAGTTGCTGGCGATGTCTGGCCTCGACCCAGCCAAGTTGGCGCCGCTGGTGGCCATGGGTACACCTCGCGGCACGGTGACCGCCGAAGCTGCCGAGCACCTCGGTATCTCGCCCCACGCCGTGGTGCTGGATGCCACCATCGATTCGGTCACCACCGCCGTGGGCACCGGGGCGCTCGACGCCAGCACCTGCGGGCTCAGTATCGGCACCACGTCGGTGATGGTGACCCATGTGCCCACCAAGCGGGCCGACCTCGAGCACGGCCTCACCACCGCACCCAGCCCGCTCGACCATCAGTACTTCCTGGTGGCCGAGAACGGTATTGGTGGCAAGGCGTTCGATGTATTCGTGAACAACCTCGTGTTCGCCGATGATGGCCTCGGGCTCGATGCGCCAGCCGATCGCTTCGAACGGGCTTTCGCCGCCGCGGCCACGTCGCCCGCAGGTGCCAATGGCGTGCTGTTTCTGCCGTGGTTGGTGGGGTCGATGGCCCCCGGTTCGCAGCGCCGCGTGCGGGGCGGGTTCGTGAACATCGGCCTCGAAACGCAACGAGCCGACATGGCCCGCGCCGTGCTCGAGGGGGTGGCCATGAACGCTGCCTGGCTGCTGCCGTATTTCAGTGCGCTAGCCGGTGCCACCTACCACTCCATCAGCTTCGGCGCCGGTGGTGCAGGGTCGGCATTCTGGGGGCAGGTGTTGGCCGATGTGTGCGGTGTGCAGGTGCGTCGCCTCGCCAACCCGCGCACCACCAACGCGCACGGTGCCGCACTGTTGGCGTTGGCCCAAGCAGGCCGACTTCGCTTCGACGAGTTGCCGGGTCGGTTGGCGGTGCAGCAGGTGCACGACCCCGACCTCGCCCACCGCCGCCTGCACGATGCACGGCTCGCCGCATTCATCGAGTTCCACGACTCATCTGTTCCGATCTATTCCAACCTCGCACAACGGGAGAAACACACATCATGAGCACCGACAAGCGCCCCACCTCGCGCCTTCACCCCTACGCCGGCCGGTTCGAGGTGCACGACACCATTCCCGAGCACGGCGTCGATCGTGCCCAGATCCTCAGCGAACTGCGGCAGATGTCGAGCGAGGAAGATGCCAAGGGTGATTCGGGCCGGGTGAGCGGCTCCATCTATTCAGGTGACCACGACCATTACGCGTTCCTCACCGAGGCATTCGAGTTCTACGGGCACTCGAACGTGCTGCAGCGCGACATGTATCCGAGTGCCA
>JBAXQV010000390.1:0-1600 GCA_037131575.1 Actinomycetota bacterium
CGTACGAAGCGAACGTCGCCCGGCGGCGGCGGGCGCCCACCGACAATGGGCTCGGTGACCCGTCGGGGCGAATGCCGGTGGGTGGGAACACGATGGGCTCGAACACCACGATGGCGCGGAACAGGCCGGGGTTGCGGTGGGCTGCCATCAGCAGACAGGCGCCGCCCATCGAGTGTCCGAACGCCACCACCGGCGGATCGAGCGCAGTGGCCATGGCCATGGCATCGTCGCCGTAGCCCTGCCAGTCGACTGGTTGTTCGGGGTGCGGTGTGTCGCCGTGGCCACGGTAATCGAACGCCACCGAGTGATATCGGTGGGCGAGCGCGTCGGCCACCGGGATGTAGCACCGACCGTGGAACCCGGTGGCATGGCTGACGAGCAGTGTCGGGCCGCTACCGCCCAGGTCGTGGACCGCTACTTCGACGCCGTCGGACGAGAGTACGCGCATCGGGCCATCATTGCGCCCGGCGGTACTCAGTCGCGAAGTGAAGCGCGGGCCTTGCGCTTCTGGCGTCGCCGCCACATCATCGACGCGAGGCGGTCGAGCAGGACGCCGAACACCAGCGAGATGATGATCAGCCACCGCACGGTGGTGATGTGATCGAAGAAGATGAAGTCGAGTTCGACTTCGTCGCTGTTCTTCACGAAGAACAGCACGGCAATCACCGCCACCACAACGAAGCCCAGGAACGAGGGGCTCATCGTCGAGTTGCCGCTTCTCGCTGCCGACGCGGCTTGTTTGGCCCGCCGCTCTTCGCGGTCGTCGTTTGTGTCGTAGCTCATTTGTGTACCCCCATGTACTTCTCCCGTATGAACGATCCGCAGCGCACTATTTGGGCTCGCGCGGCAAGCCCAACAACCGTTCGCCGATGATGTTGCGCTGCACCTGACTGGTGCCGCCGGCGATGCGGCCACCAGGGGCCGACAGCATTCCGAAGGCATCGGGTCCTTCGAGCATTGCCGCTGCTCCGCCGAGGTCGCCGCGCAGCATCGAGATGTCGAACATCATCTCGGTGATGCCGAGCTTCATCAGCGACGCCGCTGTCGAAGCGATCGGGCCCTGTCGCTGCGCCATTGCCTTGAATGCGCTACCGCGCCCGAGCAGCGCTGCCAGGCGCTGGCGGTCGATCGCATCCAGATCGCGTCCCTCTGCCAGACGGGCCATCGATTCGAGGCGCCGTTCGAGGCCGATGACGCTGGTGCCGATGTGGCCGCGTTCGCTGGTCAGCACGGCCATCGCCACACCCCAGCCACCGTGGATCGGGCCGAGCAGGTGTTCGGCCGGCAGTTCGACATCGGTGAAGAACACCTCGTCGAACTCGGCCTCGCCGGTCATCTGGCGCAACGGCCTGATCTCGATACCGGGCAGATCCATCGGGCACAGGAAGAACGAGATGCCGTCATGCTTCTTGGCCTCGGGGTCGGTGCGGGCCATCAGGATGCCCCAGTCGCTGTAGCGACCCCCACTGCACCACACCTTCTGCCCGTTCACGATGAAGCGGTCACCATCGCGCTCGGCCTTGGTGGACAGCCCGCCGAGGTCACTGCCGGCACCGGGCTCGCTGAATAGTTGGCACCACACCCGGTCCGCAGACAGTGT
>JBAXQV010000391.1:0-1574 GCA_037131575.1 Actinomycetota bacterium
TGTCTGCTCGGCGAGCACCGTGCCGTCGGCGGCGATGGAGCGGATCACGACCGGCGACGCCTCGGTGGTCGGCCACCAGGCGGCGAACTGCCCGTCGCTCAACGTGGCGGTGATGAGATCGAGCCCGGGCACGCTCACCTCCACCCGGTCGGCGGTGCCGGCGGTGCCGATGACGAGGGTGGCAGCCCGATCGGTGTCGAAGGCCGTCGACATGAAACCGCTGACGGCCAGGTCGGCGGGCTGCTCGGTGGGCAGGTCGAACACGCTGGAACCGCCGAACTCGAACCCGCCCTCGGCAGCGAGCAGCATGCACACGCCCATCGTCGAACCGTCGCTGAACAGGGCAAGGCCACTTCCGCCGCGCAGGTCGAGCGCGACCAGCGGGGGCAGTTCGATGGTGACTGGGATCGCAATTGCTTTCGGTTCGGTCATCGGTGCGTCGGTCGTCGCCTCATCGATGGCTGCGTTCGCCCTCGCCACAGCGACGGCCGCGTCGGCCAACGCCAAATCGGTGGCCGTGGCACAGGTCTGGCGGGCAGCGTCGGCATCGGCGGTGGTGGCTGCCTGCGGAGTGGGCGACCACGCAGACGAGGTCCCCGTGCTGCCGGGCCCCGGGAGCACCACTACTGCGGCGATCGCTGCAGCGGCTACCAGGCCGGCACCGGCAAGCCAGCCGCGTCGCGATCGGCGGCCGCCGAACCGGGCAGCACCCGGAGCATGGTCGGGGGTGATGACATCGTCGGCCGTGGCCGGTGACTCGACATCGGTGGTCATGATCGTCTCCTTCAGGCTGAGCGCCCGAGCGCTGTGCGCGGGCTGGAGAACGACCGCATCGGGACAGGGGTCGATGGCTCGCAGTCGGTTGAAGAGTTCGTCGTCGTTCACTGTTCCTCCTCGGTCGTTCCGATGGCTGTGTGTCCGCCCACGGTGGCGTTCTTTCGTGCGGGCAGCAGCGCTGCCAGATCTCGACGCGCCCGGTGCAGACGGATGCTCGCCGCGTTCGCCGTGATACCGAGGACCACAGCGATCTCGCGGGGCGCGAAGCCTTCCCAGGCCCATAGGTTGAGCAGCTCCCGCTGGTCGGTGTCGAGCTGCTCGATCGCCAGATGGAGTTCGTCGTCGACGGCGTCGACCGGCTCGATCAGGTGCGCGGCGGCGCGCTCGGCCAGTGTGGTGCGACGCTGCTCGGTGCGGCGGTGGTTGGCCAGGCACCGCCGGGCGACGCCGATCGTCCACGGCAGCGCCGCATCGGCGGGCACGTCGTCGAGGCGACGCCACACTACGGTGAGGGTCTCGGCGACGATGTCGTCGGTGTCGGCACCACCGCCGCGGCGGCGCACATAGCGCTGCAGCGGCTCGTAGGTGAGCGAGAAGATGGAGCTGAAGCGACTCCGGCGCGAGGGGTCGGCAGCGTCGAAGCCCGTCATGTCCCACACCTGTCCGCGCACCTGCAGATTCTTTCGCACCTCGACCCGTCCGCCCCGTCGGCCCGCCCGTGTGCCCAGCGCGATGAGCGCCCCGCGCAGCCGGTGCGCACGTTGCTCATCGCGGCCGGTGGCAGGCGGGGCGGGGTG
>JBAXQV010000392.1:0-1570 GCA_037131575.1 Actinomycetota bacterium
TGGCATCGCTGGCGGGTCGCATCCGCGACCTCGACCGGCAGTACTTCGGCTGATCCACCTGCAGGAAAGGCGCCCACGGACATGAGCGCGCGGCGCCGCGCCCACTAAGGTCGCGTCGTCATGAGTACGCACGCGTCGTCTCCCGCGCCGGCCGACAAAGGCCCCAAGCGCATCAAGCCCCACCAGATCGCCATCGGCGTCGGCGTCTTCATGGGCGCCTTCACGCTGTTGTCGGGCATCTTGCCGCAGCTCACCAAGTGGCACGGGCACAGTTCCATCGCCCGCGAGGTGTTCGACGGTATCCCCGGCCCCTTGCAGGTGGCGTTCTACACCGTCATCCCGGCGCTGCTGGTGTGGGGTTCGTTCGCCTTCGCCGACCGCATGAAGAACTGGGAGCGCGGCGCACCCGATCGTCGTCGCACCACCCCGAAGAACATCAAGCGTCGCCTCGGCGATTTCCGCGCCGGCGTGTACATGCAAACCTTGCTGCGCGATTCGGCGGCTGGCCTGATGCACTCGATGATCTACTTCGGATTCCTGGTGCTGCTCGGTGTCACCACGGTGCTGGAAATCGATCACCAGATGCCCGAGAGCCTGAAGTTCCTCCACGGCCGCACCTACATGGCCTATTCGTTCATCGGCGACTTCGCCGGCCTCGTGTTCACCGTGGGCATCGTGTGGGCCATCGTGCGCCGCTACATCCAGCGCCCGTATCGCATCCGCATCAAGACCAAGCCCGAGCACGCGCTCATCCTCGCCACATTCCTCATCATCGGGCTCAGCGGTTTCTTCACCGAAGCCTTCCGTATCGCCCAGTTCGATCAGCCGAGCTTCGAGAAGTGGAGCTTCATCGGCTACCCGCTCAGCAATCTGTTCACCGGTATGTCGGCGCACAACCTCGAGCTGTGGCACCAGATCATGTGGGTGAGCCATGTGGTGGCCTTCATCGTGTTCCTGGCCATCTTGCCCATCACCATGCTGCGGCACATCTTCACCTCGCCGCTGAACATGTACCTGAAAGATCGCGAGCGCCCCAAGGGCGCCATGCGCGCCATGCCCAACCTCACCGAAACCTCGCTCGAAACCTTCGGCGCCAGCGTGGTGGAAGACTTCACGTGGAAGCAGCTGCTCGACACCGACGCCTGCACCATGTGTGGTCGCTGCACCAGCGTGTGTCCGGCCCATGCAACGGGCAAGCCGCTCGACCCGCGCGAGATCGTGCTGAAGACCGGCGAAGTGATGGCCGCCTCGGCCGCCCACGCGCA
The DNA here is from genome assembly GCA_037131575.1 of Actinomycetota bacterium. GTDB lineage: Bacteria > Actinomycetota > Acidimicrobiia > Acidimicrobiales > Ilumatobacteraceae > VFMC01. Next base: position 1,266 of record JBAXQV010000392.1, read on the forward strand.
TGTGAGCCCGCCGTTGTCGGTCGACGGTGAGATCACCATCAAGTCGTCGTCGCTGTTCGAGCGCATCTCGGCCGAAGAAGTCTGGAGCTGCACCAGCTGCAAGGCGTGCGACGAGATCTGCCCGGTCAACATCGAAATCCTCGACAAGATCCTCGACATGCGCCGTTACCTGTCGCTCATGGAGTCGAACTTCCCCGCCGAACTGGGCAACGCCTACCGCGCCATGGAGAACCAGGGCAACCCGTGGGGAATGAACCAAGGCGAGCGCGCCGACTGGGCAACCGGTCTCGACGTGGAAGTGGTCG
>JBAXQV010000393.1:0-1565 GCA_037131575.1 Actinomycetota bacterium
ACGGGCGCCCGCCCCACAAAGCTCGCGACAGCACGTCGCGGCCCAGGTCGTCGGTGCCCAACCAGTGCGACCGTGACATGCCTTGCAACACCGCGGCTGCGTCCTGCGCTGTGGGTGACTGGAGGGGCAGCAACGGCACGAACACCACGAGCAGCACATGCAGGGCCACCACAACGGCACCTACCGACACCCACCGGCGACGCCATAAGCGCGCTGTCGTTGCGAGCGTTGGGCTCACCGCGGTCATGCTCGGCCCGCCCCCGCCCGCACTCGTGGGTCAAGCAGACGGATGACCGTGTCGGCGAGGAAGGACGCACCGATGAACACAGCGAGGCCGAGCAACGTGAGGGCGAGGATCAGATCGGTGTCGCGGTCGGCGATCGCATCGACGGCGAGGCGTCCGAGCCCCGGGTAGTTGAAGACCACTTCGACGACGAAGGTGCCGGTGAGCAGCCAGGCGGCGGTAACCGCGATGACGTTCACCGTGGGTGGCAAGGCAGCCGGGAGAATGTGCCGCCGCACCACCGACCGCTCTGACACACCACGCAACCGGGCGGCGTCGACGAACGGCCGCCGGGAGGTGGCCGACACCGAGGCGCGCATCGAACGCATCACGTGGGCGAAGACGAGCACCGCGAGCGTGATCGCCGGCAACCACACGTTGGGCAACAAGTCGAGCAACGAATCGTCACTGCTCACCACGGTGACCGCTGGCAGGATCGGCAGCCACACCGACAGCACCAGCCACAACACCGAAGCGGTCACGAACTCGGGCAAGGTCATCGCCACCAGGGCCACCTTGTCGACTGTACGGCTGGCCGTCGACCGCTCACGCCGACCGGTCGCCAGTCCCACCGCGATCGCGGCCGGGAACGCGAGCAGGCTCGCCACCCCGGCCAGCAGCAACGCGTTACGAATACGCGGCACCATCAGTTCGCTCACCGGGGCGCCCCGCTTGACCGAGTAGCCCAGATCGCCGTGCAGTAGACCCGTCACCCAGTCGCCCAGTTGTCGCACAACAGGCGCATCGAGACCATGCTCACCACGGCACTGAGCCAACTTCCCCGCCGTGGCGAACTTGCCGAGCAGCGCCGTGCAGGCATCGCCCGGCAACGCGGCGATGCCCAGGTAGGTGAGCACCGCCATGACGACGAACACGCCGACCGACAGCGCAGCTCGTCGTACCACATAACCGGTCACCGGTCAGCCAACCTCGATCCTCTCCCAGCGCACGGCGTCGATGACCACCGGCTCGAGACCTTTCACCTTGGCACTCATCGCCCGCACCAGCGTCTTATGAAACGGCACGAAGGACGCTGTGTTCTCGAACAGGTACTCCTGGATGGCGCGGTACTTCTCGGTGCGCTGGCCGGCATCGAGTGTCGAGCGGGCCTCGTCAAGCATCGCGTTGTTGAAGTCCGGCCACAGGGCATCTGTGAAATACAGTTCGGTGTAGGCGCACTGCCACAGTAAAAAATTGCTGATGCGCGACTCCCCGCCCGTGCGGATGAGCAAGTCCGGGTCCGGCGCACCGGCCATGCTCAGGTGTGGGGCGAGGCCTTGGG
>JBAXQV010000394.1:0-1558 GCA_037131575.1 Actinomycetota bacterium
TGTGCTGTACCTGTACCCGCCATGTCAGTGACCTCCTGCTGCGGCGGTCATCGCTGGTGCTGCCCCGCTGTCGATGCGCTCGCGAGCGGCGCGGTGTTCGGGGCTTCCCACCGGTTGCCAGCACGCATACAAGTGCGTCGGGTCGTCGGCGGCAGCGACGAGCGGTGGTTCTTCGTGATGACATTGATCGACCGCGTACTGACAACGCGGCGCGAAGCGGCAACCCTTTGGGGGGTTCACCATGTCGGGCGGTCGGCCGGCAATGGCGCTGAGCCGGGTATGGCTCGGGTCGGCCATCTTGGGGATGCTGTGCAACAGCGCCTCGGTATACGGCATCTTCATATGCGCGAAGAGTCGCTTGGTGTCGGCTTTCTCGACCAGCTTGCCGCCATACATCACGGCGATTTCGTCGGTGTGGCCAGCCACCACGCCGAGGTCGTGGGTGACCAGTACCAGCGACATGTTGCGGTCGCGTCGTTGCTCGCCGAGGAGGTCGAGGATCTGTGCCTGCACGGTCACGTCGAGTGCGGTGGTGGGCTCGTCGGCGAACAGTGCGGTGGGGCCACAAGCGATCGCGATGGCGATCATCACGCGTTGGCGCATACCGCCCGACATCTCGTGCGGGTACTGCTCGAGACGCCGTTTAGCCTCGGGGATACGAACGTCAGTGAGCAGCTTCTCGGCCGTCGCCCATGCATTTTGCTTGGTCATGCCGAGGTGGATCTGGAGTGGCTCGGCGATCTGTTTGCCGATCTTCATCACCGGGTTCAACGACGTCATCGGATCTTGGAAGATCATCGCCATCTCTTTGCCCCACACCGTGCGCATGGCCTTGCGATCGAGATTGCCGATTTCACGACCTTCGAACGTGATGCTGCCACCTCGCACCGTGCCTCGAGGGGGGAGGAGGCCCATGATCGATCGAGACAGGATGGTCTTGCCTGAACCGCTCTCTCCCACGATGCCGAGTGCTCGGCCACGCTCGAGTTGCAGGCTCACACCATCGACAGCACGCACGAGACCACGTGGTGTCTCGAAGTGTGTGGTGACATCGGTGAGTTTGATCAGCGGCTCGCCAGAACTCCGAGTCGATGCCTGAGTGAGATCGCTCATACGCCCGCCTGTCGAATGTCGAATCGCCGTGAGAGGCGGTCACCGATGATGTTGAACGACCACACGGTGAGGAACAGCATGAAACAGGGGAACAAGGTGGCCCACCAAGCAATGTCGATCTTGGCTCGGTTCTCATCGATGAGCTTGCCCCAGGTGGGGGTAGGCACCTCGACACCGAGACCGAGGAAGGCCAACGCACCTTCGCTGGCGATGAGGATGCTCAACCCGGTGAACGCGACGGTGAGAATGGCCGGAATGAGGTTGGGCATGATCTCACGGAAGATCACGCGACCCGGCTTGGCTCCGAGGCTGCGGGCCGCCAGCACGAACTCGCGCTCACGGAGTGCCATGGTTTGTGCACGGACGATTCGAGCGAGTGGTGCGGTGGCCAGAATGCCGAGGGTGAGCACGATCTGCCACTTACGGTCGAGCCAGTTGAGCCAGG
>JBAXQV010000395.1:0-1556 GCA_037131575.1 Actinomycetota bacterium
AACGCGGGCAGTGCAGCGCCGTCGTTGGTGGGGTCGATGGTGGGCACGCAGCCGATGGTGCCGGTGTACGGCGTGGATGGTTTGGCGGGGTTGGGGGTGAACGTGACGGTGAACTCGAGCGTGCGTGGTTCGGCGATGAGTTCGAGGAGGAGCCCGCGGTAGCTGAGGGTGTTGGAGAGTTGGGTGCGCCACGCTGACGGTTCGATGGCCAGCCAGGTGGGGTAGCGGGTGAGGAGGCCGCCGTAGGTGTGCACGATGGGGTTGGTGAAGATGACCGGGCGCTGGAGTTGCAGAGAGTTGCGCAAGACGTCGAGCTTCACTCGGGGGTTGAGCAGCGAGTCGTTGATGGTGACGGTGATGAGGCGTTTGAAGTTGGCGTAGGGGGCGTAGCGGTCGCAGAACACGCCGAAGGTGCGAGTGAGGGTGCCGAGTGGGCCGCGCGATGGGGCGCCGGTGACGGGGCCGTGCGGGTTGGGGAAGCTCAGCAGCGCCATGTCGAAGAAGATGTAGTTGCTGGTGACGACGGTGCCCTTCGGGACGGTCGTGCCGTTCGAGAGGAGGTAGTTGTCGAACGGGGCGGTGAAGGTGCACTTGGTGGACTTGCTCTCGCTGAACGACGAGAACAGCGACGACCGTGGGATGGAGGTGATGCGTTCGATCCCGCCCGAGGTGTTCTGGATCATCACCGCCCGAGCCCCCGCAATCTCAGTGGGTGGTGGGGCGGGGTTTCCGCCGCCCCAGCCGGCGGGCAGAAGCAGGGTCAAAACAATGACGGACCGAGCGAACACGGCGGACTCACAGACAAGCGCTGGGCATCAGGCCCGCCTTGTCGATCTTCCACTGCCCGCCAACCTTGACCATCGTGGCGAATTGGCCGTCGCGGTGCATCGGATGCAGTTTCGGCGTGCCGCCGATAGGAATCTCTTGCTCATCGTCGAGTTCACAGTCGAAGACCACGGCTGTCGACTCGGTGCGGTTGTCGCCGAGAACGTACGGGCGCAGGAGCGCGCCTGATCCGAGCGAGAGTACGACCGCTCGCTGTTTCCGTTCGTTGAATCCACTGTCGAAGACATGGCCGCCGGTCGTCGAATATTTGGCGAAGTCGGGGTCATCGGTCGTCGTCTGTCCCAGGGCAGCCCTGTAGTAGACGATGTTTGCCCGTACATAGGCCTCGATGATGGGGACGTCTTCTGGGTTGACGCTGAGTTGGGAGAGGTCGTTGGGGTCGATCTCCCAGGGGATGTGCGCCCAGAGGCCTTCGTCGAGGAGTTTGCGGGTGTCGCCGCGGGTGGTGACGCCGGGGGCGGTGTCGACTTTGGTGCCGAGGTCGGGGGAGAACATCGGGCCGGTGAGCGGTGGGTTGCTGGTGGGTGCCAGCAATGTGATCAGCGTTGCGGGTGCCGCAACGCTGCTGGTGGTGGCCAACGTGGTGGGGGCGCTGGTGGTGGCGGTCGCATCGGTCGTCGGTGTGGTGGGGCTGTCGCTGGCAACTGGTGGGGCGGTGCCGAAGGTGATGGGTGGCACGCTTGCGGTACCTCCGGTGCATCCGGTGCCGG
>JBAXQV010000396.1:0-1554 GCA_037131575.1 Actinomycetota bacterium
ATGTTGAGTATCCGGCGCCGATCGCCTTTGTCGAGCGGCTCGCCGACCGTCTCATCGGCCGCCCGGTGTTGAAGCGTGCGGCCGCCGTAGCGGCCATCTCCGAGCACACTGCCCGATATGTGCGCGCCATCGCCCCCGGCGTTGAGCCGGTGGTGGTGCACTGCGGGGTCGACACCGAGCGGTTCTACCCCGACCCGGGCGCTACACGCGCCGCGCGATGGCGAGTGGTCACCGTGCGGCGACTGGTCGAGCGCAACGGCGTCGACGTGCTCATCGACGCCTGGCGCATGTCGGGCCTCGATGCCGTGGGCGAGTTGGTGATCGGCGGAAGTGGCCCGGGGCGGGCGACGCTCGAACAGCGCGCCGCCGGGCTGCAGCATGTGCGTTTCGCAGGGTTCGTACCCGATGCCGAACTGAGCGTGCTCTATCGCAGTGCTGCGGTGGCGGTGATGCCCACACGAAGCGGTGAAGGGTTCGGACTCATGGCAGCCGAGGCGCTGAGCTGTGGCACCCCGGTGATCGCCAGCAACGACGGTGCGCTCGGCGAAGTGGTGCGCGACGGTGTCGACGGCCTTCTGGTGACGGCCGGCGATGCGGGTGCTCTCGCCGATGCGTTGCGGCGTGTGCACGCCGACGCCGAGTTGGCAGCAGCACTGCGTGCCGGCGCGGCAACAGCGAACTGGTCGTGGGAACGCAACGTCGACGCGCTCGCTGCCGTGCTCGAGGCCGCGGCTCGCCGCTGACGGCTCAGAGCGAATCGACGCGGGCGACGCGGATGCCCAGGAACGACAAGAACACACCGCCCATGATGGTTTGCGCGCCCAACACCAGGCCCAGTACGGCAGGGGTGACCGTGCGCACGCTCTGCTCGGGTTGCAGCGCGCCGAAACCCACATCGCGCCAGCGCAGGAAGGAGAACACGGAGACCCCGATACCGAACAGGAACACCAGCCCGCCGATCAACACGCTGCGTTCGAGGCTGAATCGCCGTTCGAGTTTCTCGAACCGGTCGCCTGCCGGCAGGAACCCCTCGGCGCGGGCATACGCCGTGCCCAAGAGCGCGAACAGCACCGCCTGATACCCCACCACGGTGAGTGCCATCATGTACAGCAGCGCACCCACATCGAAGCCGACCCCGCCCACCTCGATCGGCCCGCTCACCAAGAACCCGGTGAACACCAGCCCCAACGCCATGAGCAGCAGGCCCGGATAGAGGAAGAGCCACCGCGGGCTGAACAGCAACAGGAACCGCAGATGCCGCCAACCGTCGCGGAAACTGCGCAGATGCGGGGCTCGGGTGCGCCCATCGGGTCGCAACGGGGTGGGTACCTCGCTGACCTGCAGGCCGTTCACACAGGCCTTCACCACCATCTCGCTCGCGAACTCCATACCGGTGGTGCGCAGATGCAACCCCACGATCGACTCACGCCGAAACGCACGGAGCCCGCAGTGGAAATCGCGCACCGGGGCACGGAAGAACAACCTGCCCACGAACGACAACACCGGATTGCCGATGTAGCGGTGCAACCAGGGCATCGCCCCGGGGGCGATACC
>JBAXQV010000397.1:0-1552 GCA_037131575.1 Actinomycetota bacterium
GCGGCACTGTACGGCACGCTTCCCACACGCGGCCGAGTCGGGTCTAACCTCACGTCGAAACCTTGGGGGTGGAAATGCTCGATCCGTCAGTGATGCCCGAACTGTTGGCTGCGTTCCTCGCGCAGCAGCAGCCGACGTGGCGCAACGTGAAGGTGAGTTCGTACGAGGTGATGACCGGCGGGTACAGCCGGTTGTTGGCCAAGGCGGTGGTCGAGCACGACGACGGCTCGGTGGTGTTGGTGCTGCGTGGCGACCCGCCCGCCGACAAGATCCTCATCCACACCGATCGAGCACAGGAATGGGAACTGCTCCAGGCGCTCTCGAAACACGGTGTGCGCACGCCGACGGCCCGCCATTTCGATGCAAGCGGCGAGCAACTCGGCACCGTTGCGCTCGTCATCGACTTCAGCCAGGCCACGTCGTTCCTGCCCTATGTGGCGGGCGGCGGCTCCATCGAGGGGTTGAACGAACGGCTCGCCGAAGCCCTCGCCAGCTATCACGCCATACCGCTCGAGTCGCTGCCGGCCCGTTTCGAACGCCCCACCAGTTGGGACGCCTACCTGTCGACGCGTATCGACGAATGGCGCCGCACCGCCGACCAACACATCGAAGACCTGCCGGTGTTGCGCTACATGGCCGGTTGGCTCGATACGCACCGACCCGTTGAAGTGCCGCTCACCTTGATGCATGGCGACTTCCAGAGCGCCAACCTCATGATCACCGCCGATGGCCACTTCGAGATGCTCGACTGGGAACTCGCATCCATCGGCGATCCGCGAGAAGACATGGGGTACTTCAAGGCTGTGGCCCAGGCCGCACCGCCCGATCTGCTCGATGAAGCCGGTTGCGAGGCGTTCTGCGCGCGCTACCGAGCGCTCACGGGGCTGAACGAGTTGCAGGTGAACCCCGCCGTGGTGGCGTATTTCCTGGTCCTCGGCGTGGTGGGCACGGTGCGTCGGTTGCTCGAAGGCGGTGCCGACTACGCGCACGGCACCAACCACCTGATGGCGTCGCTGTTCAATCTCAACGCAGTGCAGTTCGGCCAGAGCATGTGGCTGTCGACCGCCGACGCGCTCGGGCCGGTACTCGAACAACTTGCTGCCATTGCCAGCGCCCACCACACAGAAGGGAACCACGACTGATGCTTTCGCGGCCCACCACCGAACAGATCCTCCGCGGAATCGCCGATGAACTTCGCGATACCGTCGCCCCCGAAGTGCAGTCAGAGCCGGTGAAGGTGCTCCTCGGGCAGATCGACCAGATTCTGCGCGGGATGGCCACTCGGGCAGCGCACGAGATCGCCTGGATCCACGATGAAGCCGATGCCATCTCGGCCGTCACCGGCGTCGAAGTGGGGTGGCCTGCGTCGCTCCACCTCGACGATGTGGTGGCGTGGTACGACTCGGTGTCGCGTGTGTTGTCGGGAGCGCTCGATGAGGCGTTCGAGGCCGGCGATACCGCTCGGGTGAGCGAGTTGAAGGTGCTGCTCGATGCCCGTTCGGCCAATGAGATGCGCATCGTCGGCGCGCTCGACCTCGTGGGGCGCGGCTGA
>JBAXQV010000398.1:0-1550 GCA_037131575.1 Actinomycetota bacterium
AGGTTCCCTCGTGCTGCCAGGCAGCGAGTGTGCGGGCTGCCGTGACATACCGCTGCGGGTCGTCGTCGGGGCCGGGTACGTCAATGGCGACGATATTGCTCGAGTGCTGCGCCTTCAGTGCTGCGACGTCACTAGCAGAGAGCACGTCGTAGGGCGGTGCGGTGACCTCTGCGATGGGCAGATCGGCGGCGTAGCGCAGGGCGCGGAACGGTTCGAAACGAGGCATCTGCACAGGATGGCAGTTCGCATGGCACGATGACGACGTGTCGAGCGCAATTCCTGTGAACCCTGTATCGCCAGCGGGTGTTGCTCACCCCAACCGACCGGGGGTGGTGCTGCTCGATCTCGATGGCGTGGTGTGGTTGGCCCGTCGCCCGATACCCGGTTCGGTGGAGGCGATCGCCCGGTTGCGTGCTGCTGGCACCAGGGTGCTGTTCGTGACCAACAACTCGATGTCGAAGGTGGCGCAACAAGAGGCAGCACTCGAAGCGATCGGTGTGCCTGCCGTGGGCGATGTAGTGACCTCGGCCATGGCAGCGGCGCAACTCATCGAACCGGGCGACACGGTGCATGTATGCGGTGGCCCCGGCATCGTGGAGGCTGTCGAGCGGCGCGGTGCCGTTGTGGCCGACGCCGGGCCGTATACCGCTGTGATGGTGGGCCTCAACCCGGCTTTCACCTACGACGTGTTGAAAGATGCCGCAGCAGCGGTGCGAAGCGGTGCCCGTTTAATTGGCACGAACGACGATGCCACCTATCCAACACCCGATGGGCCCATTCCTGGCGGTGGGTCGATTCTCGCTGCGGTCACCGTGGCGTCGGGAGTGCAACCGGTGGTGGCAGGCAAGCCACATGCCCCGATGGCGAGCCTGGTTCGGTCGATCGTGGGCGACGTGGCGGCCCGCGAAGCAGTGATGATCGGCGACCGACCCGATACCGATGGCGCCTTCGCGCAGCGGCTCGGCTGCCGGTACGGACAGGTGTTCAGCGGGGTCACTGCACGCGATGAAGCGCTCGACATCACCCCCGACATCACCGGCGACGATCTCGCCTCGATCGTCGATGAGTTACTCAGATCGTGACCTCTGACCTGGGGAGATGACGAATGGCCAGCACGCCCCGCCGGTAGGATGTGGGCATGTCGAAATCATCGTTCGTGAAGCGTCTCCTCGACGCTGGAATGCAGTTCACCGAGATGTCGCAAGCAACCGCTGAGAAATTGGTGGGCGACCTGGTGGCCGCTGGCCAGGTACGACGCAAAGACGCCACCAATGTCGTCGACCAACTCATCGAGCGGGGTCGTACATCAACCGAACATGTGGTGTCGACCGTGCAGAGTGAAGTGTCGAAGCAGTTGGCTCGGTTGGGTGAGCGCATCGAGATGCTCGAACGTCGCACCGAACACCTCAACCCGACAGCGGCACCTGCTTCGGCCCCGGCAGCCGCTCCAGCGAAGAAGGCCGCCCCGACTGCCAAGAAGGCTGCCCCGGCTGCGAAGAAGGCAGCGCCTGCCAAGAAGGCAGCGCCTGCCAAGAAGGCAGCGCCTGCCA
>JBAXQV010000399.1:0-1548 GCA_037131575.1 Actinomycetota bacterium
GGGTTGGGCTGCGGGCAGAAGGTTCAAACGGTCGTTGGAAGCGACAAAAAGGCACCGAAATGCTGGATCGTGGTTGTTCCGCGAGATGTCGAGGCCACCGACAACGTCGGCACGCCGTTCGAAGTGAGCTCCGACGGCGTTGTGACCTCGCCGTTGAGCGCGGCGGTATGGAAGAACCGTATCGCCTTCAATATCGAGGTGAGCCCGGTCGACCCGCCCTGTTCGTTTGCCGGGGTGGAACGCCGTGTGTCGGGCAGTGAATTGTCGTTGCCGGCAGTGTCGAGTTGGCAGCCGGCCCTGTGCGGTGCTGCGGCGCTGCCACCGTTTTCCTACGCTCCCATTCCCGACAGCAATGCTCGACAGCAGCTCACCAGTGGAGGCCTCTCGAATTCCGGTTTGGTCACCATTTCACGGCCACTTTCTGCCGAGGCGCTCGACCCAGCGAGCCCAGTGGTGTATGCCCCGCTTACGGCGTCGGGGGTGGTGATCGGCTTCCAGTACGAGCGAAACCCAACCACCGAGGCACCGAAAGAAGAGTCGACGCTCACGGGTATTCGCGTCGCGCAAATCAACCTCACCCCGCGATTGGTGGCGAAGCTTCTCACGCAGTCGTATCGGTCTGCCGTGGAGATCAAGACAGCGGTGCCCTCGTACACGTGGCTCAGCAAGAACGCGAATACCCTGATTCAAGATCCTGACTTCGTGCAGTTCAATCCGGAGTTCAAGTATCTCTACGTGAATGACGTCCGGCTGGGCGCCTCGCTGCAGCTTCCTCAGGTGTCGTCCGACGCAACGTTGCAACTGTGGGAATGGATCTTGGCTGATCCAGAGGCTGCTGCATGGCTCGGTGGACAACCCGACCAGAACGGCATGAGGGTAAACCCGGTCTACAACACGTCATCGGCCTTGAACCCCACCGGCATTGCCTTTGCCACGCCGCTTCCCTCCTCGTTCCCGAAGGCCGACCCGAACTGCTACATCGCAGAACCGATTACGGTCGGCAACTCCAAAGTGACTCCGCCTCCGCTGTGCAGCACCGACTGGGTCCCCTACAACCGTGGGTTCTCCGATGGAGCGCGCATTGCCCGAGTTGCGTACGACGGAGCCAGAATCGAAGCGAATCCGCTTCCCACGAGCCCGGCTGATGCGTGGAAGCGGTTGGGGCCGCAGGTGTTGGGTTCGCGCATCATGTTCTCGATCACCGACACGCCGTCGGCGTCGCGTTACGGCGTTCAAATGGCTCGGCTCAGCCGCGCCGGCGACAACGGACCAAGTCGAACCTTTATTGCCCCGAACGCGTCCGGCCTTTCGGCCGGCGTGGAATCGCTTGCTGCCAAGGACGAGCCCACGTTCCTGGAGCCGAAGCCGTCGTCGAACGCACCAGGCGCTTATCCGCTGACGTCGCTCGTGTATGCGGCTGTGAAGCCGCTCGCCCTGTCGGCCAGTGAGCGCTCGGACTACGCAGGCTTCCTCGACTATGCCGCAACAGGTGGTCAGGTGCCAGGGCCCGACCCGGGGCAACTCCCCTTCGGCTATGTTCCGCTGCCG
>JBAXQV010000400.1:0-1536 GCA_037131575.1 Actinomycetota bacterium
GTGTGGAAGCAGCGGAGGCGGTCATCGACACCTTGCGCGCCGAGGCCCTCGAGCGCAGGGCCGAGGTGCGCGCACTTGCCGAGGCCTTGCCCACAGCGCTGAGTAGACACGCGCTCGTCACCGGCATGTTGCGCGATATTCGCCACCATCCCGACAAGGCTGGCGTCGCCAAACGGGCGGTGCGCAAATTGGGCCGAGCGCCACGCAAAGCCGTGCGAATTGTTCGTCGGAAGGCGTAACTCGTGACGGCTCTGGTGAACGTGTTCGTGGCCGCACGCGGGAACGAGTTCATGCGCGATATTGCACAGTGGCTTGTAGAGGCTGCGCGGTCGGTAGGCCGGGAGGCCGCAATGGTCGACGACCGACTTCCCACGCTCGATGGGTCCATCAATCTGGTGGTTGCACCCCACGAGTTCTTCGAACTGAGCGACTTCCCCAACGCCGACCTGCAGCGCGCGGCCGCGGTGAGTATCTGTGTCTGTACCGAACAGCCAGGCACCCCCTGGTTCCATCTGTCGGTCGATGCGTGCCGTCGAGGTCTTCGCACGCTCGACATCAACCCTCATGGTGTGCAGGCACTGCTCGACGTCGGAGTCGATGCGCGTCGTTTACCACTCGGTGCGGTGCCGTCGATGAGCGCACCATCGTCACCGCACACGGAACGGCCCGTCGATGTGCTGTTCCTGGGTGGGCTCGACGAGCGCCGCGGAGCCGTCTTGGCCTCGCTGGCGCCGGAGCTGTACCGGTTGAACACCGACCTGCACCTCTTCCGATTCGATCGCCCGGTGAATGCGGCAACGCCGGGCGTGGTGTTCGGCGACCGGAAATATCAGTTGCTCTCATCGTCGAAGTTGCTGCTCAACATTCACCGCGACCGCTCGACGCACCTGCCCGCGGGAGCGAACCCGCCGGCCTACTTCGAGTGGGCGCGCATGATCGAGGCGATGGCGAACGGGTGCGTCGTAGTAACCGAAGCATCAGAGGGGTTCGAACCGCTGCAACCCGGCGTTCATTTCGTGGAAGCGGACGCCGACGAGATGGGTGATGCCATCGCTTCGTTGATTGCCAACCCCACCCATGCCGAGCAGATCGCCGAAGCGGCGTATGACGCCGTCACCGCCGCGCCCCAGCAGCACAGGGTGATGTTCGAGGACGAGCATGTACGTGTGCTGCAGATCAACCTGCCGCCCTTCCAGCAGGAGCCGGTCCATGTCCACGCCCTGCCCAGTGTGATCGAGGGCGAAACGGGCGGGCCTGGCGGGGCGAAGTTCGCTTATATCCAGTATCGCTTCCTGAACGGCAGTTTTATCGAGATCGGCCGACACGAGGTCTCGCCGACTGCCGGCTACCGGGCGGTGTGGACGCAGCCCGAGGGGCCGCACGCCATCGCCAACCTGAGTGGCGTTCCGGTGCGCTTCACGCGCATCGAGATCAAGCCTGAAGGATGTGCGGGGCGCTAGCCCACGGCGTCGCCACCTGCAGCCCTTTTGCCTCCCGCGACAATTCTGCACTCAGATCGCAGCGTCTGCGCGCGCC
>JBAXQV010000401.1:0-1535 GCA_037131575.1 Actinomycetota bacterium
CTTCAGGTGCCAGTGTTCGAAAGGACGTGGGGGTTCAAGTCCCCCCTCGCCCACTGGAAGACCCCAGCTCAGCTGGGGTCTTTTCGCGTGTCGTCGAGGTCAACGTGCGGCGCGGACGCGGTTGTTGCGGGGAAGGTGTTCGAGTTCCACGAGCCCGAGGTGCTCGAGCAATGGCGGTACGTACATGGCGAACCTGCCGCGGAAGCCCTTCTTCAATCCGTACCACCCACCAATGGGGTTGTCCGGCGATCGGCCCCACGCTTCCACCGTGCCGTCCTTGGCCGGCTTCTGCTCGTCGGCAGCACCGAGGTCCATCCAGTCGCCGTGCCGCACGAGCGTGGCGTGGAGGTCGTCGATGCAGCGGCGGTCGTAGAGCAAGACGGTCTTGCCCACGGTGCACACGATCACGTCGCGTCCGTCTCGTTGGTCGAGGTGCATGGTGTATGCCGATGAGCCGGGAGGTGTGAGCAACTGCCAGGGATCGTCGGGCGTGCCGCTGCCGGAACTCATCGCGGGCCACCGTCTGGTGTTGAGGGTGTTGAGGGCGTTCCTCGGGTATCGGTCACGGTTGTGCTCCTCACCTACAGGGGTACATCCAGTCAATCACCCCTGCGTTGCGCGCGGGTACCGTCGGAGCCATGTGTCGCAACATCACCACACTGCGCGGCCTCGAACCCAATGCCACGCCAGCCGAGATCGAAGCAGCGGCACGGCAGTATGTGCGCAAGGTGAGCGGCGTTCAGGCACCCTCGGCCGCAACCAACGAAGCGTTCGAACGTGCGGTGCAGTCGATCACCGCTGCCACCACCGCACTACTGGCCGAACTTCCTCCACGCCGCCAACCGCCACCTACATTGCCTCCATTGCGCCGTATTGCCGCTCGGTCTCGCCCTGTTGACTGAGGGTATGGCGCGTCTCTTCATCGCTGTGTGGCCACCCGACGATGTGGCCGCCGAACTCAGTTCGCTCCACCGCAAAGATCAACGCGGTGTGCGCTTCGTGGAACCCGATACGTGGCACATCACCCTGCGCTTCCTCGGCGAGGCAAACCCGGCGGCGGTGAGCGAGGCGCTCGAGGGCCTGTCGATGCCCCCAGTTGCGGTGCGCTTAGGCCCCGCAGTCGATGTGCTCACCGAGCGGGCACTGGTGGTGCCGGTGGCCGGGCTCGACGAGCTCGCTGCCGAGGTGACTCGACGCACCAGTCATCTCGGTGAACCGCCCCGCAAGCGCTTCGTGGGGCACCTCACACTCGCCCGGGTGAAACCGAACGTCGCCATGCCGCGGGTATTGGGCGATCTGGTGACAGCCGATTTCGTTGCCGATGAGGTCGCCCTGGTGCGCAGCCGCCTCGAACCAAGCGGCGCCCGCTACGACACCATCGACACCTGGCCCCTCATCTGAACCCCCACCTGGCCCTCACCTCACCCCTCACCTCACCTCGCCCCTCACCTCGCTCACGCCCGACTCGCGCCCGGCTGCTTACTGGCTCCGTACCTCACCCATCGCAGCCGGGCCCGGTCGTTCTGGTCAGCACC
>JBAXQV010000402.1:0-1528 GCA_037131575.1 Actinomycetota bacterium
GTGAGCAGCGATGCAAGGAGACGAGCGCGATCGACCATCGTGTCGACCTCCACGAATTCGTGGTCGGCATGTGCCCCGCCACCGACGGCACCGAGCCCGTCAAGGGTCGGCACGCCTGCGGCAGCCGTGAAATTGCTATCGCTCCCGCCACCCACGGCCACACCCCGCACCTCGGGCAACCCTGCAGCAGCAGCAGCTCGCTGGGCCACCGGGAACAATGACGCCGACGCCGACTCGTGCATCGGTGGCCGGTTGAGCCCGCCGAGCACCTCGAACGTCGCCCCCGGCACCGAAGTGGCCAACCCACCCATGGCCGCCTCGAGACGCACCTTCTCATCTGGTTCCATCACCCGCACATCCACCCGCACCCGGGTCTCGGCGGGAACGACGTTCTCGGCCGTACCGGCCGACGCCATGGTGGGCGTGACCGTGGTACCGCGAGACATATCGCCGAACGTAGCCACCTGGGCGATCAGTTCGGCCGCCGCCACCAATGAGTTGATGCCCTTTTCGGGTTCAAGCCCGGCATGCGATGCCTTCCCGTGCACCACCAACTCATAGGTGCCCACACCCTTGCGCGCCGTCTTCAATGCACCGCCGTCGGCACTTGGTTCAAGCACCAGCACCGCCCCGCACGCCTTCGCCCGCGCTTCGATGAGCGGACGCGACGACTCAGAACCCACTTCCTCATCGGAGGTGAACAGCATCTCCACACCCGAACGATCGGCCAACGAGGCCACCGCATACACCGCCTGCACGATGCCCGCCTTCATGTCGAACACACCCGGCCCGGTGGCCCGACCATCGGCAACGCTGAACGGCCGCCGAGCGAGTGTGCCCAACGGGAACACCGTGTCGTGATGCCCCACCAACAGCACCTTCGGTGCTGGCCCACCCTGCCAATGCACATGCGGCCCCGCCGGCCCGTCGACGATGGTGGGGCGCGAGCCCAGTTGCCGCTCGATCACATCGGCCAACACATCAGCCGACGCCGTGAGCGCCGCTACATCATGTGAGGGCGACTCCACATTCACCAATGCCGCCAGGTCGTCGAGCATCTCGCTGATATTCATCCCTTCATCATTGCGCCTGGCGAGGTACCTGGCAGACTCCTCAGATGACTTTCCGTCACCGTTCCTCCATCGGCCTCGCCATCTTGGCCGTTGCTGCCGTCGCGTGCTCGAGCACCACCTCCGCGCCGGCTCCCGCTACCACGGCGGTCATCGTCGACTCATCGGCCGCCACCACGGCCCCCACGGCCCCCGCCACCACTCAACCACTTGCCGCCGCCACGTTCACCGTGCAGCCCGGCAGCGGGCAAGTGGCCGTGCTCGACGCACAGCCTGGCACCGAACTCACCCTCACCGGCCCGTCGGGCACCCCCCGGCAGGGCAAGGTCGATGACCAAGGTTCATTGCTGTTCCGCACCGTTGCCCCCGGCGACGGCTACGTGATCACCTCGGCCAAGGAAGCCTCGAAGCCGTTTACCATCGCCGACCCGGCAGTGAACCCCGACACCTCGTGGTAC
>JBAXQV010000403.1:0-1527 GCA_037131575.1 Actinomycetota bacterium
CCCGCTTGGTGCGGTAACACTCTCCGTGTCGAGTGGTAATCAGGACACGGTGTTTTCAATGATCCCGCCGGTCGGGGCTGCCTGCACGGGAGCTGGCACCATCGGCTACCGATTCCACGCGTACATTGTGGATGCGGCGAATGACCCGGCCACGCTCAGCTATACGACGAGCGGCCCGTCTGGTGGCACCGGTTTACAGGCGTTTCTCGTGTCGGGCTTGGGCGGTTCGGCCTGGTCGAACAAGAACCCCGCTGCAAGCCCACTGGGTGGCCTCACCGACCTCGTCGACTTGAAGATGGCCTCGCTGAAGATCGGTACCGACATCGCCAACGGGTCGTACAAGATCGGCTACATCTGCACCCAGAACAGCACCATCGATACTGGCAAGTACTGGGAGGCCAGAATCACGGTCACCAACGTGGCAAAGAATTCTGTAACCCCCGCGAGCTCAACATTCAGCTGGACGGTCACCGCAACCCCTCCGACATCGTCGAGCAGCAGCAGCACCAGCAGTAGCTCGTCGAGCACGAGTTCGACGTCGAGTTCGAGCAGCACCACCACCTCCTCCACCACTACAACGGTGAGGCCCACCACCACCGTCGCTGTCTCGAGCACCACCGCCTCCACGACGACGGTGGCACAGGCGGGTGGGCCAACCACAACGAGTCCGACGGCTGTCACGCTCCCTGCAAGGATCCCGCAGACCGGTTCGTCGACCACACCGCTGCTCCTCTTGGCCATTGTCCTGCTCGTGTTCGGTCGGATGGCGTTGCTACTCGGCCGACCGCTACGGGTTGCTCCGGCATCGACAGATGAGTCGTCGATCAATGTTCGCACCATTCTCAAGAAGGGCACTCGCTGATGTCTACTCCCTCGTTTCATGCTCGTCAGTCGCTCACGGCACAAACTCGGCGCCGTTGGCGCAACGGCGGGGTTACCTGCCTGGTGATGTCAGGCATGCTGACGTGCCTGGCGATTTCACCGCTCATCGGTCGAGCATCGAATGCCGGCGCCGTATCGACTCCGCTTGGCGCAGTTGCGCTCTCCGTGTCGAGTGGTAACCAGGACACGGTGTTTTCAATGATCCCACCGGTCGGGGCTGCCTGCACGGGGGCTGGCACCATCGGCTTCCGATTCCACGCGTACATGGTGGATGCTGCGAATGACCCGGCAGCACTCACCTACAACGCAAGCGGCCCTGCCGGCGGCACCGGTTTACAGGCACCGTTGGTGTCGAGCTTCGGTTCGGCCTGGGTGAACAAGAACCCCGCTGCGAGCCCAGAGGGTGCCCTCACCGACCTCTCCGACTTGAAGATGGCGTCTTTGAAGATCGGCACCGGTATTGGTAACGGGGTGTACAAGATTGGCTACATCTGCACCCAAAGCGGTGCCGTCGATGCTGGCAAGTACTGGCAACTGCAGGTCACGGTGAGCAACGTCGTGAAGGACTTGGTGACCCCGGCCAACACCACGTTCAACTGGACGACCGGCATCATCATCATCACCACGACCTCGTCGAGCTCGACT
>JBAXQV010000404.1:0-1526 GCA_037131575.1 Actinomycetota bacterium
GAGCGCAGCGGGCGGCGGCGGCACGGTGGCGGCAGCGTCGGCGCCGAGAAGGGTGAGCGCCCCGACAGCAGCGAAGGCGAACAGAACGGCGAGCGCCAGACCAGCAAACACGGTGCGCATCACACGCCCGGTTGAGGGCTTGGTAGCCGTGTGCACGATGGCGCGCCCGGTGATGGCCGGGGCGGTGATCGCCGGACGACTGCTCGGGGGAGCGGGATCGAGTCCTCCGCTGATGAGGCGAAGGCCGTGCTCGTTCCAGGGGGCGGCGCTGACAGGGCGAGCGGCAGGCGAGATACGGGCCCCGAAGGATGCGAACAGATCCTCTGCAGCTTCGAAAGACAGGCCAGCTTCGAAAGACAGGCCAGTTTCGAACGACGGATCGGTTTCGAACGACGGGCCGGCTTCGGCGTGGGGATCGAAGGAGAAGAGCGGGAGGGTGTCGGGGTGGAGGAGCGCTGCCATGGGGACCATCCTGCGAACTCGGTGTGACAGTGACTGGGGGTGCCTCCCGGCGAGTCGCCCGGTGAGCTCTTGGGTGAGCTCTTGGGTGAGCCGGCGAGCGTGGCTCGAACGTTCGTTCGACCCACGGGCAAGAGCGAATCACGAACATCCGTTCGATGTCAAGAGGAAATTCGAACGGGTGTTTGCCTCTGGGGCTCGATGCGCCTACTGTTCCAGTACATACGTTCGAACAAATACAGCAACGCACCCGTTCCCAACACCTCCAGGAGCCGACATGACCTCACCGGGCCTCACCCTCCGCCAGCAGCAGATCCTCGAGGTCATCGACCTCCACATCACCGAACACGGCTATCCCCCGTCAGTCCGAGAGATCGGCACCGCGGTGGGTCTCACCTCACCATCGAGCGTGCAGAATCACCTCAATCGCCTCAATGAGCTGGGCTTCCTGCGGCGTGATCCGGTCAAGCCACGGGCCATGGAGGTCCGCTACGACCCCAACTCCGGAGCGTCCGGCGATCGCCGTCCGTTCCGCCATGTCCCCCTCGTGGGTGATGTCGCCGCCGGAACCGATGTGCTCGCCGAGGAGAATGTCGAGGAGATCGTTCCGATCCCCACCGACTTCTGCGGCGATGGGGAGCTGTTCATGCTGCGTGTCCGCGGCGAGTCCATGATCGAAGCAGGCATCCTCAACGGTGACTTCATCGTGGCCCGTTCCCAGACCACGGCTGAGAACGGCGACATCATCGTGGCCGGCATCCCGGGCGACGAGGGCACCGTCAAGACCTACACGCGTGTCGGCGACGAGATCGTGCTGCTTCCGGCGAACCCTGCACTCTCGCCGATGCACTTCCGTCCGGACGAGGTTGCGATCTTCGGACGCGTCGTCACGGTGATGCGCAAACTCTGAACCACGGTCGACGGGGGCGACGTCAGTGTGACGTGCCCTCGTCGACGAGTGCACGCAGGATCGACCAGGTCCGTTCGAGCGGCGCACGATCCAAGTACTCGCCAGCGGTATGGGCAACGGTGTTATCGCCTGGTCCGAAATTCACCGCAGGCACCCC
>JBAXQV010000405.1:0-1519 GCA_037131575.1 Actinomycetota bacterium
CGCGTCATCGTCATCGGCAGCGCGCATCAGTTGCGGCAACAACTGCAGCACCTCGCTCGACAGTGCGTTGCGTGCAGCGGGGCGATTGAGGGTGATCGTGGCGATTCGCTCGCTCACGTCGAGTTCGACGACGGCCATGTGCGCACCCTACTGGCCAGGGCTTCACTGGGCAGGGGTTCAGGCCTCGCTGTCGTCGGCAGGCAGGAAGGCGAGTTTCAGGTCGCCGAAGCGCACCAACATCGCCGAGATCCAGCCGCCGAGGGCACCGAAGTGCTCGTCGAGCAACGCGCTCGAACCGTCGACCAGGGTCTGCTCGGCCAACTCGTACAGGCCTTCGTAGCCCACCTCGATGGCGTAGTCCGGGGTGTCGGGTGAATCGTCGAGGTACAGCACCTCCACGGTGGTGCCGGCCCGTTCGAGGCGGCCGTCGCCGATGAGTGGGCTCGTCTCGGGTGCAGCGTCGCCGATGACATCGGGCGTGGGTTGTTCGCGCAGGCGTTGGATGCGGAACACGATCTCCATCTCGATGGCCGGGAGCTGGTCGAGCACCTCTTCCACGTACCAGCGCCGGTACGCGGTCTGGCTCCACGTGGGCCAGTCGAAGGTGATGTGCGCCACCACCCGCGGCGGTGAGCCCTCGCCCGGCAGGCCGTAACTGGTTTCCCAGGTGAGGTCGCCCAACAACACGTCAACCTGAAAGTGCTCGTCGAAGGCTTGCCGTTCGAGGAACGCCGCCTCGAATGCATCGCGCAGTGCGCCGATGGCGTCGGTGAACACATGGTCGAGCATCGGCGAGGACGCTAGCGGTAGATGGGGCACCGGCGTGACAGAATCGCCGCATGGCACTCGTCGACGTCACCATCACCCCGGCCGATCATGGCCAATCGTTCGCCACGCTCACCCTCAACAACCCCGGTGAACGCAATACGCTCACGGCACCGATGGTGGCTGAGATCGTTGCAGCGATGGATCGCATCGAGAGCGACCCCACCATTGGGGCCATCGTGGTCACCGGCGCTGCACCGGCGTTCTGTGCTGGCGCGAACCTCGGCAACCTCGCCGAGGCCGACGGTGAGAGCCTCGGCGGCATCTACGAGGGCTTCCTCCGTATCGCCCGCAGTCCATTGCCCACGCTTGCCGCGGTGAACGGTGCGGCGGTGGGTGCCGGCATGAACCTGGCGCTCGGCTGCGATGTGCGAATCGCTGCCCGCCGCGCCAAGTTCGACACCCGGTTCCTGCAGATCGGTATTCACCCCGGTGGCGGCCACACCTGGATGCTGCGGCGCATCGTGGGTCCGCAGGCCACATTCGCCGGTGTGGTGTTCGGTGAAGTGATGGATGGCGCGGAGGCAGAGCGGGTTGGCCTCGTGCATCGTTGTGTCGACGACGACCAACTCATGGCCGTGGCCGGTGCCATGGCGGCGCGTGCTGCGTCGGCGCCGCGCGATCTGGTGATCGAAGTGAAGAAGACCATCCAGGCGATGGCCGATATCGACACGCACCCCGATGCCGTGAAGCG
>JBAXQV010000406.1:0-1510 GCA_037131575.1 Actinomycetota bacterium
CATGTTGTGCACGAACTCGGCTGGCGATTACACCTCGAACCCGACCGCACGCTCGTCATGGTCCAACCCGACGGCACCGAATACGCCCGAACGCGCCCCGACATCACCGGCGACCCGCCCGACCCGGGAAGGCGAACACCCGCAGCGTGAAGCACGCTGCCCCACCACCATCGAAATCGAAACACGTGATCAGGAAGGCGACTCCCCGGGGGTTGAGCCGCGGGCCGACGCCGGGCGCCGGGGCAGGGCCGGAGTGTCGTTCGGCCGTTGAGCCGTCGGCCGGTGTGTCCTTGGGCCGGTGTGTCCTTGGGCCGGTGCAGGTCAGGTGGCGACGAGGGTGAACTCTGCGGTGTGCACGGCACCACCAGCCGAGAACTGGAGGAACAGTCGATGCGGGCCGGGGGCGGCCACCTGGCCTTCGAACAGGATCGTGCCAGCTATGGCTTCGGCTTCTTGCGGGTGGATGTGCACGTACGCCAGATCCTTCGCCGAGAACGCGACGAGGTGGCCGTACGCACCGAGATAGGTGCCCAGCGCCACCGGCTTACCTGCGGCATCGGTGATGGTGAAGGTGACCACCGACTCGGAGGCGGCGTTCAGCGAGCCTTGCAACGCCACGGTGTAGCCATCGACCGTGGTGGAAGCGGCAGGGGCCGGCAGCGGCACCGGCGTGTTGTCGCCCTCGACCGTGAGCTTGCCGGTGACCACGGTGCGCCCGTAAGCCTTGCCGTCGATGACCGGCACGAAGTCGGCCACTACTCGGTAGGTGCCGCCGTGGGCGAAGGTGACGGGCACGGTCCAGGTGCCCTTGGCATCGACCTCGGGATGCAAATGCTGGTAGCCGGTGAGGTCGTCGCGCACCACGATGAGGTGCAGCAACTTTGTCTGCTCTTCCTGGAACGTGGTGATGGTGCGATCGTGCACATCGGCGATGGAGAACGTGAGAGGGGCGGCCGCCTGCGCAGCCGTGAACGACCCCTTGGCGAGGTGCAGCGAGGCCACCGCCGGCGCTGCTGACGGCCCCATGTCCATGCCACCCATACCGCCGCCACCCGAGCCAGCGGTGGAGGTTTTGGCCGAGGAGGTGGCGCCGGTGGCACCGCCCGACGTGGAAGCCGTACCGCCGCACGCGGCGAGCAGCAGCGTTGATGCAGTAACCAAGACGACGACGATTGATCGTCGGCTCACAGTGAGGCCGTTCATGCTCGAGCGAAATACTGACCGATGAGGTCGAGCACGGTGTCGACCTCATCGAGGGTGTTGTAGTGGGTGGGCCCGATACGCAGCACACCGCCCTTGTCGGCGAGGCCGAGCCATTCGATGACCGGCAAGCCGTATGAGTGACCGTTCCACACGTACACGCCGTGCTCATCGAGGAAGGTGGCCGCAGCCGCTGGGTCGACTCCCTCTTTCGAGATCGACACCGTGGGCACGCGCCGCGCGAACGCTGCAGGGTCGGTGATACCGCGCACCACCACGCCAGGCATGGCCTGCAACCCCTCGATGAGAC
>JBAXQV010000407.1:0-1508 GCA_037131575.1 Actinomycetota bacterium
CGATGGCCCGCACCAGTTGGTCGTGCCCGAGTTGCGGGGCGAGGTCCATGAGGGTGCGGGTGGGCGACATCACCGGCAGGCCGAGCAGCGTCTCTCGGTGGATGCCGGGCAGCCACGATGAGGTGTGGATGAAGTGGTGCATGCGGTGGATGGCCCGGCCGCGCTGCACGACGATGTGGAATGGTGGCTCGAGGATGAACCCGTCCCACTGATGCAAGGCCCCCACGGTGGGGCCGCACACCCAACACTGGCCAATACTGGCGACAAGGGCGGCGAGCGTGTTCATCCGCTCTACCCACACGGAAGGCTGGAGGCCTCCAATACGCAGACCGCTCATGTCTCGGCTGCTGAACGTCGAGTCGGTGACGAGCTGGCGACGTTGACCGGTTGTCTCTCCGGGCATGAGTCGCAGTGAATCAGCGAACCTGCGGCGTTGCACCGTCGGCCGCTGCAATCGCCGACGCCACCAGGCACCGTGACGCAACGTTGCCACGCTGTACGGCTCCGTGTGCCAGCGGAAGCGGGCAGCTACATCGCCGGAATGTCTGGCACCCCTCGTCGCTGCTTGAGCGTGGTCATTCCGTGCTACAACGAAGAGGCAACCGTGGGCACGGTGGTGGCAGCAGTGCTGGCCAGTCCGTGGGTGGCGCAGGTGGTGGTGGTCGACGACGGCAGCACCGACGGCAGCCGGCAGGTGTTGGCCGGTATCACCGACGCCCTGGTGGAGGTGGTGCTGCAACCTCGCAACCAGGGCAAGGGGGCGGCGCTGCGCACCGGGTTCGCCCGCGCCACGGCCGAGTACGTGGTGGTGCAGGACGCCGATTTGGAATACACCCGGCCGAGTTCGGCCTGTTGCTCGAGCCGCTGGAAGACGACCGGGCCGATGTGGTGTTCGGCTCGCGGTTCATGGGCGGCCGCCCGCACCGGGTGCTGTACTTCTGGCATTCGCTGGGCAACAAGGCGCTCACCCTGGTGTCGAATGTGTTCACCGACTTGAACCTCACCGATATGGAGACCTGTTACAAGGTGTTCCGCCGGCATGTGATCCAGGGCATCGTGATCGAAGAGAACCGGTTCTGCTTCGAGCCCGAGATCACGGCGAAGGTGGCCCGTGGCGGCTGGCGGGTGTACGAGGTGGGGGTGTCGTACGCCGGGCGCACCTACGCCGAGGGCAAGAAGATCGGCTGGCGAGACGGCGTACGGGCAGTGTGGTGCATCGTGCGCTATTCGGCCCTGGGCGCCCGGCTACGCAGGGTGCGCAACGGCCGCTGATGCATTTCCCCTGGTCATTGCGCGACCGTTCTTCAAAAGGTGCCCATACGCTGGTCTTTCGCGATCTGCAGTGTTTGACTGAGTGGTCCAGGCAGCGTAAAGTTGTTGTGTCTTGTCATTCTCTGTCACAACTCTGGTGGTGGCGAAGTTACAACAAGACAGTGAGGAGAACGCCAACCGGCAATCACCTCACGCCCGCCGAAGCCCGGTACCACCGGGTGCTCGGCTCCGAATCC
>JBAXQV010000408.1:0-1505 GCA_037131575.1 Actinomycetota bacterium
CGACAGTCGGTGGCCTGCATCTGTGAGGTGGCGATGACGCGCTCGTTGCCGTCGGCATCGCGGAACGTACTGCGGTACCAGCCACACAATTTGTCGTTCAGCACACCGCGGAACTCGACGGACAGCACCGCACTGCCCGGGGTGATGGCCGCATCGATGACGAGGCGCTCGGTGGCGCTTTCGAGATGGAACGCCGTGATGGCAACTCCATCGAGACGGACCGCGTCGATGTCGAGGTCGAGTGCGTTGAGTTCGATGCGGTCGGAAGGCTCGACCACGGTGAGGTCGATGTCGACACGGCCAGTGAAGCGTGCCGCAACGAGGTCGGGTTCGAGCTCGAGTCGATACCGAGTGGGCACGATGGAACGAGGCAGCCGGTACGGATCGCTGGTCATGGCGAGCGAGGCTACCGGCGCGCGATGCACGGCTGAGTCGCGCCCGAGCCGATAGCGTCGATGGACGTGCCGGATGTGGAAGTGGTCTACGACGTCGTAGGTATCGGGAATGCTCTCGTCGACGTCATCTCTCATGCCGACGATTGGTTCATCACCCATCACGAGTTGGTGAAGGGTTCGATGACACTCGTCGACACCGATCGAGCGCTGCATCTTTACAGGGCGCTCGGCAGTGCGGTGCAGATGAGTGGTGGTTCGGCGGCCAATACGGTGGTGGGCGTGGCCAGCTTCGGCGGGCGCGCTGCTTACATCGGCAAGGTGAACCGCGACGAACTCGGCGATGTGTTCGGCCACGACCTCCGTGCGGTCGGTGTGCATTTCCGCCCAGGTCGCCCCGACGACGAAACCCCCACGGGCCGCTGCATCATCGTGGTCACACCCGATGCCGAGCGCACCATGAACACCTATCTCGGTGTGTCGTCGCTGCTCGCCCCGGGCGATATCGACGAGGCAACGGTGGCCGCTGGCGCAGTGCTGTACATGGAGGGCTACCTCTACGACCGGCCCGAGGCGAAAGAAGCGTTCCGTCACGCTGCCCGCGTGGCCCATGCCCACGGTCGCCAGGTGTCGCTCACGCTCAGCGATTCGTTCTGTGTCGACCGGCACCGCACCGACTTCCGTGGTCTGGTCACCGACGAGGTCGACATCCTGTTCGGCAACTCGCTCGAACTCTGCTCGCTCTATGAGGTCGATTCGCTCGACGAGGCCATCCGTTGTGTGCAGGCCGACTGTTCGTTGGCCGTGGTCACCATCGGTGCCGAAGGGTGCCTCGTGGTCACCCCCGACGGGGTGTTGCGCGAGGCAGCGGTAGAGGTACCCCAAGTGCTCGACACCACCGGCGCCGGCGACCTGTTCGCGGCCGGCTTCCTCTACGGCTTCACCCGGCAGCGCAGCATGTCGGAGTGTGCTCGCCTCGGTGCCATCGCCGCCGGCGAGGTGATTTCACACGTGGGGCCGCGCCCGTTGGTCGAACTCCGCACGCTGGCCGTATGAGCGACGTCGCTGCCGCCCGGACGCAGGCCGAACGCTGGCTTGCCGCCGAACCCGATG